>NZ_JBQJIM010000008.1:0-356639 GCF_052078295.1 Crossiella sp. CA198
TGAAGTACCAAGACCCGGACAAGCGTGAGCGGTCGAAGTCCTTCCCGGACAAGCAGTTGGGGCGGGCTAAGGAGTTCATGACCAAGGTCGAGAACGACAAGTATGCCGGGACCTACACCGACCCGAATGCGGGGAATGTGGAGTTCAAGGCGTATGCGGTCACGGTGCTGGCCGCCCGGTCACAAGATGAGTCCACAGTGGACACACTGACCAGCCGGATGAACAGTCAGGTGTACCCGTTCCTGGGGCGGAAACTGTTGTCCTCGTTCAGCACGCCGGATGTGATCCGGAAGTGGCTGGCGTGGATGAATGAGCAGGACAAACCCGTGTCAGCGGGGTATCAGCGTCAGGTGTTCGGTCTGGTGTCCTCGGTCCTTGACGCGGCGGTAGCCGATGGCAAGATCAAAATCAATCCGTGCCGGGATGCCTCGGTGCACCCGCCCAAGCCGATTTCACGCAACATCACCCCGTGGCCGGATACCCGGCTGCGCAGAGTGGAGCTGGCGCTCCCGACCCGGTTCAAGCCCTGCATTCCGCTGGGGGCGGGGCTGGGGCTGCGTCAGGGCGAGGTGTTCGCCTTCAGCCTGGACAACGTCGACCGCAAGGAGATGGTGTATCACTGCACCCGGCAAATGGTCACCGTGAACGGGGCGCGGAAGTTCAAGTTGCCCAAGGGGCACAAGACCCGTGTGATCCCGTTGGGGCATGGGGTGCTGGATGATCTGGACGCCTATGCCAAAAGGTATCCCCCGGTAGAGATCACCCTGCCGTGGGCCGAGCGGGACGGCCGTGCCACGGAGACCGTCCGGGTGCTGATGGTCAACGATGCGGGGGATCTCTACACCCGGCAGACGTTCAACAGTGTGGTGTGGCGGCCGACGTTCACCAAGGCCGGTTTGTCCTATGCGGACCGTGTGGATGGGATGCACGCGTTGCGGCACCTGTTCGCCTCGGCCTTGCTGGAACGCGGGGTGACGGTCAAGGAGCTGGCGGCTTACCTGGGCCACTCCTCGGAGGGGTTCACGCTCAAGACTTACACCCACCTGATGCCGTCTAGTTACTCCCGCGCTCGCCAGGCTGTGAACGAGATGTTCGCCCCGCGTCATTCGGCCCAGGCCGCCGTGGTGACGGCCTGACGGCCTGGCGACGGCATGATCTTGGTTCACCCCTGGAAAACAGGACCATATGCCCAGGTCAGAGCCGGTTCGGGTTGCGGATCTACGACATCTGGGCCTTGCTCGGCGACGAACAGACCCTCGCCTTCCTCGCCGACCAGTCGACCGCCGGCGCGGTCCTCGCTGACTGCTACGCGATCTCGGAGCAGTTTCAGGGCGACCGACCCCCGCCGGTCGGCGGGTTCAGCCGCTGCTCAGCCTTCGACCCCACTGGGCCGCTCGGCCCGCAACTGCGTCAACACCACGACGACGCGATGCGGAACCTCTACTACGGCGCTGGGCCGGGGCCCACGTTCGACGACGTGATTGAGCGGGTGCACGCCAACGCGCACCTGCTGAACGTGCCGCAGGTCCTGCCATCGGTTCCGCTCAGCTAAGGCGGTTCCCGGGTCAGCGGGCGGCGGCCAGCACCGCTTTCTCGATCTTGCGGCGGGCCGGGCTGCCGGGCTCGCACAGGCCGTTGTCGGCGGTGGTGAGGCTGAAGGAGTCCACGACGGTGCCGCCCAGGGTGGCCACCCTGGCCCAGCGCACGTCGACCTTGCAGCTCTCCAGGGCGGCGGCGATCCGGTGCAGCAGGCCGATCCGGTCGGTGGCGCGTAGTTCCAGCACCACCGCGCCGCTGGCCTCGTCGTCGAACCAGAGCACCTTGGGCGGGGCGATCTGCTCAGGCGGGCCGCCGTAGTCGCGTTCCTTGGCGGCCAGCCGGTCGGTCAGCGAGAGGGTGCCCTCGACCACCTTGACCAGTTGTTCGCGCAGCAGTGCGGCATCGGGCAGGGTGCCGAAGCGCGGGGACACGGTGAAGGTCTCCACGCCGGCGCCTGCGTGCGCGCTGACCTCGGCCGCGTGCACTTCCAGGGAGTTGAGCGCGAGCACGCCGCTGGCCAGGGAGAGCAGGCCGATCCGGTCCGGGGCGAGCACGGTGACGGTGGCGGTCTGGCCGTTCGGGGTGATCACCACGTGTGGCTTGCCGGAGGCGACCGCGGCCTCGGCGAGGGCCTGCTGGTCCGGGTCGAGCGGGCCGGGGCCTTCCAGGTGCTCCCCGGCCATGGCGGCGCGGCAGCGGCGGACCAGGTCGGTGATCAGGGCGGCCTTCCACTCCGTCCACACGCCGGGTCCGGTGGCCAGTGAGTCGGCCTCGGCCAGCGCGTGCAGCAGTTCCAGGGCCACCGGGTCGCCGTCGAGGGTGTCCACCACGCGGTGCACGGTGGCCGGGTCCTCCACGTCGCGGCGGGTGGCGGTGTGCGGCAGCAGCAGGTGGTGCCGGACCACCCTGGCCACGATGGCCACATCCGATGGCCACAGGCCGAGGCGTTCGCAGACCTGGGTGGCCAGTGCGGCGCCGACCTCGGAGTGGTCGCCGTCGCGGCCCTTGCCGATGTCGTGCAGCAGGGTGGCCAGCAGCAGCAGGTCGGGGCGGGAGACGGTGGTGGCCAGCCGGGCGGCGTTGGCCACCGCGTGCACCAGGTGCCGGTCCACCGTCCAGGTGTGCGCGGCATCGCGGGGCGGCAGGTCGCGGACGGCGCCCCACTCCGGGAACAGCCGTCCCCACAGGTCGGTCCGGTCCAGCGCCTCGACCACGTCGATCAGCCCGCGGCCGCAGCCGAGCAGGGCGAGCAGTTCCTGGCGGGCCGCGCTGGGCCATGGCCTGCGCAGTTCGGGCGCGGAGTCGGCCAGCCGGGCCAGGGTGCCAGCGGCGATCGGGCTGCCGGTGCGCGCGGCCGAGGCGGCCACCCGCAGCAGCAGGCCGGGATCGCGGGCCGGCACCGCGTCGCGGGCCAGCGCTACCTCGCCGCCGTGCAGCACCACGCCGTCGTCCAGTGGCCGCCTGGCCGGGCCGCGGTTCCACGGGGCGCGACTGCTGAGTGCGGCGAAACCCTTGCGCGGCAACGCGTTGCGTGTGGTGCGCAGGGCCACGTCGACCGCGTAGGCCACGGTGCGGCCGGTGGCGGAGAGCAGCCGGGCCAGCTCGAAACGGTCGCCGACGCCCAGCGCCATGGCGATCTCGTCGCCGTCCTCGGCCCGGATGACGTCGCGGGCCTTGCCGACGCCGCGGTGCAGTTCGGTGCGCACGTCCAGCAGCAGCGTGCGGGCGGCGCGGACCTCGGGGCCGGGCCGGTCCACCAGCTGGGTGGCGGCCAGCGCGTCGAGCAGGTTGAGGTCGCGCAGGCCGCCCTTGCCGTTCTTCAGGTCGGGTTCGACCCGGTGCGCGACCTCGCCAGAGCGCTGCCAGCGGTGTTCGGCGGCCTCGACCAGGTCCTCGAACCGGGTCCGGATGCCGGCCCGCCAGCTCTGCCGCGCGCCTGCGGCAAGTCGTTCGGACAGCGCCTGGTCGCCGACCAGGTGCCGCACCTCCAGCAGGCCCAGCGCGGCGCGCAGGTCGGTGGCGGCCACCTTCTCCGCCTCGGCGAGCGTGCGCACCGAGTGGTCCAGGCCGACGCCGGAGTTCCACAGCGGGTACCAGAGCCGGTCGGCCAGCGCGCCGACCTCGGCCCGTCCATTGTGGACTAGAACCAGATCCAGATCCGAGTGTGGGGCCAGTTCCCGGCGGCCGAGCGCGCCGACGGCGATGAGTGCGGTGCCGCTGCCCGCGCCGCCGATGCCGGCCATCCCGGCATGCGCGGCCAGCCAGAAATCGTGCAGGTCGACCAGCGCGGCGCGTAGTGGCTCCGCGGCCAGTTTCCGGTGGCCGGGGGCGGGCGCGAGCAGCAACTGCCGCGCTCGCACCAGGTCCGCCGCGGTTGGCCCGACCGATTCGCTGACCCCTGCGCTCATGCTGTGCCCCGCCTTGCTCGCAAGACGCCGGATGTGGCGGTTCCGTTGGGCGCCAACGGAACCGCCACATCCGGCCCTATCTACCTGTGGAACTGCTCAGATCGCGTCGGTGCCGCGTTCCCCGGTGCGCACCCGGACCACAGTGTCCACCGGGGTGACCCAGACCTTGCCGTCGCCGATCTTGCCGGTGCGGGCGGATTCGACGATCGCGTCGACCACCTTGTCCACCCCGGTGTCGTCGATGAGCACCTCGATGCGGACCTTGGGCACGAAGTCCACCGCGTACTCGGCGCCGCGGTAGACCTCGGTGTGCCCCTTCTGCCTGCCGTAGCCCTGGACCTCGCTGACGGTCATGCCGAGCACTCCGAGCTGTTCGAGCGCGGCCTTCACGTCGTCGATGGTGAACGGCTTGACGATCGCGGTTACCAGCTTCATGCCTTGCTCTCCTCAAGACTCGCGGTGGTGGAGGTCCCCGCCGACTTGAAGGCGCCGCCGCGGCCGCCGAAGGTGGCGAACTCGTAGGCGCTCTCCGCGTGTTCGGCCTCGTCGATGCCCTCGACCTCGGCTTCCGGATCGACCCGGAAGCCGACGGTGACCTTGACCAGGAAGGCGATGAGCAAGGAGAGCACGAAGGAGTAGGCCAGCACCGCGAACGCGCCGATCGCCTGCTTGCCCAGCTGGTCGAAGCCGCCGCCGTAGAACAGGCCGTTGACCTTGGCCGGGGCCGATTCGGAGGCGAACAGGCCGATCAGCAGGGTGCCGGCCAGACCGCCGACCAGGTGCACGCCGACCACGTCGAGCGAGTCGTCGTAGCCCAGCTTGTACTTCAGGCTGACTGCCAGGGCGCAGAGCACACCGGCGATGGCGCCGACCGCGATCGCGCCCAGCGGGGTGACCGCGGAACAGGCCGGGGTGATGGCGACCAGACCGGCCACGATGCCCGAGGCCGCGCCCAGGGTGGTCGGCTTGCCGTCGCGGATGCGCTCGACCAGCAGCCAGCCCAGGGTGGCGGCCGCGGTGGCGACCAGGGTGTTGACGAAGGTGACCGCGGCGGTGGTGTTGGCCGCCAGCGCGGAACCCGCGTTGAAGCCGAACCAGCCGAACCACAGCAGACCCGCGCCGAGCACCACCAGCGGCAGGTTGTGCGGCTTCATCGGCTCCTTGGGCCAGCCGCGCCGCTTGCCCAGCACCAGCACCAGGGCCAGTGCCGCGGCGCCGGCGTTGATGTGCACCGCGGTGCCGCCGGCGAAGTCGATCGCGGCCAGCTGGTTGGCGATCCAGCCACCGGGGTCGATGACGTTGCCGTCCGCGTCCTTGCCGTCGAAGTCGAAGACCCAGTGCGCGACCGGGAAGTAGACCACCGTCACCCAGAGCGCGGTGAACAGCAGCCACGGCCCGAACCGGGCACGGTCGGCCACGGCGCCGGAGATCAGCGCCACGGTGATGATCGCGAACATGGCCTGGAAGGCGACGAACGCCGTAGTGGGAATGGTGCCGGACAGCGACTCCGGACTCAGCAGGCCATCGAGGCCGAAGAACTCGGTCGGATCGGCCAGCCAGCCGCCCGCCACGTCCTTGCCGAAGGTGAAGGAGTAGCCGAAGAGCACCCACAGCACGCCGACCACGGCCATGCTGCCGATGCTCATCATGAGCATGTTGAGCACGCTCTTCGCGCGCACCATGCCGCCGTAGAAGAACGCAAGTCCCGGCGTCATGAGCAGCACCAGAGCGGCGCTGATCAGCACCCAGGCGGTGTCGCCTTGATTCATTCTCGTAGTCCTCCCGTGCCTGCCACGTTGCACGGAAGGATCGAGATCCGGTGTTTCGTCCGGTTACGCCGGAGGTTTCACCGGCGTGAACTGTGCCGACGGTGTTGTTACGGCTGCGTTGCGCAGACCGTCCAACAGGACACCCAGATTGCGCCGCCACTGGTCCGGACGGGCGAGCAGGCCCATGGTGCGTTCGGCCGGGATGGCGGTGGCCAGCACGAAGAACACGTCGTGCGGGTCCAGGTCGGCGCGGATCGCGCCCGCGTCCTGGGTCCGCTGGATCAAAGCGGTCACCTCCTCGCGCAGCCGGTCCAGGGGGCCGCTGAGGTTGAGGTCGCCGTCGCCGGAGAGCGCGGCGTGCAGGCCGCAGCTGGCCGCGCGCAGTTGCACGTAGGACTCGGCGAAGCCGGCGAAGGCCAGCCACGGATCGGGTTCCCGCGCGGCCTCGGCGACCAGTCCGGCCATCGAGTCGATGGTGTCGATCAGGATCGCGCCGATCAGTTTCTCCACCGAGGGCACCCGGCGGTGCACGGTGCCCAGGCCGACCCCGGCCCGGTGCGCGATCTCCCTGGTGGTCACGCCAAGGCCCTGCTCGTCCAGGGCGGCGCGGGCGGCGGCCACCAGCCGGGCCACGTTGCGCCGGGCGTCGGCGCGCGCGGCGCCGGTGGAGAGCAGCTGCTCGACGGCGGACATGCCGGCAGTCTAGGGTCGAGCTAAACGGGTCAGCGTGACCCGTTTATGAGGAGGACCCAATGATCGGAGTGGGCATCCTGGGCGCGAGCCCGGACCGGGGCTGGGCGGCCATGGCGCACCTGCCCGCGCTGGCCGCGTTGCCGGAGCAGTACCGGCTGGTCGCGGTGGGCACCAGCCGGGCGGAGAGCGCCAGGGAGGCGCAGCGGCGGTTCGGCGCGGCGCATGCCTTCACCAACGCCGAGGAGCTGGCCGGTCATCCCGAGGTGGACCTGGTGGTGGTCACCGTGAAGGTGCCCGCGCACCGGGAGCTGGTGCTGGCCGCGCTGGCCGCTGGCAAGCACGTCTACTGCGAGTGGCCGCTGGGCCGCGACGCCGCGGAGGCGGAGGAACTCGCCAAGGCCGCCGAGGCCGCCGGGGTGCGCGCGGTGATCGGCCTGCAGGGCCGGTTCAGCCCGGCGGCGGTCGCGGCCAGGAAGCTGATCGACGAGGGCAAGATCGGACGGATCCGGACGGCCACCCTGCTCAGCGCGCGGGCCAGGGGCGGCGTGGGCGGGGTCCCGGCCTGGATGGCCTACACCTTCGACCGGGCCAACGGCGCCGGGCTGGTGGAGGTGCTCGGCGGGCACGCGGTGGACCTGCTGCGGCACCTGGCCGGGCCGATCCGCGCGATCAGCGGCCGCAGCACCCTCCAGGTGACCGAGCAGGTGATCGCCGAGACCGGGGAGCGGATCGAGGTGAACACCCCGGATCACCTGGCCGCGGTGGCCGAACTGGACGGCGGGGCGCTGGCCACGGTGCTGGTGCACGACAACGAGCAGTTCCGGCCCCGGGTGCACCTGGAGATCGCCGGGACCGAGGGCACGCTGACGCTGGTCTCCGCGCCAGAGCGCCAACTATTGGCCATCCAGCCGCAGATCGGGCGGCTGGAACTGCTGGACACCCAGGGCGAGCCGGTGCCGCTGCCGGGTTCGGAGTTGCCGGTGCCCGCGGTCAACGTGGCCGCGCTCTACCGGCAGCTAGCGGTGGACCTGAACACCGGGTCCAGGGTGGTCCCGGACTTCCGGGACGCCCTGGACCTGCACGAACTCCTGGTTACGTAAGCAGAGCGTCCACGAACGCGCCCGGGACGAACGGGGCCAGGTCGTCCGGACCCTCACCCAGGCCGACCAGCTTGACCGGGACACCCAGTTCACGCTGGACCTGGAAGACGATGCCGCCCTTGGCGGTGCCGTCCAGCTTGGTCAGCACGATGCCGGTCACCTCGACCACATCGGAGAACACCCTGGCCTGGGTGAGGCCGTTCTGGCCGGTGGTGGCATCCAGCACGAGCAGCACCTCGTCCACCTTGGCCTGCTTCTCCACCACCCGCTTGACCTTGCCCAGCTCGTCCATCAAGCCGGCCTTGGTGTGCAGGCGGCCCGCGGTGTCCACCAGGACCGCGTCCACGCCCGCCTCCACGCCGCGCTTGACCGCGTCGAAGGCCACGCTGGCCGGGTCGGCGCCTTCCTTGCCGCGCACGATCTCCGCCCCCGCGCGCTCGGCCCAGGTGGCCAGCTGTTCGGCGGCGGCGGCGCGGAAGGTGTCGGCCGCGCCCAGGATCACCGTGCGGCCATCGCCGACCAGCACCCTGGCCAGCTTGCCGGTGGTGGTGGTCTTGCCGGTGCCGTTGACGCCGGTGATCAGCAGCACCGCCGGGCGGCCATCGTGCGGCAGCGCGCGCACCGAGCGGTCCAGCTCCGGCTTGAGCGCGTCCACCAGCACCTCGCGCAGCACCGCGCGGGCGGCCTCCGGGGTGCGCACGCCGCGGGTGACGATCTCCTTGCGCAGCCGGTCGATGATCTCCGCGGTGGTGGCCGCGCCCAGGTCGGCCAGCAGCAGGGTGTCCTCGACCTCGGTCCAGGAGTCCTCATCCAGATCGCCGGCGCCGAGCAGGCCGAGCAGGCCCTGGCCGAACGCGGAGCGGGACTTGACCAGCCGGCCGCGCAGCCGCTCCAGGCGACCGGCGGTGGGCGCGATGTCATCGGGCACCGGGTGGGTCTCGGCGACCACCACCGGCTCGATCGGGGCAGGCGCCTCGGCCGCGGGCGGCAGCGGCACGTCCACGATGTCCCGGCGCGGGGTGTCCCTGGGCACCGCGGCGTCATCGCCCACGCCGGGCTGCCCGTCGACCTCGGTGCGCTCGACGACCGGGTGTCCGGGTTCGACGGCCGGCGCGGTCGCGGTGTCCGTGCCGGAGGCGAAACTGATCTTGCTGTCCGCCTGGTAGGTGGACCGGGCCGGGGCCTCGGGCCTGGCCTGCTCGGCAATGCTCACCCGGCGGCGACGGGCCAGCACGATCCCGGTGACGAGCGCGATGAGCAGCACCGCGGCGACGGCTACGGCGATCCAGATCATTACTTCGGTGGACACGCCCCCATCCTCGCATCATGGGCGGTTCGGCCCTCGCCGGAGTCGGGTCTGGGCGAGGATGTCGACCATGCAGCCCGGCCCGCACCAGCACCAGCCCCCTCAGCAGCCGCAGTACCCGCCGCCCGGCTATGGCCACGGCTATCCGCGGCCGCCGAAGAAGAACAACGGACCGGTGATCGCGCTCGTGGCCGGGCTCGCGGTGCTGCTGGTGGCCGGGATCGGCGTGGTCGTCTACCTGAACTCCGGCGACCCGGCCGACTCCCCCGGCACCAGCGCCGCGGCCGAGCCTGGCCCCGCGGACAAGTACACCGACCTGCCGGAGTGCGCCGCGCTCAACGCCAAGTTGACCCTGTTCCCGGACCTGATGCCCAAGGCCGCGGAGAAGAAGAAGGACACCCAGGCCGCCCGCGGCGACGGCGATCTGCAGACCGTGCGGGTCAAGTGCTCCTGGCGCACCAGGGAACCGGAGGCGACGGTGAGCGCGGACATCGTGCTGTTCGTCAGCGACGGCCAGCCCCAGCACAACGGGACCAAGGACGGCGCCCAGTACTGGCTGAGCATCGACCGCTCGGCGGAGGACCGGGTGGAGGGCGAGAACGTGTTGTTCCCCAAGTCCACCGGCGGCGACGGCTGCTACGGGCGATTCAGCGACGGCAACGTGCTGGTGACGATGAACCAGTTCGGTCCGGGCCTGCCCGGCGGGGCCAGCCACGGCCCGGACATGGACCAGTGCCGGGACAACCTGAGCCCCAAGGGCAAGGAGCTGGTGGCCGCGCTGAAGGGCTGATCTCGACTCGCTATCAACTTCGCCGTCAACTTCGGCGGACACTTGCGTAAACTTCCGCCATGCAATAGACCCATCTTGTGAAATCTTGGCGGGTGCTCGGGCTGCTGTCCGGCACGTCGATGGACGGCATCGACGTGGCCGCGGCCGAGTTCCGCCTTGCCCAGGACGGCTGGCTCGAACTGCGGCCGCTGGGCTGCCTGGACGTGCCCTACCCCGACGAGCTGCGCGCCGAACTGCTGGCCGCGCTGCCCCCGGCGGACTGTTCGGCCCGGCAGCTGTGCCGGCTGGACACGCTGGTCGGGCGGGCCTTCGGGGTGGCCGCGCTGCGCGGGCTCACCGAACTCTGCGCAGGCAAGGCCGATCTGATCGGCTCGCTCGGGCAGACGATCTACCACTGGGTGGAGGACGGCCGCTGCGAGGGCACCCTGCAGCTGGGCCAGCCCGCCTGGATCGCCGAGGCCACCGGACTGCCGGTGGTCGCCGACCTGCGGGCCAGGGATGTGGCCGCGGGCGGGCACGGGGCGCCACTGGTCGGGCTGTTCGACCAGCTCTGGCTGGGCCACGGGCGGGCGCGCACGGCCGCGCTCAACCTCGGTGGCATCGCCAACATCAGCGTGGTCGGTGGCGGTCTGCCGCCGCTGGCCTACGACACAGGTCCGGGTAACGCGCTGCTTGATTCGGCCGCCCGGCTGCTACCGGAACGTCGGGAGCGCGATGAGGGGGGCCGGCTCGCCGCCATCGGCTCCCCTCACCCGGACCTGTTGTCCGCCCTGCTGGCCGACCCGTACTACGAGCTGGCGCCGCCGAAGTCCACCGGCAAGGAATATTTCACCGCCGAGTACCTGAACGCCGCCCTGAACCGCCTGTCCACACCGCCCTCGGGCCCGGATCTGCTGGCCACTTTGGTGGAGCTGACCGCCCGCACGGTCGCCCAGGAGTGTGATCGGCAAGAGGCCACCCGGGTGGTGGCTTCCGGAGGCGGGGTGCACAACGCCACGCTGATGGCCGCCCTGAGCAGGCATCTCGCCCCGGCCGAGCTGGTCACCAGCGCGGCCGAGGGACTGCCTGCCGACGGCAAGGAGGGCTACCTTGCGGCGTTGCTCGGCCTGCTCACCTTCTGCGGTCAGCCCGGAAACCTGCCGGCGACCACAGGGGCGGTCGGACCGCGCCCGCTGGGCAGCATCACCCCGGGCCGCACCGCGTTGCGACTGCCCGCACCATGGCCGCGACCACCGGTCGCGCTGCGCTGCGTGGCCACGGGGGCTGACCGGGGGCACACAACTGGGGAGCCGGTGCGAACCGGCGGTTAGAGCAGGAGGTGGGACGTGCGCAGTCTCGACCTGGCCATCATCGCGGTGTTCCTGGTGGGCATGCCGCTGCTGGGCATCTGGATCGGCGGCAGGCAGAAATCGGCCAGCGACTACTTCGTTGGCGAGGGCAAGATCTCGTGGTGGGTGGTCTGTCTGTCCGTGGTCTCCGCGGAGACCTCGACGCTGACCGTGCTCAGCGTGCCGACGGTGGCCTACCTGGCCACTCCCGGCGCGGGCGGGATGACCTTCCTATCGCTGGCCATCGGCTACCTGCTGGGCCGGATCGTGGTCTCCTTCGTGCTGCTGCCCAAGTACGTGGCCGGTGACCTGGTCACCGCCTACGCCTTCCTGGGCAAGCGGTTCGGCGACGGGTTGCGCACCACCGCCTCGGTGACCTTCCTGTTCACCCGGCTGCTGGCCGACGGGCTGCGGTTGTTCGCCACCGCGATCCCGGTCAAGGTGGTGCTGGCCGCCTACGGCGTGCAGGCGAGCTACTGGACGATCGTGTTCGTCCTGGGCATCGCGATGGTGGTCTACAGCTTCTTCGGCGGGGTGCGGGCGGTGGTCTGGGTCGATGCGATCCAGATGGTCTGGTACCTGCTCGGCGCGGCCGTGGTGATCTGGGTGCTGGCCGACCGGCTGCCCGGCGACTGGCTGGGCAAGGCCTTGGACGCCAACAAGTTCCAGGTCTTCGACCTCACCTCGGATCCGCGGTACAGCCCGTACGCGTTGCTGACCGCGGTGGTGGGTGGCGCGGTGCTGTCCATGGCCTCGCACGGCGCGGACCAGCTCATCGTGCAGCGGCTGATGGCCACCAGGGACGTGAAGGCGAGTCAGAAGGCGCTGATCGCCAGCGGTGTGGTCGTCTTCGTGCAGTTCGCGCTGTTCCTGTTCATCGGCGTGATGCTGTGGGCCTTCTACAACGCGGCCAAACCAGTGCAGGACCTGGGCCTGAACAACAACGACGAGCTGTTCGCCAACTTCATCGTGACCCAGTTGCCCAGCGGCCTGTCCGGCTTCGTGATCGCGGGCATCCTGGCCGCCGCGCTGAGTTCCTCGCTGGGCGCGCTGGCCTCCTCCACGGTCACCGACATCTACCAGCGGGTGGTCCGGCGGCCGCTGTCGGATACCGAACTGCTCAAGCAGGGCCGGATCTGGACGGTGATCTGGGCCGGGCTGCTGATCGTGTTCGCCGGGTTGTTCGCGCAGTTCACCTCGCGCGGCAACACCCTGGTGGAACAGGGTTTGTCGATCACCGGTTACACCTATGGCGCATTGCTCGGCGCGTTCCTGCTCGGGTTGATCGTGAAACGGGCCCGGCAGTCCGACGCGATCATCGCTTTCCTGGTGACGGTGGCGACGATGACCGCGATCATCCTGCCGCCGGTGCTCAGCGGGACGAAGGGGCTGGCGTTTCCCTGGTATCCGCCGCTGGGCGTGGCGATCACTTTGATCGTGGGCGGGTTGTTGTCGCTGCGGCATCGCGGTAGCCCGCCGCCGGTGGAACAGCCGGCCAGCGAGGCGAAGGCCGCCTGAGACGAAAAAGCCCCGGTTTCCAGGACGGAAACCGGGGCTTTTTCAGGCAGGTGTTACCGCACGTTCACGATCACTTCTTGTTCGCGGCGAGGCAGAGCACGGTGCCGCTGCCGCTGCGACCCTCCGGAACCCAGATCGCGTCCGTGGTGTCCGCGTGCGGGTCGCACAGCTCGATCTTGAAGTCGGCTTCCTTCTTGTCCTCGTACTTGCCGAGGACCTTGTACTGCGCGTCCGCGCCGGCACAGTCGACCTTGTTGGCCGAGCTGACCTTCTCGCCCTCGACCTTGGCCGCGATGCACTCGCCGACCTTGGCGCTCTGCGCGGAGTTCATGTAGCGGTAGACCGCGAAGCCACCAGCGACCAGGACCACGAGCAGGATGCCGAGGACCTTCGGCAGCACGCTCTTCTTCTTTTTCGGCGCGGCGGGCTGCTCGCCGGCCGGCTGAATCGGCTGGTCCTGCGGGGCGTTGGCCTGTGGGTTCGTCATCCCCAGTGTCTCCTTGTTGAAGTTCGCCCACATGGGCGACGTGCAATGGTGACATGGTGTCACCTACCGCACAAATCGAACGTTAATGTGTTACCGGCTCGAGACACAGAACTCGGCCGGTGCCGCCCTTTTTGCCCTCCCAGTAGACCGACTTCGCGGTCGGGAAGGGTTCGCAGACGTTGGTCAGGCCGAGTTGGACGGTGAACTCGCTCTGGTCCTCGACGATGCCGGCGACCTTGAAACTCGCCTCCGGCTTCGTGCAGTCGGCGCGCTTGTAGGAGTCGGCGTTGCCGGACTTGCCCTGCAGGCATTCGCCGACGGCGGCGTCCTTGGCGTTGGTGTAGCTGCTGTAGATACCGAATCCGGCCGCGATCGCGACGAAGATCCCGTAGCCGATGAGCTTTTTCGCCCAGCCGGGCAGGCCGGTCCGTGGTGCGGTCATCCCCAGTGTCTCCGATACATCCATTAGCCCAATCGGGCTACATGAACCGGCGACAGTGTGCCACAGGACCCGGCCTGACCTGCTGTGTTCTGAAACTCAGCCGGATTCGGTAACGGCGCGGGCCGCGGCCTGCCCGCCCAGACCGCTGACCCCGCCGCCGCGTCTGCTGCCCGCCCCGGCCAGCAGCACCCGGCGCAGGCCGGGCACGGCCACGCCCCAGCGCTGGGCCGGGGTCTCGGCGGGTTCGTCATCGGCCAGCCAGGGCCAGCTCAGGTCGCCGTGGAAGATGTGCCCGCCAGGCATGCCGAGGTCCCGTTCCAGGTCAACGGGGGTGGATGCCTGCACGCAGGGGTTGCCTTCGGCGTCGGTGGCGAGCACGTCGGACAGGGGTTCGGCCAGGTGCTGCTGGAGGGCGGCGAGGGCGGCGGCGGTGGCTTCCGCGCGGTGGTCGTGTTCGCGGAACAGGCGGGCGGGCGCGTGCAGGCCGAACAGGGTGAGTGTGTGGTAGCCCTCGGCGGCGAGTGGGCCGAGGATGGACGGGTCGGTCAGCGAGTGGCAGTAGACCTCGCAGGGCAGCGGGTTGGACAGTTTCCCTTGCGTGGCAAGGGCATGGGCGGCTTCCAGTTCGGTGTAGGACTCGCCGAGGTGCAGCGTCCCGGCGAAGGCCTGGCGTGGGTCGGCGCCGCTGCGCAGCCGGGGCAGCCTGCGTAGCAACAGGTTCACCTTGAGCTGGCTGCCCTCGGGGTCGGTGGCCGGGCGGTCAAGCAGGCGATCGAGCACGGCGGGGGCGACCGCGGCGAGCACGTGGTCGGCACTGAACTCACGTCCGTCCACTGTGGACACCTCGACCCGTTTTCCGTTCTCCCGCACCGCCTGCACCGGGGTGCCGGTGTGGATCTCGACGCCTGCGGACTGGGCGGCGGCGGTGAGGGCGTCGGCGAGCGCGCCCATGCCGCCGACCGGGACCCGCCACTCCCCCGAGCTGTTGCCCGCCACGTGGTAGAGGAAGCAGCGGTTCTGCGCCAGGCCGGGGTCGGACAGCGAGGTGTCGATGCCGATCAGGCCGTCGGTGGCCACCACGCCGCGGATCAGGTCGTCGGCGAACTCACGTTCGAGGACCTCGGAGAGTGGCCGTTCGACCAGGTCGTCCCAGGTGTCCGCGCCGGCCAGCGCGGTGACCCGGTCCCGTACCCGCGCACGCCGGGACAGCGGGCCGTCCAGGGCCGGGCCGACGGCCTTGGCGAAGGCGTCGACGCGGCGGTAGAAGCGCTGCCAGGCGGTCCAGGCCGCGCCGGAGCCGGTGACCTCGGCGAAGGAGGCTTCGGTGGCGGGGCCGGGTTCGCGTTCGACCAGCAGCCCGAGATCGCGGCCACCGCGGCGGAGGGGGGTGTAGGAGGACACCGCGCGGGAGCGCAGTTCCAGCGGCAGCCGCAGTTCTGCGGCCAGCGCGTCCGGCAGCAGGCTGACCAGGTAGGAGTACTGGGACAGCCGCGCGGGCTGACCTGGGAAGACCTGTTTGCCGATGGACGCGCCGCCGAGGTGCCCGGCCCGTTCCAGCAGGCGTACCGAGCGCCCGGCTCTGGCCAGCAGCACCGCCGCGATGAGTCCGTTGTGCCCGCCGCCGACCACGATCACCTCGCTGTGTCCGTTCATGACAGCGATCGTGGCCGAGCGGGCGGGCTCAGCGATAGCGGCGATGGATCAGATCAGCAGCAGCGGGAGCAGCGCGAGCAGGAAGACCGCGGCCATGATGGCGATCATCGGCACGATGGCGGGGGTGGGCTGCGGCACCGGGCCGATCGCGCCGCCGGCGAACATGAACGCGGGTGCGCGGTAGAACACCGGCACGTTCTGGCCCTCGGCGATCGGGATCATCGCCTCGGCCGGGCCGGCGTCCATGAAGATGTAGTGGAAGTGCACCTTCACGTGGTACTGGCCGGGCGGCAGGTCGATCGGGGTCTGGCCCCACTCGATCGGGCCTGGCCTGCCGTTGATGGTCAGCGTGGGCTTGAACCAGTTGAGGATGAAGGCCAGCGGCAGGAACGAGGTGTCCAGCACCAGCCTGCCGTGGCCGGGCTGGGTCGGCGGGAACTGCTGCTGCGGCTGCTGACCCGGGTAACCGCCGGGGCCACCGGGGTACGCGCCGGGCGGGGGCTGCTGCGCCGGAAAGCCGCCGCTGTGCGGAGCCTGGTACGGCTGGGTCGGCTGCGGGCCGGGGTACGGCTGCTGCTGGCCCGGGTAGCCCGGCTGCTGCTGACCGGGGTAAGGCTGCTGGCCGGGAAACTGCTGGCCAGGCTGCTGCCCGGGGAAGGGCTGCTGCCCAGGCTGATAGGGCTGCTGGCCGTAGGGCTGGTTCACGAGAGTGCTCTCCCCCGAGTGGGTGCGGTTCCGGATGCGCGTGACCTTAGAGGGTCAGGAGGCCGGAACCGGTTCCGGCTCAGGCGCGTTTTCCGGATCGTTTTTGGGCACGTGCTGGTGCTCGGGCGCGGGCGCGGCGGTGTCCACCCCGCGCATCCGCTGCGAGATGACCTGGCTGATGCCGTCGCCGCGCATGCTGACCCCGTAGAGCGCGTCCGCGATCTCCATGGTCGGCTTCTGGTGGGTGATCACGATGAGCTGCGACTTCTCCCGCAGCTGGGCGAACAGCGTGATCAGCCGACGCAGGTTGGTGTCGTCCAGGGCGGCCTCGACCTCGTCCATGATGTAGAACGGCGAGGGCCGGGCGCGGAAGATCGCCACCAGCATGGCCACCGCGGTCAGCGACTTCTCGCCGCCGGAGAGCAGGGACAGTCGCTTGACCTTCTTGCCGGGCGGGCGGGCCTCGACCTCGACGCCGGTGGTGAGCAGGTCCTCCGGGTCGGTGAGCAGCAGTTTGCCCTCGCCGCCGGGGAAGAGCGTCTGGAAGACCTGGACGAACTCCCTGGCCACGTCCTCGTAGGCGTCGGCGAACAGGGCCAGGATCCGCTCGTCGACTTCCTTGATCGTGTTGAACAGGTCGCGCCGGGCCGCCTTGAGGTCTTCCAGCTGGGTGGAGAGGAACTTGTAGCGCTCCTCCAGCGCGGCGAACTCCTCCAGCGCGAGCGGGTTGACCTTGCCGAGCAGGGCGAGGTCGCGTTCGGCGCGCTTGGCCCGGCGTTCCTGGGTGGGCCGGTCATAGGGCATCGGCTGCGGCGCGCTGACCTCCTCGCCGCGTTCCTTGGCCGCCTCGTACTCGCTGATCTCCAGCGCGGTGGGCGGGATGAAGGCCATCGGGCCGTACTCGCTGACCAGGTCGTCCAGGCCGATGCCGAAGTCGTCGGCGATCTTGGTTTCCAGCTGTTCGATGCGCAGCCGCTGCTCGGCGCGCAGCACCTCGTCCCGGTGCACCGCGTCGGTGAGCTTCTCCAGTTCGGTGCCGAGTTCGCGGACCCGGTTGCGCACCTTGCCGAGCAGGCCCTCGTGCTCGGCCTTGCGCACCTGGGCGGCGTCGCGTTCGGCGGCGGCGCGGGCCAGCGACAACGCGATGCGGGTCAGCGCGGTCTCGCCCGCGGAGACGACCGCGTTGGCCACGGTAGCGCCCCGGGTGCGGGCGGCGCGGGCGCGTTCGGCGCGTTCCCTGGCCTCGCGTTCGGCGCGGGCGGCGCGACGCAGCGAGTCGGCCCGGCCGACCAGCGCGCGGGCGCGTTCCTCGGTGGTGCGCTGGACCAGCCGCGCTTCCATCTCCTCCTGCCGGGCACTGGCCAGGCTGGCGGCGATGTCGTCCCGGGCGCTGGTGTCCGGTTCGTCGTCGGTTTCCTGCTCGCCTTCGACTTCGAGGAGCCGTTCTTCCAGCTCGGTGAGCCGGGTGAGGTTCTCCTCGCGGGAGTTCTCCACCTTGCTGCGCTGGCCTTCGAGGCGTTCGGCCTCGGCGAGCGCGGAGCGGGCGGCCTGACCGAGCCGGGCCAGCCGTTCGGAGCTGCGGGCGCGGGCGACTCTGGCGTCGTTGACGGCTTCCTGGGCCAGGCCGACCTCGTCCCGGCGGGCGCGTTCCTCGGCGCGGGCGCCTTCCAGCGCGGCCCCGGCGGCTTCCAGGCGGTGTTCGGCCTCGGCGAGCTGGTCGCGGGCCTCGTCCACGGCGGCCTGGACCTCGATCACGCTCTGGCTGCGGCCGGAGCCGCCGACGGCCCAGTCCGCGCCGAGCACATCGCCGCCGGTGGTGGCCACCCGGACCTCGGGGTGCGCGGCGACCAGCGCGCCGGCCGCGGCCAGGTCCTCGACCACGGCCATCCGGTCCAGCGCGCGGAAAAGCGCGGGGCGCAGCTGTTGCGGCACGTGCACCAGGTCGGCGGCCCAGCGCGCGCCGGGCGGCAGCTGCGGCCAGCCCGCGCGGTCCGGCATGACCTGGTTGGCGCCGACGAGCAGACCGGCCCGGCCGGAGTCGGAGGTCTTGAGCAGTTCGAGTGCGGTGAGGGCGTCGCTGGTGCCGGTGAGCGCGACCGCGTCGGCGACCGGTCCGAGCGCGGCGGCCATGGCCACCTCGGCGCCGGGTTCCACGGTCATCAGCGCGGCCACCGAGCCGAGCAGTCCGGGCAGCCGGGAGCCGGCGGCGAGCAGCGCGCCCGCGCCGTCCTTGCGGGTCAGGCCAAGGGAGAGGGCGTCAACGCGGGCCTTCCAGGAGGCGATCTCGCGTTCGGCCTTGCGTTCGGCCGCGACCAGTTCGTCCACCCGGGCGCGGGCCTGTTTGTGCGCGGCCTGGGTGGATTGCTGGCGTTCGCCGATGCCGGTGTCGTCGTCCTCCTCGATCCCGCTGGCGGCCTTGGCCTCCTCGACCTCGATCTGGGCCAGTTCGGCGCGTTCGCGGGATTCGGCCAGTGCCACGGAGAGCCGTTCGATCTCCTCGGCGGTGGCCCCGGTCTTGCTGCGCAGCGCCTCGACCTGACCGGCCAGCCGGGCCAGGCCCTCGCGGCGGTCGGCGATGGCCCGGATCGCGGCCAGGTGCGCGCGTTCGGCGTTCTTCAGCGCCTGCTCGAACTCGGCGCGGGTGGCCTGGGCGACGGTGAGCGCCTCGGTGGCCATCTCGGCGGCTTCCTGGAGTTCGGCCTCCTGCAGCGCGACCTCCTCGGCCTCGCGTTCCAGGT
Organism: Crossiella sp. CA198; assembly: GCF_052078295.1. Lineage (NCBI taxonomy): Bacteria > Bacillati > Actinomycetota > Actinomycetes > Pseudonocardiales > Pseudonocardiaceae > Crossiella > Crossiella sp. CA198. Next base: position 18,477 of record NZ_JBQJIM010000008.1, read on the forward strand.
CGTCCGGGTCGCGGCCACCGCGGTTGGCCTCCACCGGGGCGGAGAGGTGCCGGGCGCGTTCGGCGGCCAGCCGGACCGTGCCGCGCAGCCGTTCCTCCAGCGCGGACAGCCGGTACCAGGTCTCCTGGGCGTTGGCCAGCATCGGCGCCTCGATCGCCAGGCGCTCCTCCAGTTCACCCTGTTCGGCCTGGGCGACCTGGAGCATCTGCTCGACCTCGGCCCGCCGCCTGCGCGCGGTGGCCTCGTCGGCCTCTTCCCTGGCCAGGTCGGTGCGTTGGGTGACGAGTTCGTCGGCGTAGAGCCGTAGCCGGGCATCGCGCAGGTCGGCCTGCACGGTCTGCGCCTTGCGCGCGATCTCGGCCTGTTTGCCCAGCGGTTTGAGCTGGCGGCGCAGTTCGGCGGTGAGGTCGGTGAGCCGGGTGAGGTTGGCCTGCATCGCGTCGAGCTTGCGAATGGCCTTCTCTTTGCGCTTGCGGTGCTTGAGCACCCCGGCCGCTTCCTCGATGAACGCGCGGCGCTCCTCGGGGCGGGACTGCAGGATCTGGCCGAGCATGCCCTGCCCGACGATGACGTGCATCTCCCGGCCGATGCCGGAGTCCGACAGCAGTTCCTGGATGTCGAGCAGGCGGCACTGGCTGCCGTTGATTTCGTACTCGCTGGAGCCCTCGCGGAACATCCGGCGGGTGATGCTGACCTCGGTGTACTCGATCGGCAGCGCGCCGTCGGAGTTGTCGATGGTCAGGGTCACCTCGGCCCGGCCCAGCGGCGGCCGCCCGGAGGTGCCGGCGAAGATGACGTCCTCCATCTTGCCGCCACGCAGGGCTTTCGCCCCCTGCTCCCCCATCACCCAGGCCAGCGCGTCCAGCACGTTGGACTTGCCGGAGCCGTTCGGGCCGACAACGCAGGTGATGCCCGGCTCGAAGCGCAGCGTGGTGGCCGAGGCGAAGGACTTGAAGCCCTTCAGCGTCAGGCTCTTGAGGTGCACGTGCGCCCGCTCCTTCCCGCGCTCACCGGTCGGGGTATCCGGGAGAGGGTACCCACGTCCACCGTTCGGGCGTCGGAGCCGGGCCGGGTGTGCCGGGGCCTACCGCTTCGGCCTTGGGAACGGGACAACCCGGCTGACCTCGTCTTCCGGGCCGTCCGGCTTGGCCCGGGAGCCGCCGCGGCGGGAGTTCCGGGGCAGCCGGATGTCACCCAAAGCGGGCCAGGCCAGGCCGCAGCGGTCCAGCGCGGAGAGCACCTCGCGCAGGGGTTCGGCCTTCTCGGTGGCCACGTACTCCCAGACGATGGCGCCGGCCTCGGGGCGCGGGCGGCGGCGGACGAAGCCGTGTTCAACGGTGTAGGCCAGCAGCGGATCGAAGTCCTCTGCCTTCATGCCCAGGCCGCGGCGTAGCTCGACCGGCTCGCTGGTGCCGGCGAAGAGTTGTTCGAGGATGAGCAGAACGCGGAGGTCGCCGAGTTCGTCGAGTGCACGCGCTACCGAACCGACCACACCGGTGAAACTGGGCCTACCCGCCATGGCTTGACCTTACTTGATCTTTCGTGTGTCAGGCGTTGGCTCAACGCTCGCGGAACCCGGACAGACCACCCTTCGCGGCCGCCCATTGCTCCACCACGGTGGTCACCTGACCAGGGGTATCGCCCGAGTGGAGGAAGGTCAGTAGTTCTTCGCAGAGCTGGCGGTTTCCTTCCACCACCACCTCGACCCGGCCGTCCGCCGCGTTGCGGGCCCAGCCGACCAGACCGAGCTGCAATGCCTTTGCCCTGGTGGACCAGCGGAAACCCACCCCCTGCACCCGGCCGTGCACCCAGGCCGTGAGTCGCACCACTTCTGCCGTGTTCGCCACGGGTTCATCGTGCCGGACAACAGAAATCGGCCATGCAGGACCAACCGGGTTAACTCGATGGTGGTACGTTTCCTCGCCGTGACCACCCGGCGCAAGGAACGCAACCCTGGTGTGCTCGGTCTCGTCGCGATGATGGTGGGCGCCGCCGGCGCCTGCGGCCTGACCTTGATTGCGCCCACGGCCTTCCAGGCGCTGACCGGGATGGACCTCATCGCCAGCGCCGAGGCGGCGCGGGATGAGGTGACCGGCCAGCAGAACAGGGACGGCGCGCTCCCGCAGTGGAACGGCGACGGCATCCTGGCCGCCCCGACCAGCGCGCTGAACCCGAGCAGTGCCACCAGCACGGCCACCTCCAGCAGCCAGGCCCCGAGCAGCAGTGGTGAGGCGCCGCCGAGTTCGAGCGAGCAGCCCCCGCCGTCGAGCACCACCGGCGCGCCGCCGCCCACCAGCCAGACGGTGGCCAAGCCGCCGCCCACGACCACCACCCCGCCGCCCGCGGAGAACCCGGCAGCCTCGCCCGCGATGCGGGTGGTGCAGCTGGTGAACCAGGAGCGGACCAGGGCGGGCTGCCGTAGCCTCCGAGTGGACGAGCGGTTGGTTACGGCGGCCCAGCGGCACGCGAGCGATATGGCCAGCCGCGGCTACTTCTCGCACACCGCACCAGAGGGCACGTCCTTCGTTGACAGAGCGCGATCGGCTGGTTACCCAGCGCCAGGCGGTGAGAACATCGCCAAGGGGCAACGTTCTGCCGAGAAGGTCATGGAGTCGTGGATGGGTTCAGCAGGTCACCGGGCGAACATCCTGAACTGTTCGTTCGTCGCAATCGGCGTCGGTCATGAGACCAGGGGCCCGCACTGGGTGCAGGTGTTCGGCAGATGATCATGTCCACCCCACCGCCGGAGCCGGGTCACCGCCGCTCCGACGTGCCCCGCGGCGCGGCCCTGGCCGCCGTCGCCCTGGCCACCGCCACCGCTTTCGCCGGTATCGCGGCCCTGAGCGCCACCACCAAACCGGGCCCGCTGACGCCGAACAACGCGCGGCTGGACAACGTGGTGCTGCGCACGACGGTCTCCAACGGGACCACCGTCACGGTCACCGAGACGGTGTCGACCACCCCGTCCTCCAGCAGCAGTAGCACCTCGAAGACCAGCACCAGCACCTCGGGCACCGGCAAGTCGACCACGCCCGGCAGCTCCGACCCCGGTCAGCCGCCGACGAGCAATGGCGAGCCGCCGCCGCACCCCACGACGACCACCACCACGACCACGACGACAACCACCACCACCAGCCAGTCGACGGTGCCGAGCACCACCGCGACCACCACCAGCGGCTCCCGGCCACCCACCGGCGGGTGAGCAAGCTCGCCATCCACCCGTGCCGGTCGCTGTGCGCGTGGCAGGAGACGCGGGCGGAGATCGACGGGTTGCCGGTGCTGGCCTGCCGGGGGTGCGGGTCGCAGTGGATCCGGTCGGAGGGGTGGACGCCGATCGATCACACGGGGCGGATCCCGGATTGTGTGCGGGCGGAGCTGGTCAAGCGGTCGTGAGCCGGGGTCAGCCGAGGTCTACGCCCGGCGCGGGCCACAACCCGCGGACCGCGAGGATCACCAGCGCTCCTCGTCGCGCATGGCGATCAATACCTCGGATGCCGAACGGCCCTCGACCGGAATGGTGGGCATCGGGAACGGTCCCGGCTGGGTTGGCAGAATGGCTTTTCCTTCGGCCACCATCCGGTCGAACCACGAGTCCTCGATCGGCACGATCCGGGCGATGGGCTTGTCCTGGTTGGTGATCTCCACCGTTTCGCCGTGTTCGACCCGCTCCAGCACGCTGGCGGTGTGTTGGACCAACTCGGACAGCGGGATCTGCTCTGCTTGGCGCATAGCTCTATTCGTAATGTTTGCCTGCGTGGCACACCACCGCCGCGGCCCGCACTATCGGGCGATTAGCTCCGGGAGCAGCCGGTCCACCGCGCGCCGCCAGAACTCCGCGTGCGCCTCCGCCGAAGTCGCATGCCGGGTCTCGCCGCGCACCCGCCCTGCCCGCACCTGGTACACCCGCCACGAATCCAGCCGCTCCGCGATCCGCAACGTATCCGAGCCCCGGCCGCCGCCCAGCGTGTAGCTGTCGTACGGGAAACCGTGGTCCCGCAACGCGATCGCCAGGTCCTGGGGTGTGGTCGGGTTGGTGTGCCAGGGGAGTTGGCGCCAGTGGTGCAGGAGTTGTTCGTAGCGGGTGGGGGCGAAGCGGGAGGCGTGGCGGTCGGGGGAGGCGATGCCGGGGGTCGAGAGGTACGGGGCGATCAGGTCGGCGGCGGCGTCGCCTTCGCGCTGGTAACTGGCCTGGACGCTGGTCTGGCCGCGTTCGGTGTAGCGGAGTTCCCAGTGGCCCTTGGGTAGTTCGTGCAGGTGGGCCACGTCGTCGAAGCCGGGGCCTGGACGGTGCACGCCGTGGGTCGGGGACTCGATGCCGATGGGCTTGGTCCAGCCGTTGCGGGCTTCGATGGCCAGGGCTTCGGGCAGGCTCAGGTCGTCCGGGGGTGACTCGGGTTCGGCGGCGGCCGGGAGTGGCAGCGGGTCGGCGCCGAGCAGGGTGGGCAGGTCCTCGTCGACCAGGCGGCGCCAGAACTCGGCGCAGGCGGTGGGTTCGGTGGTCCAGCCGGTGATCGGTTCGGTGCGGCCGGAGCGGACCCGGTGGACCCGCCAGCCCTCCAGGCGCTGTTCCAGGCACAGGCGGCCCTCGAACGCGCCGCCGTACAACGAGTACGCGCTCGCGGGCACGCCGAGCTGGGCCAGGGCCTCAGCGAGCTGGCCGCGGGTGGCCGGGCGCAGCCGCCACGGAGCGTGCCGCCAGCGGGCCAGCAGGGTGTCGAAGGCGGCCTCGGTGGCGGGCCGCGGCGGTGCGGTGGTGCGGCCGAGCACGCCGGCCAGCAGCTCGGCGCACAGCTGCGACTCCAGGTTGAAGCACCGGTACGGGGTGACCCGCTCGCCGCGTTCGGAGCGGTAGAGCAGCCACCCCGAGCCGGTCTCGGTGACCTGCCAGCCGGTGTCGAGCTGCCGCAGTGGCAGACCGTGCGTCTCCGACCAGATGGCGTAGTCGTCGGTGTGGCCGAGCTGCCGGAGCAGCGCGACCGTGGCGGGCACCGTGAGGTCGGCGGTCATGCGGCCGACACTAGTTCCTACAGCTCGCTGACCACGTGCTGGGCGATCGGGCCGAAGGTCAGGCGCAGGTCGGTGAGCTGGCCGGCGGCCGGGATCCAGGCCAGTGGGGCGTAGTGCCGGAGGATGCCGAGCTGCGGGCGCAGCAGCGGTTCACCGCGCTCGTTGCGCGGCCACTCCACCTCGCCGCTGAGCGTGCGGGCCGGGATCAGCCAGTAGTCGCCGCCGCGGTACTTCCCGCCGGCGGCGAACCACACCTGCACGCCGTCCTCCAGGTCCAGCCACTTGCCCTCCTCCACCGGCCGGGCGTCACCACGCTGGTCCCAGCGACGCAGGAACGCGTGCCGTCCTGGGCGGCCGACCCCGGTGGCGGACTCGGCGGACAGTTCGATCCGCAGGGCCTCGGTGTCGAGGTCGCGGATCTGGGCCAGCGGGCCGATCTCGCCGCGGGCCACCGAGGCGTCGTCGGCCAGCTCCACCCAGTCGCCGATGGACAGGCCGAGTTTGAGGTCCCTTGCACCCTCGGCCAGGGTCACCCAGGTTTTGTCCACTGTGGACACTGGAAGGGCGACCGAACCGTTCTCCCGGGACCACTTGAAGGTGGGCGCCTTGCCGCCCGCGTGGATCTCCACCCGGTAGAGCTGGTTCTCCAGACCACGGAACCGGGCGTCGGGGGCGGACAGGCAAGGGTCGTCCTCGGTGCGGGCCGGGCGTTCGGCGCGGGCGGCCAGCCTGCCGGTGGCGCGGCCGCGCTCGACCCAGCCGTCGAAGGCGGCCATCAGGTTCTCCGGGGTGGGGCGGTCCGGGATCTGTAGGCCGTCCTTGGCGGTCAGCGGCAGCACCTGCCAACTGACCTTGGTGCGCGCGGTGGTGTCCGGCAGGGCCGGGCCGAGCGCGGTCTCCCGGATCTCCGGGTCCTGGATGGCGGTGACCAGGTGCTCGGTCACCAAAAGGTAGGCCAGGAAGGGGAATTCGGCTGGCAGGTGGTGGGCCTCGTCGAGGCGTTCCTGGTCGCGGTGGGCGTCGGGCTGGTCCCAGTAGGTCCACTCCGCGGGCGGCGCGGGAGTGGGGTCGGTTTCCGGGTCGTCGAGGACCGGGACGCCGCGCGGTGGGCGGGTGGCCTCGACCAGGATGCCGTCCACGTAGTACCGGCCGCCGCCGATGACCAGGCTGGCCGGGGCCTTGTCCTTGGGCAGATAGGTGAGCTTGAAGCCGTTGGCGCCGCGCGGACCGCCGAAGCGGCCGATGAGGTCGCCGATCGCGGTGCGCTGCCGGTGCTGGTTGATCAGCACCTGTTCGTTGGCCTCGGCGTCCAGCTGCACCCGGCCCTGCTGGGCGAGCACCGCGGAGAACCGCTTGTCCGGCCGGAAGGTCAGCCGGGAGAAGTCGCCGTGCATGTTCTGGTCCCCCTCTACGAGACGAAGATGGTCGCGGCGGTCATGCCTGCCGGCAGGAACTCGGTGAGCCGGGCGCGCAGGTTGTCCAGGCGCTGCGGCTGGAACAGGTCGTGGAAGGCGCCCATTTCACTGCCGTCCTCGGCGCCGCGGCTGATCTCCACGGCGCAGTCGGCGGCGAGCTGGGCGTAGCCAGGGGTGCCGTACCGGGTGCTGGTGAACCGGGGCCGCACGCGCAGCTGCTCGACCTCGCCGCGCACGCCGTCGGGCTGGCAGCGGTATCGCCGCGGGGTGCGTGAACCCGGTGTGCTGTAACAGAACCGGAGACAGCCGAGGCCGCGCCGGGCCACCTGCACCCGGCCGTGGAAGATCGAGTTCTCACCGAGCCGGATGGCGTGTGTGTGCACCTCGCCGATGATCGTGCTGCGCCGCACGGACAGGATCGCGTGCGCGTGCCTGCATTCCGGCGCGGACAGGGCCTCGCGGTCGGTGGCGGTGGCGTCCAGGATGCTGTCGGTGATGTGGATGGGCAGCGGGTCGGTGTCGACCTCGTTGGCGATGACCAGGATGGTGCCCAGGATGCTGCGTTCGATCTGCACGCAGGCGGTGGTGTCCTCCAGCACCAGGCTGGGTTCCTCGGGGTGCGAGGGTTCGCAGTGCGGTTCCAGGGACCAGCCGGGCACGAGCGTGCAGTGCCGCAGCACCACCGCGCCGAGCGGGCCGGTGACGTGCACGCCGCGCCCGGCGATGAGCAGGCCGTCGAGCACCAGCCTGGCCGGTGGCGGGCAGCAGCCGTCTTCGGGTTCGCGGTCGGCGGCGGGGCCGCGGACGAGCAGTGCGTCCGGGCGGTTGCTGTACCAGTCGAGCAGCCGGATCACCGGCCGGGTGCCTTCGGCGGCGCGGACTTCGAGGCGTTCGCCGGGTTCCAGGGCGAGTTCGATCTGTTCCTGGTAGGCGCCGCTGTCGGTGATCTCGATGATCGCCTCTGGCCCGGCCTGGCCCTGCTGCTGGTCGGCCCGCCAGTGCCGGAAGGCGGCCATGATCCCGCCGTGCTCGCCGGGGCCGACCAGGTATTTGTCCACTGTGGACTGATGCGGGCGCGGGTACTCGCCGCCGCCGGTGTCGTCGCTGAAGGCGTGGTGGTAGCTGACCCAGACGCCGTTGCGTGGTGCGGTGCGCGGGCTGAACGCGATCCGGCCGAGCACCGGGTCCACCGCGACCTGCCTGCCGCGCGGGCGGTAGGCCCACCGGGTCAGGTCGGCCACCACCAGATCGGCCAGTGGCACCGGTTCCTCCTCGCCGTCCCGCCAGATCTGGAGGCTCTTGCCCGGTCCGTAGTAGTCGGGCAGGGCGTCGGCGAGGGCGCGGCGGCGGATGAAGGCTGGCACGTTGGCCGCTCCGGCCAGGTGCGCGGGTCCTGGTTCGGGTTCGGGGTTGGCGACCAGGGGCTGGTTGTTGCCGAGGATGGAGAAGGTGAACAGGTTGCGCGCGCGGTCGATGCAGTAGGCCGGGGCGCGGGTGATCGAGTAGGGCTTGAGCCGCCAGAGGAACACGCCGACCGCGGGCGGTCCGTGTGCACCCGAGGAGCCGCGGGCGGTGGTGTCGAAGGGCGAGCCGAGCAGGTCGAGGTCGGCGCCGCGGCGCAGGTCGACGTAGCCGCCGCCATACGCGGTGCGCGCGCTGGCCGCGGCCGGGCGGTTGGGGTAGAGGCGGATCGGCTGGTGTGCGGCGAGCAGCGGCAGGATCTCGACCGCGCGGGCGGGCCAGTCGGCGACGGTGCGGGCGAGTTCCTCCAGTAGCGGCAAGGTGCCTTTGCGGCGGCGGTTGGCGACGGTGTCCGCGACGTCGGCGCGGGGGGCGAGGCGGGCGGCTAATCGTTGGGCGGCTTGGTCTCCGCGGCTCACGGCCTCTTCGTAGCCGCGGAGCATCTTGTAGCCGACGAGATCGCCGAGGTAGGGCACGGCCCAGTCGGCGGCGGTTTCGATGAACCAGTCCTCGTAGAGGGCCTGGACGTCGGCGTCGACCAGTTCGACCTGTTCGGCGAGCACCGCCAGCAGCGCGCGCAGCGGGCCGCCGGTCTCGGCGTCGCGCAACCGGTGGAACTGCGGCAGCAGGTCGTAGAGGCGGTCGGGATCGGGTGCGGGCATCACCGCACCTCCTTCAGGATCAACGTGTCCGGCAGGGTCGGTGACAGCAGCACGAACTGGGCGGGCCGCACCCCGCGGAAGACCACGACCACCCGGCCCCGCGCCAGCGGCTGGGCGTCAGTGATGTCGGGGTTGAGCCGCACCAGTTCGGCGACGCTGATGCCGTGTTTGGCCGCGACGGCGGTGAGGGTTTCGGTCGGGCCGCTCGCCGGGGCGACGGTGTATCTGTCCACTGTGTACTGGGCGAGCCGGGCGGGCACGACCGGGTTGGGCCTGGCCAGGTCGGTGGCGAGCTGTTGCAGGCCAAGGGGTGTGATGCTGCCGGGCACTCCGGCGAAGGAGTCCACGTCCACGTGGTCCACGCCGGGCACGGCCTGTGCGGTGGCCAGCACCTCGGACAGGTAGGCGGGCTGGCCGAGTTCCCGCCCGGCGAAGCCCAGCCGGCGCAGCAGCGCGGCCCGCACCGCCGGTTCCACCAGGTCCCAGGAGTGGTCGGGGTGCACCCGGATGTTGGCCGCGATGACCAGCAGCACCGGTTCCCGCACCGCGACCTCGGCGGGCAGTCCGGCGTCGCCGTGTGCGGTGAAGGCGGCGCGCAGGGTGGTGACGAGGTCGGAGTCGGGGTGCAATGGGATGTCGTCGGTGCCGGCCACGGTGACGTGCACGACCTGGCGGGAGCCGTTGTAGAGCTGCCGGGCCTCCGCGCGGCCGATTCCGGCGCGGGCGCGGGCGAAGTCGGCGTAGTCGGGCACCGAGACCAGCCGGTCCAGGGCGGTGACTCGCAGCGGGATGTTGCGGCGGAGCTGGCCTGCGTCATCGCGGTTGGCGCCGCCGTCGGCAGGCAGTGGGTTGGTGACCGCGGAGACGCCGAGCGGGCGGGTGGTGAGCTGGGTGAGCTGGCCCGCGGTCACATTGCCGGATTTGCCGAGGCCGACCCGGTAACTGGCGCGTACGTTCTCCACGCCGGTGGGCAGCCGGGCGCCGTGCCTGCCGTCGCCGAAGGTGATCCGGAGTGCGCCGGTGTCGGTCAGCGCGGTCACGTACACGCGTTCGGTGGGGCCGCGGCCGGCCAGGCTGTCCACCTCCTGCCAGCGCACCCCGTCCACCCGGATCTCCAGGGTGCTGTGCGCGCCAACGGGATTGTCCGCGGCCAGCCAGGTGAGCGGGCCCTGGCGGAGCAGGAAGGACTGGCCGGGTTTGCTCGCGTCGCCGCTGCCGATCGGCTCGTCGCGGGTGGCACCGTGGGTGGCGCGCACCACGTTGCCGTGCACCCGCACGCTGGTGCGCAGGTAGCGGTGGGCGAGCGCGGCGGCCAGGGTGATCTCGGTGTGCACCTTCTCACCCGGCCGCTGGGGATCGACCTTCTGGGTCACCCCGGCGATCATGGCGAGTTCGGTGCCGCGCACGCCGGTGGTGCCGCCGGGCAGGTCGGCGCGTTCGCCGGTGACGATCACCCAGCGGCCCGGGGTGAGGCCGTCGTACAGCTCGGCCAGCTCGATCACGTTGCCCGCCACCGGTTCCGGCACCGGCTCCTCGGCCAGTTCCAGCCGGTCGCCGCGGGCGTAGACGGTAGCGTCGCGCAGGTGTGAGAGCAGGGTGTCCTGCTTGTCCAGCCAGGGCCGGTCCAGGGTGAGTTCGGTGACCTTGGCGCTGATCCCGAATGCCTGCTTGGCGATGGTGCGGGCGTTGGTGACCCTGGCGGTGACCGTGGACAGTTTCTCGTCGCCGCCGATCTCGCGGCCCTTGCGCGGTCTGGTGATCACCACCCAGCTGCCTGGCCCGATGCCCTCGTACACGCCGTCCAGGGCCAGGATCCGGCTCGGGGTGAGCGCGTAGGTCTGGATGGTGAAGTCCACGTGCTCCACGGTTTTCGGTGGTCCGGCGGTGGCCGCGATCCGCTGGAACCGGGCCAGGAAACCCTCGCCGTGTTCCTGCCACCAGGGTTCGTCGCCGACGGCCAGGGTGTGTTCCAGTACCGGCAGCGCCTCGCCGGTGAGCCGGACCTTGATCTTCTTCTCCGTGTTCTGCTCGAACACCTCGACCTTGCGTTCGGGCAGTTCTCTGGTGAAGGCGAAGGTGATTTTGCCGGTGGCCGGGGTGAAGGTGAACTGGCCGGGGCCGAGGTCGACGGTGACCTCCTCGGTGAGGTCGGTGAGGATGTGTTCCCAGGCCCCGTTGCCCGCGATGAAGTGCAGCACCACCCTGGTGGTGTGCACCTCGGCGTCGTAGTCCACCCGCAGCCGCAGGGTTTGCAGGGAGCGCAGCGACCATTCCTGTGGGGTGGCCACGCCGCCGGAGACCCGGAGTTCGGGCGGGGCGGTGGCGCCGAAGGGGGTGGCGACCACTCGCATGGCGTGCAGTTCCTGCAGGGCGAGGGGTGTGCTGAGGTCGGTCTGCCGCCAGGCCGGGTAGAGGCTGTCCCGGAGTCGATCGTCCAAAGCGGACAGGAGCTGGGCGCCGAGGTCCGAGCCTGGCGCGTAGATCCGGGCCAGTTCCCTTGCCAGGTAGCGGGATCCGGCGGGTGGGCGGCTGGTGCTGGTGCGCAGTGCGCCGAGCAGGGCGCCCAGGCCCAGCACGGCCTCGCTGCGGCCGGGGACCTCGGCGTCCAGGGCAAGGGCGTGGTAGAGCCGTTCGGGCTCGGGTTCCCAGTCCTGCTTGGGTTCCAGCTTGCGGGCGGTCGTCTCCAGGGCGCCCAGGGTCTGGTCGAAGGATTTCAGCCAGGTGGCGATGTGCACGTAGTGCTCGGCGAGGGCGGTGGTCTCGGCCACGCGTTCGCGCAGTGCGGCGACTTCCTTGGCGAAGCGGGTCGGGGTGGTGAGGGTATGCCTGATCCGCCACAGCTCGGTCACCGGGCCTTCGACCAGGCGGCGCAGGATCGCGCTGCGCCGCACCACTTCCGGCGGCTGTTCCGGGTCGGCCGGGTCCGGGTCGACGAGCTTCTTCAGCTCGGCGAGGAGGTCCTTGTTCAGCTCGGCCAGGGTGGGCAGCGCGGGCTGGGGCAGGCCGATGGTGGTGACATCGCGGTCCCGGTCCAGGGTGACCCCTGGCACCACGGTGTGTTGCTGGCGGCCGGGTTCGGCGCCGAAGACGAACAGCAACTGGTCGCCGGGTTTGAGGTTGGCGGAGACCCCGGCGACGTGCACGGCCGTGCGCTTGCCCAGATCGTCCATGGTGAACTGGTAGGGCCGGGTCTGCCGGACCCGCAGGTCGTTCCAGGACCAGCGGGCGAGCAGGTCCTCGATGGTCTCGAAGGACTGCGGTTCCTCCCCCGGTCCCGGCACGCTCTGGGTGCGCGCGCCGCGCGGGATGCGGACCTGGAAGTCCCGGCCCTGCCGTGGATCGGCGTCCAGGGTGTAGGCCAGGAACGCGCCCGCGGCCACGCCGGGTCGCGGGGTGTGGCCGACGAGGCGGCCGAGCAGGGTGAGTGAGCGCTCCTCGGTCGCGGTGCGCAGGTAGCCCTCGTTGGCGATCCGCTCGGTGTAGAAGGTGAGCAGGTCGCCGAGCACCGCGCCCGCGTCCAGCAGGCCGATCGCCGGATCCTCGGTGCCGCGCACGGTGAGCGAGGCCAGCGCCGGGTAGGCGGGGCTGGACAGCCGGGCCCGCATGCTGGCCAGGAACTCCGCGTGCGTGCCGACCCGGTGGGTGATCTCGTTGCGGGACGGCGGGTTGACCACCTCGACGGGGGTCTGCACCGCGGTCCCGGCGCAGCAGTCGGAACAGCAGTCGTTGGTCACCGGGCACCTCCGAGCACGAAGGTCAGGCGGCCGTTCTCCGGCCGGTCGGGGTCGTTGTCGAGCTGGCCGATCTCCAAGGGCCCCAGTGGCAGCAGCCCGGCGGCGAGTTCGCCGTTGTCCTGGCCGAAACGGCGGCGCAGCCGGCGGACCTGGGCGGTGACCACACCGGGCAGCGCGGCGGCGCGGGCGACCAGGCGGGAGACCCGGATGGGTTCGCCGAAGCTGAGCGCGTCGGGGTGGAAGAAGCCGAGTGCGCCGTCGGGCAGTCGGCGGGTGCCGAAGACCGTGCGCAGGGCGGCGAGCAGGTGCCCGCGCTGGTAGCCATGGTCGACGCAGACGAACAGCTCGATGTCCAGTGGCACCAGCGCCGCCGGGGTGACAAAAAGGCGGTGGCCGATACGGCGGGCGGGTTCCAGGGCGGCGGCGACCGCGGCGAGCAGCGCCGGGCTGGGCACGCCGGCGCCGAGCGGGTCGACGGCCACGTGCGCCTCCTTGCCGCTGCCGTTCCAGCGGAGTTGGGCCGCGGCCCGTTGCACCCCAGGGACTTCACCGGCCAGGCGGGCGTAGTCGGCGGCGGTGACCGCGCGGACCAGGCTGCGCCGGGGTGCCAGCGGGGCCAGTTGCCGGACTTCGTCAATGGGCTCGGGCTCCACACCGCCGACCGCGGCCAACGGGTTGCGGACTCTCGTCACGCCGTCGGTCATGGCCCCACAACAGAGTGCGAGGTGGGTGATGGCCTCCGCGCCGACGTTGCCCGCGACCCCGGTGCCGACCCGGTAGGCGATCTCCACGGTGCTGCCCGGCCGGGGCGCCAGGCCGCGTTTGCCGTCGCCGAAGCGGAGTTGCAGCCGGGCCGGGTTGTCCTCGGTCAGCTCGCCGACGAAGTGCCGGTCCCGCGGCCCGCTGGCCAGCAGCTCGCGCCGGGGTGTCCACTGTGGACCGGGCGGATCGCCCTCGTCCTCGGCCGCTTCGGTGACCAGCACCGCGGGCAGCGCGGCGCGGGGGTCGGTGCGCAGTGCGGAGCGGGCGGATCCGGCCAGTGCCTGCGACCCGGGATGCAGGCCCTCGGCGTGCTCGCGGCCCCAGCTCTGCCTGATCTCCCAGGCGATCCCGTTGTCCAGGACCACTCCGGCGGCGGCCCGGCCGGCCAGCACGCGCAGCCGGTCGAGTTTGGGCTTGAGCAGTTCTTCCTGGCGGGCCAGGAGTTCGCGCAGCGCGGGTTCGGGGCGTTCGCCGATGTTGAGCCGGGCCAGGAGTTTCTCGGTGAACAGCACGGCCAGCGCGGCGAGTGCGCGGCGATCCGGCGGGGTGCCGTCCCGGGCGTCCCGCCAGAGTCCGGTGAGCCAGTCATGCACCCGGCCGGGGATCTCGCGCAGCCGTTCGGCCTGGGCCGCGGCCACTATGCGCGGCAACGGGAACACCACTCGCTGGGTGACCGGCGTGTTGCGCAGGATCGGCCGGAACGGGCGTGGCAGCGGCGGGTAGGTGACCTGGGCGAGCAGGGTGCGCAGCGCGGTGTGCTGGTCGGCGATGACCTCCGGCCGCACCACCTCGTGCTCGGTGCTGCCGCGGGACAGGGTGATGCCGAGCCCCGCCCTGGCCACCGCGGCCGCGCCGAAGACCGTGTTGAGGCCGCGGACGTCGTCGGGGTCCAGGGGTTCGTGCTCGGCGGTCTGGCTGATCAGGGACTGGAGGTGGCCGACCGAGGGGTCGGCGGCGGCGCGGTCCGGACAGCCGGACTCCGGTGGCGCGCAGCTCGGCGGATCGACCGGTCCCGGTGGCACCAGGACCTCCTCGGGGCCGGCGCCGCAGAAGGTGAGCGAGCGGCCGTGGTCGACCAGCACCACGTTGCCGCGCACCACACTCAGGTCGGTGAGCAGGCAGCAGTCCGGGCCGCCGACCGCGGACAGGCAGACGCTGAAGGTGAGCGCGTCCTCGGTGGACCAGGTGATTTCGAGGACCGGCTGGTCGTAGAGGTCGTCGCAGCCGGGGCTCACCGAGGTGAGCCGGACGGCCTGGCGGTGAGTGGGATCGGCGTCGGCCGCCGCGCCGGTGACCGGGCCGCGGACCTCCTCGATGATGATCACGTCACCGGGTTTGAGGTGCAGGGCGCGCTGCCGGGTGCGCGCGGTCTCCCCGCCCTGCCAGGCATCGCGCAGGGTGGCCGCGGTGGCGCCTGCGGGCAGGCAGCATTCCTGGTCGCCCCAGGTCCAGAAGCGGATCAGGTTGTGCTCGGGGCGGACGGTGAGCGGGCAGGGCCGGACCGGCTCGAAGACCTCGACCACCGCGCCGGGCGGCAGGGTTTCCAGTTCTTCGTCGGAGAGCACCGTGTTGATCTCGGGACGTTCGCCGGGCGGCAGGTGGCTGAGGTCGATGCTGACGAACCGGTAGTCCCCGGCCTCCAGGGTGTGCGTGTGCGCGGTGTCCAGGGCCACCCAGGCGCGCGCGTTGCAGCCGTCGTGCATGGCGTAGTCGACCAGCCGGGCGTGGCGGCGGACCGAGGTGCGACGGCGGGCGGTGTCCAGGTAGGCCTCAGTGGCGACCGCGTCCTGGCGGTAGCCGAGCTGGTCACCGGCGTAGGCGAGCAGTTCGACCAGGGTGACGCCGAGGTCGGGCAGGTGCCGTTCCAGCCAGGTCGGCACGGTCAGCGTCATCCGGTCCAGCAGCAGGCGGCGCAGCGTGTCGTAGTCCCGGGCCAGATAGTTGATCTCCGGTGCCGGGGCGCCCGCCGCGGGCAGACAGGGTTGCGGGCGACAGTCCACATCGGACGGACAGGTGCGCCGGAAGTCGAAGGCGGCGTTGGCGTAGCGTGGGTCGAAGCCGGGGTAGGGCTCCACCCCAGGGCGACCGTAGGCGTTGGGGCGCACCAGGTGCAGCGTGTAGGTGGAGGCGTCGCCCGGCCGGTCCAGGCTCAGGTGCACCCGGTCGTCCAGCTCCGGGTCCGGCTGGCTTTCCAGGCGGACCTCGACCACCCGCAACCCGGTGATCCGCCGCCCGCCGTCGATGCGGAAGTTGTTCCGGGCCAGGTCTTTGGGCGCCTTGCCGAGGAAGGTGACGGTGAGCGTGCGGCCGTCGTCGGCGACCTCCACCCCGTCGATCCCGTTCCACCGCTCGGCCCTGATCCGGCGCCGCCGCCCGTCGACCCGGCACTGTTGTTCGGCCGTCACTGGGTCCCCCTCCGCTCGAACACGTCGGTGCGCTGGGTGCCGGTGGGCCGGACCAGGTAAACCAGGTGCACGCGCAACACGTTCTCCTCGCTGAGCACCTCCAGCGAGTAGATGTCGATCACGTCGCCGAGCCAGCGCTGCAACCCGGCCTGCACGGAGAGCTGGAGCGCGGAGGCGAATTCGGGGCTGTTCGGCGCGAACACCAGGTCCAGCAGCCCGCAGCCGAAGTCCGGTCGCATCACGCGTTCGCCGGGGCTGGTGAACAGCAGCTCCTCGATCATGTCCCGCACGTGCTCGTCGTAACCGCGATCGGCGGTGCGGCCCCTGCTGTCGATCCGGAACGGGAACGCCCAATCCAGTCGGCCCACCCGAGTCCGCGCGGCCGGCAACTCCACGATCCGCTTGTCTGCTCTGGCGCCCATCTCAGCGTCCCCCCGCCCGGCGTTGCACGGTGACGATCCGCGGTGGCCCCTGCGGGATCTGCTCGGCGCTCAGGCACAGCCCGACCGAGTCCTCCAGCAGCGCGGGCACCCCGTTGACCTTGATCGAGACCGACGGCCGGACCCAGCGGATCGTCAAGCAGGGCTGGGGTTTCTGGCCGACGGTGAACGGGCAGCCGCTGATCGTGTAGCTGTCGGACTGGACCGCGACCAGCTGACTGCTCACCGCCACCCGGTGCTGGCCGGGCGTCACGGTGGCCTGGCCGCCGTGCGGACAGGTGACGGTCGCGTTGACGTGCAACAGGTTCATCGACATGCCTTGACCCCCATTCAGGTGCTGACGGTGAGCGCTCCCCGGTTGACCGTGACGGTCGCGCCGACCATCGTGATCACCGCGCCCTGCCCGTTGTCGAGCACGATTCCCCGGTCGGTGACGGACAGGCTGGCTCCGGTGCTGGTGCGCAAAGTGATGCCGGCGTTGCCGGGCTGGTCGGAGAGCAGGATGTGGTGCCCGGCAACGGTCTGCAGCACCATGTTGGGTGTGATCGGCGGCCCCAGCAGCGCCACCGCGGGCACCTCGGCCTGGGAGCCGTACCAGCAGCCGGTCCAGATCGGGAAGCTCGGATCGCCCTGCTCGAACTCCACCCACACGCCAGCGCCGACCGGTGGCACCACGTACTGCCCCATCTGCGGTCCGGCCACCGGCAGGCAGGGCATCGCCCAGGAGGAGGGCACGCTGCCAAGCACGTCCGGCACCTGGACCTGGATCCGGCCCTGGCGCAGCGGATCCACGTTGACCACCACCGTGCCCCGGAACTTGCCGAGGTACCGGTTGGGCTCAGGACTCATCGGCGTTCTCCTGGCGGGTTCACGGGATCACCCTGGGCTGCAGGGCGATCAGGCCTTCGCGGGCGAGGGTGAAGTTCTGCGTGTAGCTGCCGCGCTGGAGGTTGTGCGTGACGCTCTTGACGTAGTAGAGGCCGTCGTAGGTGATGCCCGCGCCCCGCACGCCGACCAGTTCGCGCGGCCGGAGCACGTGCCCGTACCGCAGCACGTCCAGCTGCCCGGACCCGGTGACCACGTCCGCGGACTCGGCCGCCTTGGCCAGCGTTTCGGCCAGTGCCATCGGGGTGTCCTTCTTGGCGGTGTCCGCGATGACCTTCTTCTTCAGCGCGGGCGCCGGCCGGGCCGCCAGCGGCGGTCGCAGCACGCTCACCTGCGGCACCGGCACCGGCGCGGACACCCTGGTGAACGGGATCTGCACCATGGCGACGGGTTGTTCGCGGGCGGCCCCGTCGAAGCTGAAGGTCAGTTGGTCCACTGTGGACGATCCGTCCGAGTTGACGGTGAGCGCGTGCTGCGGCACCCCCAGCCGCACCTCGGGTCCCCAGTAACCCTTGCTGACGCCCGGCGCGGGTCCGGGATCGAGGTAGAAGACGTACCCGTTGGCCTTGGCCAGCTCGTTGAGGTAGCCGAGATCGGTGCCCTTCTGGAAGTCGATCCGCTGGGTGGGCATGGCCGCCTGCGGGAACAACTCCGGGATGACCACCGGCACGATGCCGTAACCCGCGTACTGCGCGATGATCGCGGCCACCCGCGCCGAGGGCGGCATCGCCGGGAACGGCACGCCCTCTCGTTCCTCCAGGTCCATCAGCACGGTCAGGTCCTCGCCGGTGACGGTCAGCGTCGACTGCCCCGGCTGGTTGCTGATCCCCACCTCCTGCCGGATGCACACCCCGTCCATCAGCACCGACGGCGTCCCGCGCACCGTGGCCATCAGCACCACCCGCACCTGCGGGTCGAAGAACCCGGCTGGCAGCAGCACGTTGTGGATGAGCCCCTTCTTGGACAGGTCGAAGGAAAGCTGGAACCCGCTGCGCTGTCCGGCGGTGACGGTGACCTGCGCGGAGAGCAGGGCCTCGGTCACCTCCCTCGGCGCGGGCACCGGAATCCGCCTGCCCAGCAACAGGGTCAGGTGAATGGGTGTGCGATCAGCGGCCATGGCTAGTCCAGCACCGGCCCGGGAACCCCGGCGGGCAAAGTGATCCGCAACCGCCGCCCCGGCTCGGCCAGCTCCCGCGGATCCAGCACCGGATTCGCGTCCGCGATCCGCCACCACTGCCCCGCGTCGCCGAACTGCCGGTCCGCGATCAGCTCCACCCGTTCCCCCTCCCGCACCACGTGCTCCCCGATCTCGGCGAACCCAGCCGGATCCGGCAGCAACCGCCGGGTCAGGTAGGGCACCCGCCGCCCATCCCCGGCAACCCGCTCCGCGGTCGGGATCCCGTAGTACCGGCTGGTCCGCGGATAAGCCGTCGGATCAGGCAAGAACTCAAGCGGCTCAGTCATGTTCAGCCCCTCCCCTAGATGCTCGGCAACCCGAGCTGCGCCAACCGACCGGCCCCACCTGCCGCCCCCAAACGCTCCTTCTGCGCCAAATGCGCCAGATACAGCTCCGCACCCCGATGCCCGGCGGGCAAGTCGTTGACCGACAACACCCGCAACCCCAGACTCACCGCCGCCCGAATCGGATTCAGCTCGGGATCAAAGGCTTCCTCGGTGATCGCCAGCTCGGTGATCCGCACCGGCATGACCCGCCTCGTCCCCCAGACGAAGAGGGTGAGCGGGGTCTCCATGGGAGTGATCTCCAACGTGCCCGCGGCCGCAAGTCGCTGGTTCGCCCGGAGCTGACCGCTGGTGGGGTGCACGAGCATTTCCAGCACCGCGAGCTGCGGGTGGATACCGAAGGGCGCTGGCACGTCGAGCTGGTCGGTGGCGTCGATCTCGGCGGTGAACTTCCAGGTCTCGATCGCGGGACCCTTGAGGCGTAAGGCTTCGGTGCGGTCGCCCTGTTCGGCGCCGGAGGCTTGGGGGGCGAGGGTGCGTTCGAGGGTGTCTGGGTTGAACTGCATGACGATGACGCGTTGCGGGGTGCCGCGTTCGGGGTCGACGACGACTATGCCGGAGCGGATGGGTTTGGGGATGTCGAGATATCTGGTCATCGATCGTCCTCATCGGCAAGTGCGTCGCGGACCTCGTCAGCGGGATACGGTGCGTTCTCCGGCCAGGTTTCAACCACCTGCTCCAGCAAGGACCTGTGCGCAGCGAGAAGATCGTCAGCCGCCAGGAAATACGCAGCGTTCACCTGCAACTTCAGCTCATCTGCCTGCAACGTGGATACCAGCACGGAAATAGCCTCGGGAGCGTTCACTCCAGCGAGGGAAGCCAGGAGGTCCAGGCGTTCAGGCAATGGCACGTGCGAGTCACGGATCCCCGAGGCTAGGTTGTCCAAAAGCCTGCTGTCCGGAGTTTCCGATTGCCGAAGAACTCGACCGGCGGTCATCGCGGCCATTGATCGCACCTCCGGATTGATCGATCCCCCAAGCGCGTCGGCGACCAGCCCAGCGTCTTCCGATTCGGCCAGGTTGAGCATCGCGGCCAACGCACTGGCATGGTTGGCGCCCGCTCCTCCGGACGGGCTCAACTCGGCTGGCGATGGTGGCTGAGCAAGCACAGAACGGGCCTGCCACAGAACCTCTGCGCGGTCGCCATAGAAAGGGTTGTCAGTTCCAAATCGGGTCAGCGAGTCCAGGTGGTGGTAGAAGTCCAGCGCGACGCCAACCGCCACCGTGTCACCACTGCGCAGCAAGGAAAGAAACGCATCCCGCGAACCCGGCGCCCGGACAGACCGCAGCAGATCCTGACGCATGCGCTCCAGCGCACCATCCGACAGCGAGCAGCCTCGCCAGTGGTGAGACTCGATGGTCACGTTACCAGGATCCCTTTCGTTCTCTACTCGTCACTTAATCTTCTCGATTGCTTCCTTGGGGATGGCGCCGCGAATCAGAACCTCCTGCGTACGTACAACATCCTCGACAGCCGACAGCAGCACCGTGCCAGTCTTGGCGTTGGTCAGCTCCCAGTCGGACTGCCCTTTCTTGGCCGACAGGTCATACAACTTCTTTGGCGAAATCTTGGCACAGTCGATCCGAACCGTACCAAACTCACCACCCAGCTTCTCCCCATGAGGATTCGCGATGTCACCTTCAGCAGCTTTGGTAGTAGAAATATACTGAGATGGCTTGTTTCCTTCTACATGTTGCTTGATCGTCCACGCCGACCGGGGACCCGAGGGCTCGATATCGCGCTTCTTGTTCAGGTTTTTCCGATCATCTTCCGATATGTTGCGAATCAACGTACGCGGGATCAGCTGACCTGCGTGATCCTGAACAAACTCCTCTCCGTGCGCCTTGAACACTCGCTGATCCTTGGCCTGCCCTCTCTCGCGCGACTGTTCCTGATAGGAACTCTTCTTGCGAAACTCACCCACCCCAGAGGGGCGTTCACGCCGTTCGTTTCGATGCAGGAACAGAACCCATCGCGCCACTCCATACTGCCGCCAGATCAACGTGTGACCCGGCTTGATGACAGCTCTTGCCGCCAGACTGCACCGTCTTTTCACATCACCAATGTCCGCATCTTTGTCCAACCCCTTCATCGCCTCAACAATGGCCCGGCGCAGCGCGACTTCTTCGTCTTGAATGTCGAACTCATCGAAGCGCGCATCGACTTCCAGCAGGGCGAGCGACTCATGGTGCACTCCCGGCGTGACCGGCTTCTTCGGGTTGAGTACCGCGTCGATCTGGAACTGCGGGAAGCCTTCTGCCCGGAGGCTGGTGAGCCGGTACCACGCACGCAGCGCGGCCAGGACTGCCCGCAATACCCGATCTCGCAACCCCCGTCGCAGCAACCCTCGGATCCTGGGCCTGATTCGAGCCACAATCATGGCCAGCCGCTGGTCCTTGGCCTGCGTTGAGTTCTGCCGTTCCGCACGTCGTCTGCGTTCGTCCAGCCGTCGACGTTGCCGTTCCCGCCACCGGTTCCGGAGCCGGTTGTAGCGATCGCGGATCCGGCGTGCACCCGTGGCCAGGGCCCGGCCGACCCGGCTGTTCCGCAGCCGCGTCCCCAGCGCCTTGGCCGCGGTGCGCACTCTGGTCAAGCCGGTACGCACAGCGCCCTTCGCTCTGTCCATCATGGACGGTCGCCGGGCCGGACCCGCCGGTCGCCTGGCCGCTTGCCGACCGGCCCCCGGACGTCCCGGTCGCAGCCCGAGTCCCGGCCTGCCCCGGGTTCCAGCCACCGCCCCACCCGGCCGACGCCTACCAGCCGGAGCCGCCCCCCGCCGAGGCGCCCGCAACGCCTGACTCGCCGACCGGAGCCCCCGCCGAGCCGAGTTCACCGCGTTCCCCGCCACCCGCCGGGTCCCCCTGGCAGCCCGCCCCAGCCCTCGACCGATCCGAGCCGCGATCCCCTTGAGCTTGCTGCCGACCCCCTTCGCCGCCCCCTTCAACTTCGTCATTAAGAAGTTGGTGATGAACTCCAGCAACGCCACCACGCCCGCGGCGACCGCCTTGGCGAACAGGGCAGCGGCCGGGCCGGCGCGGACGGCTTTGAGGAAGGCGATGAAGGCGCCGATGGCGGCCAGGATCCGGCTGACCGTGCCCCAGGCGGCCATCAGACCCTGGACGATGGCCAGGACGGCGCCGGCGGCGGGGATGATCAGGGAGACCAGGCGTTCGACGACGACCTGGATGATGATCATGGGCAGGGCGGCGATGATGCCGTCCCAGGCCATTTTGGCGATCTTGCCGATGGACAGGCAGCCGCGGACCAGGATGTCCATGATGGCTTTGCCCAGGCCGAGGACTTCTTCGACCTTGCCGTTGAACCATTCCTTGACGCCGGTCTGGATGGCACCCCACAGGTGGTTCTGCACGCCGTCGCGGGCGCCGCCGCCGAGTTTGCCGAGCCAGGTTCCGACGCCGTCGGCGGCGATGTCGGCGATGATCGCGGCGAACTCGCCGAGCAACTGGATGGCGGCCTTGGCGAACTCGATAGCGGCGTTGACCGCGGTGCGGACCGCCTCGATCGCCGCCTTGAGCGCGGTTTCCAGCAGGCGGAGCAGGCCGGTGAGGGCCTTGGCCAGCAGGTCAAGCAGGACTTTGACGCCTGCCTTGAGGGTGTCGGCCAGTGCGTTGACGGTGGCGATGGCGGCGTCGCGGAGGTCCTCGATGCCCTTGCGGATGCGGGCGGCCAGTTCCGGGAAGAACACCGCGAGCACGTCGCAGAGCGCGATCAGCACGTCGGCCAGGGTGTTGATCAGGGTGACGATCGCGTCGCGGACGAAGTCGATCGCCTTGGTCACCAGGTCGGTGAAGGTCCGGACGATGTTGTTGATCGCCTGGATGGCGGCGTTGAAGAAGCCGGTGACCGCGTCCAGCAGGTCGTTGAAGAAGGAGGTGACCTTCGAGGCCAGCCAGCTGAAGAAGCCGCCGCCCTCGGCCTCCTTCTCCTTGCGCCGCTTCTCCTCCGCCGCCTTGCGCTCGGCGTCCTGGCGCTCGCGCTGGATCTTGTCGTTCTCCTCGGTCTCCCGGCGCGCGTTGGCCTCGTCGGTCTCGGTCTTCTGCTTGACCACCTCGCCGTTGGCCTTGCCGTGCTCCTTGACCGCCTGCTCGTTGTTCTCCTCGATCTTCTGGTCCTGCTCGGCCCGCCACTCCTCCCGCTTGGCCGCGGCGTCCGTGCCGACCTTGCCCCGTTCGGCGGCCTGGGCCTGCGAGTTCTCCGCGACGGTGCGGGTCACCTCGGACTCGTGCCGGGCGTTCTCCTGCGCCGCCGACTGCTCGTGACCCTGCCGTCCCGTGCCCAGCTGCCCCTGGCCCTGGGACACCGCGGCCTGCACCTGCGGACCGCGTTCCTGTTGCGCGACAACGGCGATGCCCTGGTCAGGGGCGGGCCCGCCGGGACCGGGCGCGGCCTGGCCACCGGTGGGCGCGGGGACCTCGGCGGCCAGGGTTTCGGCTGGCACGTTCGGGAAGATCTGGTCTTCGCCAAGGGGTTTGGCCGACTCCCCGCGCCCGGTGTTGTGCAGCTGCTGGGATTGCTCGGCGAGTTTGCGCTGCTGCTCGTCGGTGCGTGCCGGGTCGGCCTGCCCGGTCAGTTCGACCTTCGGTGGCGGCGCGACCGTGGTGTTCATCGCCGGATCGGTGGTCGGCACATTCCGCACCGCCTGCTGCACGTTCTGCACATCGCCAGGGGTGACCTTGCCCTGGGTGTCCCCGGCCAGGTGCGGCCGCGGCACCGGCTGCTGCTCGCTGTGGACCTGTTCCGCCTTGGCCTGTTTCTGCCGATCCGCCTCCTCGGCCTGGGCCCGCTCCAGCCTGGCCCGCTCCGGATCCCCTGGCGGCGCGACCCGCGGCGGCCCGTCGAGCGTCTGCGGCGCACCGACCGGCCGTTCCATGCTGGGCGGCGCGGCCTGCAGCGCGGACTGCTGCTCGCCGATGGTGCGGGTGACCGAGGCGTCGACCTGGGACAGCGAGGTCTGCATGCGGTCGATGGGCAGGGTGCCGACCGCGGCGAGCGCGGCTTCCGGGGGCTGGCCGGAGACGTCGGGGGTGGTGGGTTGCTGTTCGGCCGGGGCGGCGGCCGGGGCCGGGGCGCCTCCTCCGCCCGCGGGGGCGGATTCGGGGGCGGCGGCTGTGGTGGTGGCTTCGGGGGCACCGGCGCAGGCGCCACCGCCGGGTTCGAGCGACGCCTCGGGACCAGCGGGGCCGGGGGTGTTGGGGCCGGGAGTGCCTGGGCCAGCAGGGCTGGGACCGGCTACGGCGCCAGGAATGTCGGGACCAGCGGTGCCGGGGCCGGGCGCACCAAGATCGGACTGAGTGCCGAGGCCATCCTGGACGCCACCGCCTGGACCGGGGACCGCAGCCTGCCCGGGACCGGATTCCGTTGCGGCGCCGGGCATCTCGGCCGATTCGAGGGCCGGTGCGGGTTCGGCGGGGCGCTCCTGCGTGGTGAGTGCGGCCGGTTCCGCCGGAGCGGCTTGTGGCGGCGCGGCCTCCGGCTCGGCGGCGGTGCTCGGTTCGATGGCGGGGGCCGGTTCGGCGGCGACTGGCGCCTCGGGTTCCGGGTCGTCCACTTCCGGTGGTTCCGGGGTCTGCTCGGCCTTCGTCGGCGGTGGCGCGGGGAAACTCGGCGCCTGCGCCGGAGCCGGTGGTGTGCCACCCGCGGGCAACGTCAACTGATCCGCGGTCGGCACCCGCGAGACATCCAGATCCCCGGCCGGGAGGTGGTCCTCGGCCGTCAGTTCCGGTTGGGCCGGTTGCTCCGGCGGTTCTGGGTCCGGAGTGTCCACTTCGGACTCCGCGCCCGGCTCCAGACCAAGCGGCTGCTCCTGTTCCGGTGGTTCTTCGGCGGGTTCCTCGCGTTCCAGCAAGCCGTGCCGGGCCAGCGGGCTTTCCGGGCCGGTGACGGCGGCCTCAACGCGTTCCGGCTGCACCGCGGCTTCGCGTGGATCGGCTCGGGCGGCGAGCGGTTCCGGGGTCGCACCGGCCGGTGGGCCAGCCATGGTGGGCGCGCCGAGGGCGCCGGGCAGCTGGGCCGCGGGCTGGGCGGCGGCTTCCTGCGCGGCCTGCTCCGGAGCGGGTTGCCCCGGCTCCTCCTGGGGCCGCTCCTCCTTCTCTTCTTCCTTTTCCTTCTCCTCTTCCTTCTTCTCCGGTTCCGGTTCCGCGGGCTGCTCCGGCTCCGGCTCCGGCTCGGGCTGGGGTTCCGGGTCCGGCTCGGTTTCCGGTTCCTGCGGCTCGGGCTCCGGCCGTGGCTGGGGTTCCGGCTCAGGCTCGGGTTCGAGTTCCGGCGTGGGCTGTTCCACCACCGGCTCGGGCACGGCGGCGTTCTCGACCTCCGGCGCGGCCGCGGTCTCGTCGACCTCCGCCATCAGCGCCAGCACCCGCGCGTACTCCGCCGACGGCAGCCGCCGCTCCAACCGCGCCAGCACCGTCTCCCGCAGCTCCGGGGTGAACCGCCCCAGCTGCAACCGCACCCGCCCGGAGGCGTCCGTCGGATCCCCGCGCAGGCTCCGCAACACCGCCGCCACCAGGCGATCCACCAGCGTCGCCGGGTCCAGTCGTTCGGTGCGCAGGTGGTCGGCGGTCGTGGTGGCGTAGCGCATCCACCCGGCCGCCCTGGCCTTCTCCCTGACCTCGCCCGGTTGTTCGGCCAGCGTCTCGGCCTCGCGTTCGGCCGGCTGGCCGGGGGTGCTGACCGCGCCCGGATCGCGGCCTGCGGCCAGTTCGCCCATGGGGTGCGGGGTCTGGATGGTGTGCAGCAGCTCGTGGGTGAGCAGGTGGCGGCCTTCGACGGTTTCCGGGCGGTAGCGGCCCTTGGCGAAGAAGATGTCCTGGCCGACCGTGACCGCCTCCGCGCCGACCAGTTCGGCGACGGTGGCCGCGTCCTGGTCGGTGTGCACCCGGACCCGGCTGAAGTCGTGGCCCAGCCTGGTTTCCAGCTCGCGGCGCAGGCCGGGGTCGACCGGGTGGCCGGGGGCGGCCAGCACCTCGCGGAGTTCGCGCGGGGCCCTGGCCGCGGTGGCGTCCGGCTTCTTCCGCTCCGGCGATGTGGCCGGGCGGCGCTCGACGGATCTGGTCATGGGCCGGCCGCCAACAGTCCACTGTGGACAGCCCTGGCCAGCGCCTGACCGAGTCCGCGGGCCGACCTGGTGGGCGGTAGCGGCGGCGCCCCGCCCACCAGGTCGATGTCCCGTCCGGTGAACGCAACGGGGTGCTGGGTGAGCAGCCGGGTCAGTTCCCGTTGGAAGGACTCGGCCACCCGGTCGGCGTTGATCCGCCCGAAGCCGGTCAGCACCAGCTCGCCGATCTCGATGTTCACACCCATCCGGCCACCTCCGGCGGGGTGAGCGCGCGTTCCAGCTTCAGGTATTCAGTACGCGCGGCGGCCAGCAGGTGCCGCATGGACAGCGCCTGACCCGCCTCCGCCGCCAGGAAGGCCGCGGACAGCGCGACGTTGCGGATGCTGCCGCCCGCCACGGTCAGCTGGGCCAGCTTCCGCACGTCCAGGCCGTCGGTCGGGGTGCTGTCCGGGATGACCCGGCGCCAGATCTCGGCGCGTTCGGCCGGGCCGGGGAACGGGAAGTCGACCACGAACCGGATCCGCCGCAGGAACGCCGTATCCAGGGCCTTCTTCATGTTGGTGGTCAGGATGGCCAGGCCGCGGTAGGACTCCATCCGCATCAGCAGGTAGCTGACCTCGATGTTGGCGTAGCGGTCGTGGCTGTCCTTGATCTCGCTGCGCTTGCCGAAGAGGGCATCGGCCTCGTCGAAGAGCAGCAGCGCGCCACCGCGTTCGGCCGCGTCGAAGACCCGGCGCAGATTCTTCTCGGTCTCCCCGATGTACTTGCTGACCACCTGGGACAGGTCCACCACGAACAGGTCCAGCCCGAGTCGCCCGGCCAGCACCTCGGCGGCCAGGGTCTTGCCGGTGCCGCTGCCCCCGGCGAAGAGCGCGGTGACGCCGAGCCCTCGGCGCAGCACCTTCTCGAAGCCCCAGTCCTGGTGCACCACCGCGCGTTGCCGGACGTGCGCGATGATCTCCCGCAGGATGGTCTGCTGTGGCTGGGGCAGCACCAGATCCGCCCACTCCGCCCGGGGTTCGACTCGTCGGCCCAGTTCTTCCAGGGCCACCCTGGCGTGGTCCAGACCGGCCTGCCAGGCCAATGCCGCCGGGTCCCCGCCCTCGCCCGCGCCCCGCCGCACCGATTCACCCGCGGCCCGGATCACGTGGCCGGGCAAGGAGAACTGGGCGGTCAGCCGGGCTAGGTCGGTCTCGGACATGGCCGCGCCGGACCCGTTGAGCGCCCCGGCCCACAGTCCGCGCTGCTCGTCCTCGGTCGGCGCGGGCACGGTGATCCGGGCCCGGCCCCTGGGGTTGCCGGCGAGCGGATCGGTGCTGGAGACCACCACCGGCGCGCCCAGCTCGTGGGTGAACTGCTCCACCAGCGCGCGCTGGGCCGGGGTGGCCTCGGTGACCTCGATCAGCAGCGCGGCGGGCAGTAGCAACGCCTCCCGCTCCCACAGTCGCCCGAGCAGCTCCCGTTCCGCCGGCGCACCGGGCAGGTCCTCGGCGCGCAGCACGTACAGCGACAGCCCGCCCTGATCGGCGGCGGCCGCGGCCACCTCCCAGCGGGTGCGTTCATCGGCACCGGCCAGTTCGGCCTGGGGCAGACCGCCCGGCTCGTGCCAGTGCGCGAGCAGCGCCTGCGCCGACCGCCACTGCGAGTCGGGCAGTTCGGCCTCGGCGCGCACCCGGCGGAGAAGTCCGTGCAGGCGGGTGTCCACATAGGGCAGTCCGACCAGGAAGTGCAGCACCCGCTCGCTGATCCGCAGTCGCGCGGTGGTCAGCGCGCCGGGTTCGGGTTCGAGCAGCAGCCAGCGGCGTAGCGGCGCGATCGGCGGCAGCGCGCTCCAGTGCGGTTCGGCCAGGGCGGCCAGGGCCAGCGAGAAGGTCGGGTAGCCGCGTTCGGGGTCACCGGCCGCGGCGGCACAGCGGGCCGCGGTGCTGGGGTCGAGTTCCATCGCCGCGCACAGCAGCAGCACATCGCGCTCGAAGCCGGAGAGCCCGAAGCACACGCACAGCGCGTCCAGCGCGGTCAGTTCCCCTGGCGCCGCAACGCCTTCCACGGCCTGACCGAGGCCGGCGGCATGCGCGTCCAGGCGCGCGAGCACCCGGCGCACCGCGCTGACCACCGCGTCCTGATGCACCCGCCGACCCCCTCTCCTCAGCCGGTGATCTCCACGCTGGGTCCGGTGAACGCGCCGCCCGCGAACTCCAGCGGGCTCTGCGCGCCGTCCACCTGCACCCGCACCAGGTAGCGTCCGGCGACCACGTTCTTGATCGGCACGGCCAGCTCCCGCACCGGTTCGGGCACGCCGACCAGCGGGAACGGCGCGGTGAACTGGTAACTGCGGCCCCGCGCGCCGGTGCCGTCGAGCAGCAACTGGGCCCGCTGGCCTGCCTCGACCGGGATGTCCAGCCGCAGCCACACGCCCTGCCCGCGTCGTTCCGCGCGCAGCACCCTGGGCCGCCGGACATAGGGCGCGGCAGTGGATTCCAGCAGTGGCCGTGGCTCGCTGGCCGGGTCGAGCTGGACCGGGTAGCGCAGTTGCACGGTGTGCACCCCTGGCGGCAGGTTGGCCGGCTGGCCGAGCACCACCTGGGCGTCGGAGATCCGGCGCACCGGCGCGACCAGCCCGCCGACCAGCGCGACCGGGTCGGGGCGGCCGAGGTTGAGCCCGGTCAGCACCAGGTCCCGGTCCGCGGTGATCGGCCCGGTGTCCGGTGGGGTGGCCGGATCCGCGCCCTGCGGCAGCGAGAGCACCTGCTCCACCACCGGCCGGACGAACGGTTCGACGTGGATGTGCCTGCGCAGCACCGGTTTCCCGGCCTGCGGGGTGCTGCGGCCGTCCACCAGCACCAGCGAGGCGAGGTAGTGCAGCGACACCGCGTACGGCGTCTGGAACAGCATCGACCACAGTTTCGACTGGTCGTCCAGGTCGAGCTGGGCCGGGGTGAACCGGACCTTGTGCGGACTGGCCGCCAGATCGCTGCCTGCCAGGTGCGGGTGGAACAGCACCGCGTCCTCGATGTCCTTGCGGGACAGGATCGGGTCCTCGTGCAGCGCGCGCACCACACTGCCCAGCAGCCGCTGCGGCAGCGCGCTGGTCTCCTCGCCGTAGAAGCTGATCAGGTAGTGCAGGTCCAGCGCGGCCTGTGGTTTGCGCAGCACCGCGCCGTCCGGGCCACGGGTGGGCGCGTCGGCGTTGCGCAGCGAGCCGTTCGGGGTGACCTGGTACAGGAACACCGTGATCGTCGGGTCCGATGGCGGATCGGCCGGTGGTTTCCGCGGGTTGACGTTGACCGCGATCCCGACGTCCAGGGACCGGGCCAGGTAACCGCACAGGGCGTGCGTGACGGTGGCGATGGCGAGGGTGTTGCTCATCGGTCACCGCCGAGGTACTCGGCCAGGCCCAGCGCCGGTTCCGTCCGACTCGGCCGGTCCCGTTGCCGGGCAAGGGGATCCGGCGCGGTGGCGGTGACCTCCAGCCTGCCGATGCTGACCGTCACCGACGGCGGCGCGGGTTCTACCGCGCGCCGCCGCCGTGGCGTCACCGCGGCCTGGGGTCGAGGCCCAGGCCGCGGTGGGGCTGCGGGGCCGACCGATGCGACTGGGGATTCCACATCGGCCGGCCCGTGGGGTGGAGCGGCGGTAACCGGGATCCGCCGCTCCGTGATGGTCTCGTTGACAGAACGGTTCTCCTGGCGCCCGGGTTCAACCACGGTGCGCACCGGCAGCAGCGCCGGCGTCGACACCGGCTCGGCCCCGGCGGACGCGGTCACCGGCGGGCCTGCCGTCGGTGAGTGCGCCGGAACCGATTCCGCCGCTGGTGCGGTGGCCGGTGGTGGGACGGCGCGCGGCGCTGCCGCCGGGCTCCCCGGACCTGCGACGGCCGGGGTGGTGGCCCGCGGTGGCTCGGCGGAGTCGGGTTCCGCCGCCGCGGGTACGGAAGGCTCGAAGAGCTGGTTCAGCCTGGGCCGCACCGGGGTGGCGTCGGTGGGCAGGCCCGCGCCGGGCAGGCAGCGGGCGAGCAGGCGGTCGAGGAAGTCGGGCTCAGTCATGTCCCACCAGCTCCAGGTAGTAGCGGCGGCGGGTGGGGCTCAGCGCGAGCACCTCCGGCTCGGTCCAGCCGTAGGCCCCGGCCAGTGCGTGCACGTCGAGCAGCAGGCCGCGGGCCCAGGAGTCGAGTTCGGCCCACAGGTAGGCGGCGATGTCCAGCAGCGCCCTGGCCCGGCTGCCACAGGCCACGCAGGGCACGTCGAGCAGCACCTCGGCGGCCGGGTCGAGCCGGGCGACGGCCTCGGCCACCGCGGTCCGCGCCGACGGCGGGAGGTCGTCGGCGCCGACCGGGTGGCCGTCGCGGGTGGCGGTCAGCACGATCCGCCGCAGCAGCTCGGCGCGCGCGTCCCGGCCTGCCGCCCCGGCGGCGAGCACGTCGGCCGGGGTCGGCGGGCGCACCCGCACCCGGTAACCGCCGTGTTCGACCTGCACCGCCTCGGCGGTCGGACCGATGGCCAGCACCGCGCCCGCGGTGAAGTCGAACTCCAGTTCCTCGGCGCAGTCCGGGCAGGACAGCCGCCCGTTGAGCCGGTCGCCGAAGAGTTCCCGGCGCAACCCGAACAACTCGCGGTCCCGCTGCCCTACCGGGGCCGCGAGCAGCTCGTTGGCACCGGCCGCCGGGCGGGCCAGCCGGTGCAGCAGGAGCGCGCGCTGGGTGTGTCCGGCCGCCAGCCCGCGCTCCCAGGCATCCAGCAGCTCGCTCGGCGCCGCCATCGGCTCAGGCCGGGTTGCTCAGCGACGGTTCCTCTGGTTCGGCGACCTCGTAGTCCCGTTCCCAGCCCTCGCATTCCAGCTTCAGGCTCTGGATGGCGACCGCGTTGGCGTTCGCGTCCAGCTCGCCCAGCACCTGATACTCACTCGGCCAGGCCCGGTAGACCT
This sequence comes from Crossiella sp. CA198, assembly GCF_052078295.1. NCBI lineage: Bacteria > Bacillati > Actinomycetota > Actinomycetes > Pseudonocardiales > Pseudonocardiaceae > Crossiella > Crossiella sp. CA198. The sequence continues at coordinate 48,764 of NZ_JBQJIM010000008.1, forward strand.
TGTAGGCCAAGGCGACCTGACCGGACTCGTTGAGCACCTGGATGACGATGTCCTTGCGGAAGTCCCGCAGCGACATCTCCGCGCCGCGGCCCTGGCCGACCAGCCAGACCTTGTTGGCCCAGCGGTCGAAGTCCGGGTCGTGGGTGACCCCGCGTTCCAGGGTGATCGCCTCGAACTCGGTGCGCCCCGCGGACTTGCGCGGTGAGCTGGCGTCGCCGCCGCTGCGGTGCTTGACCACCTCGGTGGTGCGCTTGAGCGGGCTGATCTTGGACACGCCTGCCACCACGCGGCCGTCGCAGACCACCAGGAACTTGAAGTTCTTGTACGGGTCGAACCGCTGCGGGTTGACGGTGAACTCGGCCATGAGTACCCCTAGACCTCGATCTGTCCGGCGAGCTGCTCGATCTTGATGATCACGAACTCCGCCGGTTTCAACGGGGCGAAGCCGACCAGGACATTCACCACGCCGCTGTTGATGTCGTTCTGCGTCGTGGTGTCCTTGTCGCATTTCACGAAGTAGGCGTCCCTGGCCGAGGTGCCCTGGAATGCGCCGCGCTCGAACAACGAGTGCATGAATGCGCCGATATTCAGTCGAATTTGTGCCCAGAGCCGTTCGTCGTTGGGCTCGAAAACCACCCACTTGGTGCCGCGATACAGGCTTTCCTCGATCATCAGCGCGGTACGCCGGACCGGCACGTACTTCCACTGTGAGGGTGTCGCGTCCGCGCCGTCGAGGGTGCGCGCGCCCCAGACCACCGGGCCGATCACCGGGAAGGACCGGACGCAGTTCACCGCCAGTGGGTTGAGCAGGCCGTTCTCCGGATCGGTCATCGGCACGGTCAGGCCCTGCACCGAGTTGAGCCTGGTCTCGGTGCCGGCGGGGGCTTTCCACACGCCGCGTTCGGCGTCGGTGCGGGCCATCACGCCGGCTACCGCCCCCGACGGCGGGAAGGCGCGCAGCCGCCCGCTGAGCGGGTCGAGCAGCTGCAGCCGGGGGAAGTAGAGCGCGGCGTGATCACTGCGGACCGAGCCGAGCCGGTGCAGGTTGGCCCGCACCGCGTCCACGCTCGACCACGCGGGTGGGGCGTCCACCAGCAGGAACATCCGTTTGGTCCGGCACAGCCTGCTGGCATGCCCGAGCACGTCGACCATCCGGGTGAGGTCGGTGTCGCCGGGCAGCGCGGCGGCCTCGGGCAGGGCGAGCAGGCCGACGTCGTCGACATCGCGCAGCGCGTAGAGCCCGGTCTTGGCGCCCTCGTTGCCGATCAACTCGGTGTGCCCCGGCAGATCGCCGTCCTCGCCCGCCTTGCCGGGGGCCTGGCCCTCGTTCTCGCCGCCGCCGAAGGCGTAGGCGGTGACGTTGCGACCGCCGCCGAAGCCGAGGTTGTTGCCGACCACGCCTTCGAGTTTGAGCACCACCCCGGCGTCGGCGGTGCCGGCCACGACCTGCAGCCGGTGCCCGCGCACGGTGACGGTGGCCGCGCCGTAGGTGCGATCGCCAGGAGTGTCCGGCAGCGTGCGCAGCTTGTTCTCCAGCAGCAACGCCAGCTCGATCAGGTTGGCGGGCTTGGGATCGCCGGTTTTGAGCAGGGTCAGCTTGTGCACGGTCGACCCGCCGAGCACGGAGACCTCCAGCTCACCGGAGACCTCGGGCGCGGCGCCGGGGAACTTGCCGGAGCTGGTGCCGACCGGGTCCGGCCGCTGAGTGGGCTCGGGATCGTTGTCCACGGTGAGGGTGACCAGCCGGGAACTGCCGTTGACCACGGCGGCGACGTGCCGTTCGTGGCCGGGGTCCATGGACACCCCGGCGTAGCTCTCCCGCTGCCCGCTGGGGTGGCTGAGCTGGAGGTTGAAGGTGGCATCCGGCGTCGAAGTGCCGTGATCAACACTCACCCGCAACCCGTTTCCCCAGGTCCCGGGCTCACTAGCGCGCAGGGTGAGTACCCGTTTCTTCCCGGCGTCGGCCCGGCTGTAGATACCGGCGGTGGCGTGTTCGGCGCCCTTGGCGACCCGGACGATCACGGCGACGGTGCCACCGTTGAGGAAGAACTGCTGCACGGCGTAGCTGACCGCGCTGGCGCCGGCCAGGCCGCCGAAGCGACGCTCGAAGTCGGCGAAGCTGGTGATCGTGACGGCCTCGTTGACCGGGCCGCGGCTGGTGTAGCCGACGAAGGCGGTCACCGAGGTCGAGACCGCGGCGACCGTGCGGACCCGGCTGGGCAGCTCCTCGATGTAGACGCCTGGATAGGTCGGCGTGACGGGCATGCCACCTCCATTCCTCGAAACAGCGGCGTTCAAGGAAAAGAGCACATGCAGAATAAGACCCCCAGAAACCACGCCAACGCCAGACCAACCGCTACAAGCAATTGATCACGTCAGAACGCGGTACGTGCCGGGATCCCCACCCCTTTTCCCCTCACACAACGGCCACACAAGGACCGTCGCCCAGTTTTGTGCCGCCCGCGGACAGGTGTCAACCGGTTCTACGCTTATGCTGCCCGGAAGAGCGGAGGATGACTCGAACGGCCCAACCACGGCCATTCGGCCCATTCCCGGTTACTTAATCAAGTAAGTCCAGGACAACCGATCTTGCCGTTCCGCTGCCAATTCCCGGCAGTACGCGCCAACGCCGCCGGGATCAGCCCAGCCCGCGGGCCCGTCCGGCCGAACAGCTCCTGCACCAGACGCCCAGCCGACCCGACCCACCGCACCCCGAGCCCCCACCCCAGTTGCGTTCACTGCACTTATTGCGGATACTGCGTTTAGCGGAGGAGACAGCCATGACCACCCTGACGAACGACCAGGTGCAACCGGACGAGGGCGACGTCCGGACCGCCGACGCCGCCCTGGCCAGGGTCACCGACTACCTGACCCGGCACCCCGACGGCCCCAACGAGATCCGCCTGCGAGTGGCCGAGGACGGCGAAGAACTGATCGTGCCGCGCGCCGCGGTCGAACTGTTCGCCCGGATCCTGGCGCACATGGCTGCGGGCCAAGGCGTCTCGGTGGTGCCCACCAACGCCGAACTGACCACCCAGCAGGCCGCCGACCTGCTCAACGTCTCCCGCCCGTACCTGATCGGCCTGCTCGACGCCGGCGAGATCGACTACCGCAAGGTGGGCAAACACCGCCGGATCCGGGTCACCTCGCTGTTGGGATACCTGCGGCGTGACGACCAACGTCGACGCGAGGCGGCCGACGAGCTGACCGCGTTGACCCAGGAGATGGGTTTGACCTGAGTTGTCCTTCGTCGTGGTCTACGACGCGTGTGTGCTCTACCCCAGCACACTGCGCGACCTGCTGATCCGCATCGCCCGCGCCGGTCTGGTGCAGGCGAGGTGGACCAACCGGATCCTGGACGAGGTCTTCGACAGCCTGCGCGCGCACCGGCCCGACCTGGCCCCGGACGCGCTCGCCCGCACCCGCAAGCTCATGGTGTGCGCGGTCCGGGACTGCCTGGTGACCAACTACGAACCGCTGGAAGCCGGGCTCGAACTCCCCGATCCTGACGACCGGCACGTGCTGGCCGCCGCGATCAAGGCCCGTGCGCAGGTGATCGTGACCAACAACCTCAAGGACTTCCCACCGGGTCAGGTCGGGCAGTGGGACATCGAGGCGAAGTCCGCCGACGACTTCGTGCTGGACCAGATCGACCTCGACGCCAAGGTCGTGTGGGGCTGCGTCCAGCAGATCGCCGACGCCCGCCGCCGCCCGCCGGAACGCCCCGGGGACACCCTGCTCGCCCTGGAACGCAACGGCCTGATCCGCTCAGTAGCCGCCCTGCAACGCGCCTGACCCCCACCCGCGAGTGTTGGCCGTTCTTGTACTCCACGTTGGCTGTTGTGGACGGGGTCAGGGTTCGAACCGGTACCCCATCCCCGGCTCCGTCAACAGATGCCGCGGGTGCGCCGGTTCCGGTTCCAGCTTGCGTCGCAACTGCGCCAGGTACACCCGCAGATAATGCGTTTCCGTCGCATAGTTGGGCCCCCACACCTCCTGCAGCAACTGCCGCTGCGCCACCAGCCGCCCCCGCCCGCGCACCAGAACCTCCAGCACCCCCCACTCGGTCGGCGTCAGGTGCACCTCGGCCCCGTCCTTGAGCACCTTCTTCGCCGCCAGATCCACCGAGAACGAGGCCGTCTGCACGACGGGCTGCTCCTCCTCGCCGGAGTTGCTCGCCCGCCGGACCGCCGCGCGCAGCCGGGCCAGCAGTTCGTCCATGCCGAACGGCTTGGTCACGTAGTCGTCCGCCCCGGCGTCCAGGGCCTCGACCTTGTCGGTGGAGTCGGTGCGGGCGGAGAGGACCAGGATGGGGACCCGGGTCCAGCCGCGGAGGCCGGAGATGACCTCGGTGCCGTCGATGTCGGGCAGGCCGAGGTCCAGGACCACGACGTCGGGTTTGCCCTCGGCTGCCGCCTTCAACGCGGAGGCGCCGTCGTGTGCGGTCAGCACCTGGTAGCCACGGGCGGTCAGGTTGATCCGCAACGCCCGCACGATCTGCGGTTCGTCGTCGACGACCAGGACCTTGGTCATCCGGCTGTCTCCTCTTCGGCCATCCGGTACGCGGGCAGCGAGATCACCACGGTGAGCCCACCCCCGGGGGTGTCCTCGGCATGGATGCTGCCACCCATCGCCTCGGTGAATCCCTTCGCCACGCTCAACCCCAGGCCCACGCCCCGGGTGTCGCGGTCGTTCAAACGCTGGAAGGGCTGGAACACGGTGGCGGCGGCGCCCTTGGGCAGGCCCGCGCCCTGATCCACGATGCGCAGCTCGACCCGTTCGGCGTGCGCGCTGGCCCGCACCGCCACCACGAACCCGGCGCTGCCCGGCTTGCGACCGTGCCGCAGCGCGTTGTCCACCACGTTCGCGATCACCCGCTCCAGCAGGCCGACGTCGGCGCACACCGGGACCAGGCTCTCGTCCACGTCGACCTCGACCTTCGACGGGTCGTCCACACTGCGCAGCGCCCTGGCCACCACCTCGTAGTAGCCCACCGCGCGCAACTGCGGCTGCACCGCGCCGGTGGCCAGCCGGGAGGAGTCGAGCAGGTTGCCCACCAGCCCGACCAGCCGGTCCGCCGACTCCTCCACCGTGGCCAGCAGATCCGCCGTGTCCACATCGGAGAGTCGCAGCTCGGGGTCGCGCAGGCTGCTCACCGCGGCCTTGATCGAGGTCAGCGGGGTGCGCAGGTCGTGGCCGACCGCGGACAGCAACGCGGTGCGCAACTCGGTGGTGGCCGCCTTGCGTTCGGCGGCCGCGGTCTTCACGGTCAGCCGCTGCTGCCGCAACGCCAGCAACGCCTGACCAGCCACCGCCTCCAGCAGTCCCCGGTCCGCCGCGGGCAGCGCCCGGCCCTTGAGCGCCAGGTGCACCTCACTGCTGATCAGCACGTCCACATCGGCCTGGTCCGGATCGGTAGCCGGATCAGGGCCGACCGCGGCGACCACGTACCACTCGTCGTCCTCCCGCTCCTCCAGCATGGCCGCGGAGCTGAGCCCGAAGTTCTCGGTGATCTTCTCCAGCAACCGTTGCAGTGGTTCGGGATGGGTCAGCACGGTGCGCGCGTAGGAGGCCAGCAGCGCCGCCTCGGTGCGCGCCTTGGCCGCCTGCTCGGCTCGCCGTCCCGCCCGGTCCACCACCAGCGCCACCAGCACCGCGACCAGCACCATCGCGATGATGGTGATCACGTTCTCCTCGTTGGCGATGTCCAGGGTGTACAGCGGCGGGCTGAAGAAGAAGTTCAGCAGCAACCCGCTGAGCACCGCGGTCAGCACCGCCGGGCCCAGTCCGCCGATCAGCGCGACCACCACCACCGCGAGGAAGTAGCCGACCACGTCGGTGGAGATGCTCAGCGTCTCCTCGGCCACCACCCCGATCGCGGTGACCGTGGTCGGCAGCAGCAGCGCGGCGAACCAGCCGAAGGTCTTGCGCCACGGGCTCAGCACGCCACGGGCAGGCCCTCGGCGCCGCCGCAGCACGCCGCCCGCGTGATCGTGGGTGACCATGTGCACGTCGATCGGCCCGGAGTGCTGCACGGTCCGTGAGCCGACGCCCTCGTCGAAGGCGCGGGCCAGCCTGCTGCGCCGGGAGGTGCCCAGTACCAGCTGGGTCGCGTTGACCCCGCGGGCGAAGTCCAGCAGCGCGGTCGGCACATCGTCGCCGACCACGGTGTGGAAGGTCGCGCCCACGTCGTCGGCCAGCTTGCGGCAGCGCGCCACCGCCTGCGCTGAGGTCCCGGCCAGCCCGTCACTGCGCAGGATGTGCAGCGCCAGCAGCTCCGCGCCCGCCCGGTTGGCGATCCGGCTGGCCCGGCGGATCAGCGTTTCGCTCTCCGCGCCACCGGTGACGGCCACCACCACGCGTTCCCTGGTCTCCCAGGTGTCGGTGATCTCGTGCTCGGCCCGGTACCGCTGCAACGCCACGTCGACCTGGTCGGCCACCCACAGCAGCGCCAGCTCGCGCAACGCGGTCAGGTTGCCCGGCCGGAAGTAGTTGCCCAGCGCCGCGTCGATCTTGTGCGCGGGGTAGATGTTGCCGTGCGCCATCCGCCGCCGCAGCGCCTCCGGGGTGACATCGACCAGCTCGACCTGCTCGGCCCGGCGCACCACCTCATCCGGCACGGTCTCCCGCTGCGGCACCCCGGTGATCCGCTGCACCACGTCGTTGAGCGACTCCAGATGCTGCACGTTCACCGTGGAGAGCACATCGATCCCGGCCTCCAGGAGTTCCTCGATGTCCTCCCAGCGCTTGCTGTTGCGCGAGCCGGGCGCGTTGGTGTGCGCCAGCTCGTCGACCACCGCCACCTCGGGCGCGCGGGCCAGCAGCCCGTCGATGTCCAGCTCGGTCAGCTCGACCTCGCGGTGGGTCATCGCCTTGCGCGGCAACACTTCCAGCCCGCGCACGAGTTCCGCGGTCTTCTCCCGGCCGTGCGTCTCGAGGTAGCCGACGACCACGTCGGTGCCGCGTTCGAGTCGCCGGTGCGCCTCGCACAGCATGTCGTAGGTCTTGCCGACGCCCGGGGCGGCGCCGAGGTAGATGCGCAACTCACCTCGGCGCCGCCGCTTGCCGTACTCGCTCACGGGCTCAGTCTGCACCTGGACCAGCCGGACCCTGGTCATCAACGCCGCGCGGCCTGCACAGCGAGGTTGAGTTTGAGCACGTTGACACCGGGCTCGCCGATCCCCTTGGCGGTGTTCTCCTCGATCAGCCGCCGGACCACGGCCAGGTCGACGCCGTTCTCCCTGGCCACCCTGGACGCCTGGAGTTCGGCGTAGGCCGGGCTGATGTGCGGGTCCAGCCCGGAGGCGGAGGCGGTGACCGCGTCGGCCGGGATCTTGCTCGCCTCGACCTGCTCACGGGCCACGATGGCGGCCTTGCGGTCCTCGATCGCCTTGCGCAGGTCCTCGTTGTCCCCGGCCTTGTTGGAACCGCCGGAACTGGCGGTGTCGCCGGGGCTCGGCACGTCCTTGGTCAGCGCGGAGGGCCGGTGGTGGAACCAGCGGTCCAGGGCCGGGTTGTCCTTGGCCCGCTCGTCCACCAGGTCGATGCCGATCAGCTCGGACCCGACCGGCTGGCCGTTCTGGTAGATCAGCGACCCCTCCGCGTTGGCGGAGAGCCCCGGCAGCCTGCCAACGCCCCAGATGAGCAGTGGGTAGACCACGCCCAGCAGGACGGTCAGCACGAGCAGGACGCGCAGTCCGGCCATGGACTGCTTCCAGAGGGTGGAGATGGTGTGCACGTTCAGCCCCCGAATCCAGGGATGAGAGCGACCAGCAGGTCGATCAGCTTGATGCCGAGGAACGGCGTGATGATGCCGCCGACGCCATAGATCAGCAGGTTCCGCCGCAGCAGCTGGGAGGCGCTGGACGGGGTGTACTGGACGCCCTTGAGCGCCAGCGGGATCAGCGCGATGATGATCAACGCGTTGAAGATCACCGCGGACATGATGGCCGACTGCGGAGTGGCCAGCCGCATGATGTTGATCGAGTCCAGCTGCGGGTAGATGGCCATGAACATGGCTGGCAGGATCGCGAAGTACTTGGCCAGGTCGTTGGCGATGCTGAACGTGGTCAGCGCGCCCCTGGTGATCAGCATCTGCTTGCCGATCTCCACGATCTCGATCAGCTTGGTCGGGTCGGAGTCCAGGTCGACCATGTTGCCGGCCTCCTTGGCCGCGGCCGTCCCGGTGTTCATCGCCACCCCGACGTCGGCCTGGGCCAGCGCCGGCGCGTCGTTGGTGCCGTCGCCGGTCATCGCGACCAGCCGCCCGCCCTCCTGCTCCTTGCGGATCAGCGCCATCTTGTCCTCGGGCTTGGCCTCGGCGAGGTAGTCGTCCACGCCGGCCTCGGCCGCGATCGCCTTGGCGGTCAACGGGTTGTCCCCGGTGACCATGACGGTGCGGATGCCCATCGCACGCAGTTCGGCGAACCGCTCGCTCATGCCCGGCTTCACCACGTCGGAGAGCCGGATCACCCCGCGCACCAACGCCTTCCCGCCCGCGACCTCGGCCACCACCAGCGGCGTGCCGCCCTCGGCGGAGATCCGGTCCACGATCACCTGGACGTCCGCCGGGATCGCACCGCCGTTCTCGGCGACCCAGGCCCGCACCGCGCTGCCCGCGCCCTTGCGCACCAACCGGCCGGAGATGTCGATCCCGCTCATCCGGGTCTGCGCGGTGAACGGCACCGACTCGGCCGCCGCCTCCACCGCGGTGGCTTCGGGGGCCAGCCCGAAGTCCCGCACGCACAACTCGACGATGCTGCGACCCTCGGGCGTCTGGTCGGCCAGGCTGGCCAGCCGCGCGGCCGCGGCCAGTTCGTCCACAGTGGACCCGGCCACCGGCAGCAGCTCGGTGGCCCGCCGGTTGCCGAAGGTGATGGTGCCGGTCTTGTCCAGCAGCAGCACGTCGATATCGCCCGCGGCCTCCACCGCACGCCCGGACTTGGCCAGCACGTTGCGCTGCACCAGCCGGTCCATGCCCGCGATGCCGATCGCGGAGAGCAGTGCGCCGATCGTGGTCGGGATCAGGCAGACCAGCAGCGCCACCAGCACGATCACCGACTGCTGCGAGCCGGAGTAGCCCGCCATCGGCTGCAACGCCACGACCACCAGCAGGAAGATGATGGTGAGCACCGAGAGCAGGATGGTCAGCGCGACCTCGTTCGGCGTCTTCTGCCGCTCCGCGCCCTCCACCAGCGCGATCATCCGGTCGACGAAGGTCTCCCCCGGCTTGGAGGTGATCTTGACGATGATCCGGTCGGAGAGCACGGTGGTGCCACCGGTCACCGCGGACCGGTCGCCGCCGGACTCGCGGATCACCGGCGCGGACTCACCGGTGATGGCCGACTCGTCCACGGTCGCGATGCCGTCCACGATGTCGCCGTCGCCCGGGATCACCTGTCCGGCCTCGACCAGCACCAGATCGCCGGGGGCGAGCCGGTTGGCCGCGACCTCTTCCACGGTCAGGCTGGTGGCCTTGGCCGCGCCGGTCACGTTCAGTCCCGGCAACAGCTTGAAGGCGACCGTGTCGGTCTTCATCTTGCGCAGCGATTCGGCCTGCGCCTTGCCCCGGCCCTCGGCCACCGCCTCGGCCAGGTTGGCGAAGAGCACGGTGAACCACAGCCAGGCCGCGGTGGCGATGCTGAACACACCGGGCTGCACCACGGCGAAGACCGTGCTGAGCACCGAACCGGCCCACACCACGAACATCACCGGGTTGCGCAGCTGGTGCCGGGGGTCGAGCTTGCGCAGCGCGTCCGGCAGCGAGATCAGCAGCTGCCGCGGGTTGAACACCCCGGCGGAGACCCGGCCGGTGCGCTCGGCGTGCACGTGCGCCGACTCGGCGGGTGTGCGCTGCGGGTGTTCCCTGGTGGGAGCGGTCATGACAGGGCCTCCGCAATGGGACCGAGGGCCAGCGCGGGCAGGAAGGTCAGCGCGGCGACGAGGACGACGGTGCCGGCCAACATGCCGGCGAACAGCGGGCCCGAGGTGGGCAGGGTGCCCGCCGAGGGCGGCACCTTCCGTTGCTGGGCAAGGGATCCGGCCAGGGTGAGCACGGCCAGGATCGGGATGAACCGGCCGAAGAGCATCGCCAGTCCCAGGCTCACCTGGAAGAAGTCACTGGTGACGGTCAGCCCGCCGAACGCGCTGCCGTTGTTGTTGCCTGCCGAGGCGTAGGCGTAGAGCACCTCGGAGAGCCCGTGCGCGCCCGGATTGTTCAGCGCACCGGCGGTCTCCGGCAGCGCGAGCGCGAGCCCGGCGCCGATCAGCACCACGGTCGGCATGGCCAGCATGGCGATGGCCGCGGCGGTGATCTCCTTGCGCCCCAGCTTCTTGCCCAGGTACTCCGGGGTGCGGCCGACCATCAGCCCGGCCAGGAACACCGCGATCACGGCGAGCACCAGGATGCCGTACAGGCCCGCGCCGACCCCGCCGGGCGCGACCTCGCCGAGCAGCATGTTCAGCAGGGCCACCCCGCCGCCGAGACCGGTGTAGCTGTCGTGCAGCGAGTTCACCGCGCCGGTGGAGGTGCCGGTGGTGGCCACCGCGAACAGCGAGGAGCCCGGGATGCCGAAGCGGACCTCCTTGCCCTCCATGGCGCCACCCGCGGCGAGCGAGGCGATCCCGTTCGGGTTGCTCTCCGCCCACCAGGCCACCGTCGTCATGATCGCGAACAGCAGGCCCATCACGCTGAGCAGCACGTAGCCCTGCTTGACGTCCTTGACCAGCTTGCCGAAGGTGCGGGTCAGCGCGACCGGGATGAGCAGGATCAGGAAGATCTGGAACAGGTTGGTCCAGGAGTTCGGGTTCTCGAACGGGTGCGCGGAGTTGGCGTTGAGGATGCCGCCGCCGTTGGTGCCCAGTTCCTTGATCGCCTCCTGGCTGGCCACCGGGGCCAGCGCCAGCACGTGCTGCTGGCCGTCCGGGGTGGTCACTGTGACGCCGGAGGACAGGCTCATCACCGCGCCGAAGGCGAGCAGCACGATCGCGGCCACGATCGAGAGCGGCAGCAGCACCCGCACGCAGCCGCGCACCAGGTCCACCCAGAAGTTGCCGAGCCGGTCGGTCTTTGCCCTGGTGAACCCGCGCACCACCGCCACCGCGACCGCGATGCCCACCGCGGCGGAGACGAAGTTCTGCACGGTCAGCCCGGCCAGCTGCACCGAGTGCCCCATGACCTGCTCGGGCACGTAGGACTGCCAGTTCGTGTTGGTCACGAAGCTGACCGCGGTGTTGAACGCGGTGGCCGGGTTGATCTCCCGGTCGAAGCCGAAGGGCAGCCAGCCCTGGAAACGCTGCAACAGGTAGAGCAGCACCACCGAGACGAAGGAGAAGCCGAGCACACCGGCGGCGTAGGTGGTCCAGCGCTGCTCCGCGTCCGGGTTCACCCGAACGATCGCGTAGAGGCCACGCTCAACGCGCCAGTGCTTCTTGTCCTCATAGACCCGGGCCAGGTAGTCGCCCAGTGGGCGGTAGGCCGCCGCCAGCGCGACGAGCAGGAGGCCGACCTGGATCAGGCCGGTCCACAGGGAGGTCATCAGAACTTCTCCGGTCGGATCAGGGCGACGAACAGGTAGACGAGCAGGAACAGCGCGACCACCCCGCCCACCAGGTTGAACACAGCGGCGGTAGTCACAGTCGCTCCAGACCGCGCAACGTCAGCGCCAGCACAAGAAAGCCACCGATCAGCAGCACCGCGTAGGCCAGGTCGGCCATCTGCGCGCTCCCCTCTCGACTAGGTAGTTCGACAACGGGCGCCAGCGTGCATGCCGGGTTCAGGCCGCTGACCGGGCCTGATGACTCCTTGACGCCCCTGACGGTGGCATTGACGTGATCTTTACGCGCCCGGTGACCCACCTCTCGCCCGTTTTCCACCCATCGAGGGGGTCCGATGGTCGGATGCGGTTACGTTCCGCATGCATGCGGCTGGCCGACTCACTCGTCTGAGAAGGGGGCTGCTCGGCGGAACCAACCCGACTCAGAAGTAGGTAACTTCCCAGCCAAGGCTGGGGGCCAAGCGCGAGGAGGCGCGTCATGTGCGGAGTCACCGGCTGGGTCTCCTACGACCGGGAGCTGACCGCCGAAACGGTCACCCTCCGTGCCATGACCGCGACCCTGGCCCCTCGCGGCCCCGACGGCGAGGGCATCTGGACCACCCGGCACGCCGGGCTGGGCCACCGCCGCCTGGCCATCATCGACCTGCCCGGCGGGGCGCAACCGATGATCGCCGAGACCCCCGCTGGCGCGATCGCGCTCTCCTACAGCGGCGAGGTCTACAACCACCGCGAACTGCGTGCCGAACTCCAGCGCCGCGGCCACCGCTTCCGCACCGCCAGCGACACCGAGGTCGTGCTCACCGCCTACCTGGAGTGGGGCGAGGACCTGGTCGAGCACCTCAACGGCATGTACGCCTTCGCCGTCTGGGACGACCGGACCGAACGGTTACTGCTGGTCAGGGACCGGCTCGGGGTCAAACCGCTGTTCATCTACCCCACCGCCGACGGCCTGCTCTTCGGCTCCGAACCCAAGGCCATCCTGGCCAACCCGCTCGCGCGCAAGGCGCTGGGCGAGGACGGGCTGCGGGAGATCTTCGGCTTCGTCAAGGTGCCCGGCTCCGCGGTCTGGCACGGCATGCGCGAGCTGAAACCCGGCACCCTGGCCGTGCTGGACCACAACGGGCTGCGCGAGCGGGTGTACTGGCGGGTCGAGGCGATGCCGCACCTGGACGACACCGCCGAGTCCGTCGAGCACGTGCGCGAGCTGCTGCACGACATCATGCGCCGCCAGCTCATCGCCGACGTGCCGCAGTGCGTGCTGCTCTCCGGCGGCCTGGACTCCAGCGTGCTCACCGCGCTGGCCGCCGAGGTGCTGCACGAGCGCGGCGAGATCCCGCGCACCTTCGCGGTCTCCTTCGCGGGCGAGCAGGACGGCTTTGTGCCGCACGTGTTGCAGGACAGCCTGGACGCGCCGTTCGTCCGGCAGGTCGCCCGGCACGTCGGCACCGAGCACACCGACCTCGTGCTGGACCACACCGCGCTGGCCGCCCCGGAGAACCGCGCGGCCGCGGTCACCGCGCGCGACCTGCCCACCGGCATGGGCGAGATGGACGTCTCGCTGCTGCTGCTCTTCCAGGCCGCCAGGGCCCGCTCCACGGTCGCGCTCTCCGGCGAGTCCGCGGACGAGGTCTTCGCCGGGTACTGGTGGCAGCACGACCAGGCCGCCCAGCAGGCGCCGATCTACCCGTGGATCGCCGGCATCGGCGGCGCGCAGAGCCAGACCCGCCCGCTGATCAACGCCGGCCTGGCCGCCCGGATGGACATCCCCGGCCACCTGGTGGGCGGCTACGCCGACGCGCTGGCCCAGGCCCCGGTGCTGGACACCGATGACCCGCACGAGCAGCGGCTGCGCCGGATCTGCCACGTGCACCTGAGCCAGTTCCTGACCAACATGCTCGACCGCAAGGACCGGATGAGCATGGCCGCCGGGCTGGAGGTCAGGGTGCCCTTCTGCGACCACCGCCTGGTGGAGTACGTCTACAACGCGCCGTGGGCGCTGAAAACCTTTGACGGCAAGGAGAAGAGCCTGCTGCGCGGGGCCGCGCGGGGCCTGCTGCCCAGCACCGTGCTGGAGCGCCGCAAGAGCCCCTACCCGTCCACCCAGGACGTGAAGTACCTGCTCGCGGTGCAGGACCAGCTGCACGAGCTGCTGAGCCGCCGGGACGCCACCGTGTTCGAGATCATCGAGCGGGACTGGGTGCGCGCGGTGGCCACCACCGACCCCGCGCTGATCGACCGGGCTACCAGAGCGTTCCTGGAGCGGCTGCTCGACATAACGGTGTGGCTGGACATATACCGCCCCGAGATGCGACTGTGATGACGTACTAGGCGAACGAGTGTTCGGCGTTCCCCAGCGCCGGTTGTCCGGCGCTTTGCCCGATCTGCTCACTACTTAGCGGCGTCTCGCGGCACACAGTAGTGAACCGGGAGTAACTTTGTACTCCGCTCGGAGGTACGGGTACCCAAACGGTGGACTTCCACATGAGCCGTTGGTAATGTCCTCATTATGGCGTGATCCGGGGCACTTCTCCCGGACACGTGGGGCCCTTAGCGCAGCGCGACACTGGGGAGAAACAATGCACGAGCGGGAGTTCCGGGCTTTCGTCTCGATTGCGGACCTCGGCCGTATGGACCTGGCGGCGAAGTCCCTCGGGTATTCACAGCCCGCAATCAGTTACCAGATCAAGTCTCTAGAGCAGTCCCTCGGGACCAAGCTGTTCACCCGCGATCCGGCGGGCGCACGGCTGACCAGGGAGGGTCAGATGATCCTCCCGTCGGTCCGGGCGGTCCTGATGCTGATCGACAGCATCAAGGAGCTGTCGGTTCGCCCAGGTGAGCCCAGCCCTGCGACCAGCTTCGAGTGGGCGACCAGCCAGCTTCGCAGCCAGTTGAAGTCAGGCTGACAACAAGATCAACTGCACCAAGGGGTGGGCGGTCCGGCTCTCGGACTCGCCCACTTTTTTTGTTCACGGAACTAAGCAGTTCACAAAATGAAACAGCGTGGCGTAAACTACTTAGGCGTAAGTTGACATTTCTCCCAGAGAAACTTGGGATAGATTTAACGTTGACCGGTAACCGGGGGCCGCTGACAAACCCCGCAGAAATACGAAGACCTGTTCATAAACGGCTCACGCGCGATCAGCGTCCCACAGCGCGGGCACGGCTGCCCAGTCTTTCCGTAAACTGCGAGCGAACGGTCGAAGTATCCCGACTGTCCGTTCACGTTTACGTAGAGTGAATCGAAGGACGTCCCGCCTGCCCCCAATGCCTCCGCCATGACTTCGGTGGCGGCGTCCAGGACCCGCCGGGCGGCCGGGCGGGTCAGGCCCGCGGTCGGCCGGGCCCAGTGCAGCCGAGATCTCCAGAGAGCCTCGTCCGCGTAGATGTTGCCGATGCCGGACACCAGCGTCTGGTCCAGCAGCGCCCGCTTCAGCTCGGTCCGCTTGGCCCGCAGCGCGGCCACCGCCCGCTCCGGGTCGAAGGCCGGATCCATCGGGTCCCGGCCGATGTGCGCCACCGGATCCGGCAGCAACGTGCCATCCACCTCGGCCAGTTCGGTCACCGCGAGCCCGCCGAAGGTGCGCTGGTCGACGAACCTCAGCTCCGGCCCGCCGTCGGCGAAGCTGATCCGCACCCGCAGATGCTTCTCATCCGGCGCCCCCACCGGCTGCACCAGCATCTGCCCGCTCATGCCGAGGTGGGTCAGCAGCGCCTCGGTCCGCCCGTCGAGTTCCAGCCACAGGTACTTGCCCCGGCGCACCGCCGCGACCAGCCCGCGCCCGGCCAGCCGGCCGGCGAAGTCCAGCGGCCCCGGCTCATGCCGCCGGATCGCTCTGGGGTGCAGCACCTCGACCGCGGCCATGGTGCGGCCGACCACATGCCGGTCCAGGCCCAGCCGGACAACCTCCACCTCGGGCAGCTCAGGCACTCCGACTCCCTCCCCGTACTCCGCTCACCGGCCGAGTCGTTGACAACGCTGTTGAGTAACCCACCCGAACGCCACCAGAAAGCCCGTAACGGCCCCTGAGCGGCCCGTAGACGGGCGAACCTCAGTGGCTGGTGTCAGGCAGCTCGGGAAAACGTCAAAGACGCGTCAAGTGCCCTTGACGCGTCTTTGAGTGAAGCCGATGTGAACTTGGCGGCAGCCGAGCGGACGAGGCGGCCGGGAGCTAGCCCGCGGCCTTGCCGTTGCCGTCCGCCTTGCCCGCGGCCGCGGACTCGGCGGCGGCCGCCTTCTCCTCGGCGGCCACCCGGACCTGTTCGGAGAGCGTGCGCCAAGCCGCCTCGGCGGCCTTCTGCTCGGCTTCCTTCTTGGTCCGGCCGTCGCCGTTGCCCAGTCCGCGCCCGCCGACCAGCACGGTGGCCACGAACTCCTTGCGGTGGTCCGGCCCGGACTCGTCCACCCGGTACTCGGGCACACCGAGCGCGGCCGCCGCGGTCAGCTCCTGGAGGCTGGTCTTCCAGTCCAGGCCCGCACCCCGCAACGGGGCCTCGGCCAGCGGACGGTCGAACAACCGGTGTACCAGGTCGCGCGCGGGTTCCACCCCGTGTTGCAGGTAGACCGCGCCGATCACGGCTTCCAGCCCATCGGCCAAGATGCTCGCCTTGTCCCGGCCGCCGGTGAGTTCCTCGCCCTTGCCCAGCAACAGGTGCGCACCCAGTCCGCCGGGGCCCAGCTCACGAGCCACCCCGGCCAGCGCGTGCATGTTCACCACGCTGGCCCGGAGCTTCGCGAGCTGGCCCTCCGGCAGATCCGGGTGGGTGCGGTAGAGATGATCAGTGATCACCAGTCCGAGCACCGCGTCCCCCAGGAACTCAAGCCGTTCGTTGGGGGGCAACCCGCCATTCTCGTACGCGTACGAGCGGTGGGTCAGCGAGAGGGTGAACAGCTCGGCGTCGAGATCGACGCCGAGCGCCTTCAGCAGCAGGCTGCGGTCACTTGGCTGGCCTCGGGATCCCTTGCTTCCCATGCCTGCCCGCCCGGTCAGGCCGGCCGGGCGACCTGGCGGCCGTCGTACTGGCCACAGGTGGGGCAAGCGGTGTGCGGGAGCTTGGGCTTACGGCACGCACGGTTCTCGCAGGCGACCAGCGTCGGCGCGGTGGCCTTCCACTGGGCCCGCCGCGAACGCGTGTTGGACCGCGACATACGGCGCTTCGGAGCGGCCACGACTAGTTCTCCTCCTCGGTCCCGCCGAACCGCTTCTGTAGCGCGGCCCAGCGAGGATCCATCGTCTCATGCGTGTGGTTCGGGCCGAGATCGGCCCACTTGCCGCCGCACTCCGGACACAATCCCTTGCAGTCCGGCGCGCACAGCGGCGAGGACGGCAGCGCGGTCAACAGGCTGTCGCGCACCGCCGGTTCGAGGTCGATCAGGTCGTCGACGACCCGGCTGACCTCGTCTTCGTCCGTGCTCTCGTCCGTGGCGCTGTTCGGATAGGCGAACAGCTCGGTGACCCTGATCTCCACCTCGCCGGTGAACCCGTCGAGGCAGCGGGAGCATTCGGCCGTGGTCGGACCGGCCACGCTCCCGGTGATCAGCACACCCTCCACGACCGCTTCGGCCAGGATGTCGACCTCGACTTCCTCGCCAGGGGCCAACCGGATCAGGTCCAGGCCGAAATCGCCCTCGGTGGTCACCGTGCGGTGGTACCTGCGGCTGAGGCCGGCGCGACGGCCAAGATCCCTGGTGTCGATGACCCAGGGCCCGGACGGGGTGCGCCGAAGTTCGGCTGAGTGGTGCTTGGACATGCTCACAGTCTTCATACGAGTCTCGCCACACGTGACTCGTGCAGCCTGAACAGCGTACGGGACAAGCCCGCGCAGATGGAAATCAGCGGCGCGTGCGGCCGCCGACCTCCTCCTCACGGTAGCCGTCCTGGTAGTCGAAGGGCACCGGGGAGGGCCCGCCGATCGGCCCGCGCAGCTGCTGGCGGCCCTTGGTCACGGTGCGCAGGGTGCGCCCGAGCAGCTCCTCGAAGTCGGCCAGCTTGCTGTCCACGTAGGCGTCGCACTCGCTGCGCAGCCGGTCGGACTCGCCGTTGGCGGCGTCGACCAGGCGGGAGGCCTCGGCGTGCGCGGCCCGCACCACCTCGGTCTGCTCGATCTGGCGGGCCTGCTCGGCGCGGCCCTCTTCCACGGCCCGCTCGTAGCTGGTGCGCCCCGCCTGGATCATCCGGTCGGCCTCGTCCTGGGAGCGGCCCACCAGGTCCTCGTACTCGCGGCGGCCAGCGGTCACGGTGCGCTCGGCCTCGGCCTGGGCCTCCGAGACCATCCGCTCCGCGCGGGCCCGGGCCTCGGCGAGCATGTGCTCGGCCTCGGCCCGGGCCTGCGACACGGTCTGTTCCGCCTCGGCCCGCGCGGAGCCGACGGACTGCTCGGACTCGGTGCGGGCCTTGGTCAGCACCTCGTCCCGGTGGTCCAGCACGTCCTGCGCGTCGTCCAGCTCCGCCGGAATCGCGTCACGCACGTCGTCCAACAGCTCAAGGACGTCGCCACGCGGCACCACGCAACCGGAGGTCATCGGGACACCCCGTGCCTCTTCGACGATGGTGACCAGCTCGTCGAGCGCCTCGAACACCCGGTACACGTCGCACTCCTCGCCCCTGGGCCACGGTTACCCCTTCAGTGTGCCGTGTCCGGCCTTGCGGGTGACGCAGCCGGGGGCGTGTCCACCGAGGTTTGTCCGGGAGGTTGCCTAGGCGTTGATGTTGACCAGCACGAACGAGCGGTAGTGATCGGCGGTGTAGAAGAACTCGTTCGCGTTGCCCTTGACGATCCGGCGGGCGCCGCGGTGGCTGACGCCGGGGGTCTTCACGGTGTACTCGCGGTAGTAGCCCGCCGAGCACAGCGGCAGCAGCCGCTCCCGGTTCTGGAACACGGTGTTGTCCTGCGGGTAGGGGTAGGGCCCACCCTTCTTGATCAGGTTCACCGTGTCCCTGGCCTGCGCGGGCAGGCTGGACAGGTTGGATCGCCGGAACCCGGAGGTGTCCCCGCAGGCCGCGCTCACCGACAGCGTGTCGGCGACGGCGGAACCCGCGACGGGCACGAGCAGGGAGGCCAGCGTGATCAGGGCGGCGAGCAGGGTTTTCACTGCACGAGATGTGATCTGGCTCATGAGCCTCGAAGCTAACGATTGCGAATGATCGTCAACAGACATCGAGTTGAACCTTCGATGGCAGGCTTGGGGCCATGACTTCTGGGGTACAGCCGGAGTTCCGGCGGGCGGTGGCGGCGGATGTGCCCGCCATCGTAGCGATGCTGGCCGATGACAAGCTGGGCGCCGGCCGGGAGCGGCCGGGCGATCCGGCCTACCTGACCGCGTTCCAGGCGATCGACGCCGACCCGAACCAGCTGCTGCTGGTCGCCGAGGCCGACGGCGAGGTGGCGGGCACGCTGCAGCTCACCTTCATCCCAGGGCTGTCCCGGCTGGGCATGTCCAGGGCGCTGATCGAGGCGGTCCGGGTGTCCACCCACCAGCGCGGCGGCGGCCTCGGCCGGCGGATGGTGGAGTTCGCCATCGCCGAGGCCCGGCGGCGCGGCTGCGGTCTGGTCCAGTTGACCACCGACGCCAGTCGCGAGCACGCGCACCGGTTCTACGAGCGGCTCGGGTTCGTCGCGAGCCACGTCGGGATGAAGCTGGTTGTGGACTAGTCCAGGTCCTTCTCGGCCCGCCGCTCGGCCAGGCGCTTGGTGAGCGCCTCGTTGACCAGTGGCGGGAGCAGGTGGGAGACATCGCCGCCGTAGGTGGCGACCTCCTTCACCAGCGAGCTGGACAGGAAGCTGTAGAGCGGGTTGGTGGAGACGAACAGCGTGTCCACCCCGGAGAGCTGATGGTTCATCTGGGCCATCTGCAGCTCGTAGTCGAAGTCGCTGACCGCGCGCAGGCCCTTGACGATCGCCCGGATGTCATGGGTGCGGCAGTAGTCCACGAGCAGGCCGTGGAAGATGTCGATCCGCACGTTGGTCAGGTGCGCGGTCGCCTCGGTGAGCATGTCCATCCGCTCTTCGACGGTGAACAGCCCGCGCTTGCTCTTATTGATCATGACCGCGACGGTGACCTCGTCGAACTGGCCTGCGGCCCGCTCGATGATGTCCAGATGTCCGTTGGTGGCCGGGTCATAGGAGCCGGGGCACACGGCACGCCTCATAAGGCCGGACCGTAGCAGCCCACTCGCCGTGCGCCACCGGTCTCACGGCGTTGGTGGGAAATGCCACAGGGCCCACCCCGGCGATCGGCGGTGGGCCCTGTGCGGGCGCTGTGATGTGCTCTAGTCGAGGTAGTCGCGCAGCACCTGCGAGCGGGACGGGTGCCGCAGCTTGGACATCGTCTTGGACTCGATCTGGCGGATCCGTTCCCTGGTCACGCCGTAGACCTGGCCGATCTCGTCCAGGGTGCGCGGCTGGCCGTCGGTAAGCCCGAACCGCAGCCGGACCACGCCGGCCTCGCGCTCGGACAGCGTGGCCAGCACGGACTGGAGCTGGTCCTGCAGCAGCGTGAAGGAGACCGCGTCCACGGCCACCACGGCCTCGGAGTCCTCGATGAAGTCACCGAGCTGCGAATCGCCCTCGTCGCCGATGGTCTGATCCAGCGAGATCGGCTCCCGCGCGTATTGCTGGATCTCCAGGACCTTCTCGGGCGTGATGTCCATTTCCTTCGCGAGCTCTTCGGGGGTGGGCTCGCGACCCAGGTCCTGGAGCAGCTCACGCTGTATGCGGCCGAGCTTGTTGATCACTTCCACCATGTGCACCGGGATGCGGATGGTGCGGGCCTGGTCGGCCATGGCCCTGGTGATCGCCTGCCGGATCCACCACGTGGCGTAGGTGGAGAACTTGAAGCCCTTGGTGTAGTCGAACTTCTCCACCGCGCGGATCAGACCCAGGTTGCCCTCCTGGATCAGGTCCAGGAAGGCCATGCCACGGCCGGTGTAGCGCTTGGCCAGCGAGACGACCAGGCGGAGGTTCGCGCCGAGCAGGTGGTTCTTGGCCTTCTCGCCGTCCCGGACGATCCAGCGGAGATCGCGCCGCATCTGGGCGACGAGCTTCTCCTCTTCCTCCTCGGCCTTGCGCAGCCGCTCCACCGCGTAGAGGCCGGCCTCGATCCGCTTGGCGAGTTCGACCTCCTCCTCCGCGTTGAGGAGGGCGACCTTGCCGATCTGCTTGAGGTAGGCGCGGACCGAGTCGGCCGAGGCGGTGAGTTCGGCGTCCTTGCGGGCCTGCCGCAGCGCCTCGGACTCCTCCTCGTCCCAGACGAAGTCGCCGGACTTCTGCGGCTCCTCCTCGGCGGGCTCTTCCTCGACCGGCTCGTCGACGACGACCAGATCGGCCTCGTCCACCAGCTCCTCGTCGCCGGGCATCTCCTCGATCTCGCCCGGCTGCTCCTCGCCGTCGGCGCCCTTGGCCGCGCCCTTGGCAGCCGGACCGCCCTTGGCCGCGGTCTTCTTCGCCGGGGCCTTGGCCCCGGCCGCCTTGGTGGTCTTGGCCGCTGGCTTCTTGGCCGCGGCCGGCTTCGCAGCGCTCTTCCGCGCCGTGCCCGGCGTGGTAGTCTCCTCGGCGTCAGCAGCCTGGGCTGAAGCGGACTTGCTCGCCTTGGCGACGCTGGAGCGTTGAGTTGCGGTTTCTGCGGCTGCCACGTACGCCCTTTCGCAACGGTCATCACAGTCGGCGGGGGCAATGAAGCCACAGCCGTCAGGATTCGGGGGAGAGCCTGATGCCGGCGGAACTCGGGGGTTCAATCCCGGGCCTCGACCCTTGGCACGCGTTCCATTGTAGCGACGGTCGGGCCCCCTTGTTGCGCGCCGTCACGAGCAAGCACCGGTTCGTCGGCGTTATCCCTGCTAGATGGCGGATGATTCTTCGAACGCCACCCTGCGTCAGGCCCACTCAGCCCAGTGCACGGCGGTGTCCCCGTACTTGCGCGTACGCAGCTCCACCAGCGGCTCCGGCCAGTCCACCGCCCCGTCCCGAGCGGCCCGCTCGACCAGCACCAGCGCCCCGTTCGTGACCCATCCGTTAGCCACCAGCGCCGCCAGCGCCGCGGTCAGCGCGGCCCCGTCCACGGCGTAGGGCGGGTCGGCGAAGACCACGTCGTAAGGCGCGGCCGCGGGCAACGCGAGCGCGGCGCCGACGGCGGCCGCCCTGACCTCGGCGCCCCGCAGCCCGACCGTGGCGATGTTGGCCCGGAGCACGTCCGCGGCCCGCCGGTCGGACTCCACAAACAACGCGTGCCCCGCCCCCCGGGAAAGCGCCTCCAGCCCGAGCGCCCCCGACCCCGCGTAGAGATCGAGCACCCGCGCCCCGTCCAGGTCCAGCGCCGCCTCCAGCGCACTGAACAACGCCTCCCGCACCCGCTCCGAAGTCGGCCGCGTCCCCTTGGGCGGCACGGCCAGCCGCCGCCCACCCGCCACCCCAGCCACAATCCGCGTCACGTGCCCATCATCGCTGGCCAGCCCGATCAGGCCGGAGGCGTAACATATATGACACGCCCGGCAGCGAGGGAGGGGATCCCGATGAGTGATCAGTTCTGGGCTGATCTGGCCGAGGACCTGAAGGATCCGGAGTTCCTGCGCGAGTACATCACCGAGTCCGTGCGAATCGCGACCGTCGACGCGATCGTCCACGCGGTCGACGAGGCCCTGCACCGGGAACGTCTGTCCAAAGCGGACCTCGCCCGCGCGATCGGCGCTCAACCCGCCTCGGTGCGCAGACTGCTGTCGGCCCGCAACGTCAACCCAACGCTGGGCACGATCGCCGAGCTGGCAGCCGTACTCGGCCTGCGCCTGACACTGGAACCCATCCCGGAGCCAGACCGAGAGATCATCACCGACCAGCTGCGCACCGGCAAGGCCACAGACCCCCAACGAACGGCACAACACCTGACCAAGATGCGCACCCACCACCCCCAGAAAGACACCCCTCCCCACTGACGAGCCAAGCCCCCCGAGCACCAGCCATCCCAGCCCGGCATGTTGGCCATTGTGGACGGTGAGTTGGCCGTTATGGACGGTGCGTTGGCCGTTGTCGTACGCCACGTTGGCCGTTACGGGACGGGGCAGGGGGTGAAACCCCCACGACGAGGGCCCTCGCGTGTTCTCCGTACGGCCTGGAGCATGCAGACCACACCCCGATGAGTGGCCCCTGCAACACAATCCGCCGCCAAACCCACCCAACGTGACGGGGGCCGCTCATCGGGGTGTGGTTGGCTGGCGGAAGGCCGTACGGAGAACACGCGAGCCCTCGGAGCCACGCTGGGTCTCGAGTCGGCAGCCCAAACCCCGCCCCGCAACCCGCTTGCCCCGGGGTTTGATCTGCCCCACCCCTCCGGTGGTCTGCCCGGCCGGCGAGGCCATCCTTTTTTGATCTTCGGGTTGAAAGGCAAGAGCGAAGATCAAGTGCGTCCTCGCCGGACGGGCAGAAATCAAAGGATGGGGGGAGAAGATCAAAGGCAAAGAGCAGTGCTCGTGTGCGGTTCCCCATCCCCGTCAGCCCTCCGATACCAAACCACATCCTGGGCAAGCAGCCCGTTGCGGTTGGGCGGGCACGCGGAAGCAGGTTGCAGGCCGCTTGCCCAGGATGCGGTGTGTCCTCTCCAGGCTGACGGGGATGGGGAACCGCTCGGGGGATGTTTGAAAAGCCACCCCCGCCACCGGTTTTCGGGCTTCGCCCGCCCACAACGGCCAACACCCCGTACAACAACGGCCAACACGCCGCCCACAACGGCCAACACGCGCGCGCGGGCCGGACGCAAAACTCTCCCCTGGCCGGGAGCCTGGCCAGGGGAGAGTTTTCGATCAGGAGAGTCCGGGTCAGCCGAGTTCGATCAGCAGATCTCCGCCCTCGACCTGCTGGACCTTGCCGATGGCCAGGCGCTTGACGGTGCCCGCCTTCGGCGAGGTGATGGCGGCCTCCATCTTCATCGCCTCGATGGTGGCCACGGTCTGGCCCGACTCCACCTCATCGCCCTCGCCGACGGTCAGCGTGACCACCCCGGCGAAGGGCGCCGGCACGTGGTCGGCGTTGCCGCGGTCGGCCTTCTCGGCCTGGGGCACGTCCGCGGCGACCGAGCGGTCGCGGACCGCGATTGGGCGGAGCTGGCCGTTGAGGGTGGCCATCACCGTGCGCATGCCGCGGTCGTCGGCCTCGCCGATGGCCTCCAGGCCGATGAGCAGGCGGACGCCGGGTTCCAGGTCGACCGAGTATTCCTCGCCTGGGCGCAGGCCGTAGAAGAAGTCCTTGCTGCGCAGCACGCTGGTGTTGCCGTAGGCCTCGCGGTGGGTGGTGAACTCCTTGGCGGGGGCGGGGAAAAGCAGCCGGTTGAGGGTTTGCCTGCGGTCGGTTTCCAGGCCGCGGCGGTCGTCCTCGGTCAGCTCGGCCACCCGGCGGGGTTCCTTGCGGCCGGCCAGGGCCTTGGTGCGGAAGGGTTCCGGCCAGCCGCCGGGCGGGTCGCCCAGTTCGCCGGAGAGGAAGCCGATCACCGAGTCCGGGATGTCGAAGCGGCCCGGCTCCTCCTCGAACTCCTCCGGCGCGACCCCGGCGCCGACCAGGTGCAGGGCCAGGTCGCCGACGACCTTGGAGGACGGGGTCACCTTGACCAGGCGGCCCAGCATCCGGTCGGCGGCGGCGTAGGTGGCCTCGATCTGCTCGAACTTCTCGCCAAGGCCCAGTGCGATGGCCTGCTGGCGCAGGTTGGAGAGCTGGCCGCCGGGGATCTCGTGGCTGTACACCCGGCCGGTCGGCGAGGGCAGGCCGGACTCGAACGGGGTGTAGATCCGCCGCACCGCCTCCCAGTACGGCTCCAGGTCGCATACCGCGCGCAGGTCCAGACCGGTCTCGCGCTCGGTGTGGTCGGTGGCCGCGACGATCGCGGACAGCGCGGGCTGGGAGGTCGTGCCCGCCATGGAGGCGGCCGCGCCGTCCACCGCGTCCACCCCGGCCGCGATCGCGGCGGTGTAGGTGGCCAGCTGGCCACCAGGGGTGTCGTGGGTGTGCAGGTGCACCGGCAGGTCGAACTCCTTGCGCAGCGCCGAGACCAGGGTGGCCGCGGCGGGCGGGCGGAGCAGGCCTGCCATGTCCTTGACGCAGAGGATGTGCGCGCCGGCGGTGACCATCTGCTCGGCCAGCCGCAGGTAGTAGTCCAGCGTGTACAGCTTCTCGTTCGGGTCGGACAGGTCCGCGGTGTAGCAGAGCGCGACCTCGGCGATCGCGGTTCCGGTGTCCTGCACCGCGCGGATCGCCGGGATCATCTGCTCGACGTCGTTGAGCGCGTCGAAGATGCGGAAGATGTCGATGCCGGTGGCGGTGGCCTCCTCCACGAAGGCCTGCGTCACCGCCTCCGGGTACGGCGTGTAGCCGACCGTGTTGCGGCCGCGCAGCAGCATCTGCAGGCAGATGTTGGGCACCGCCTCGCGCAGCGCGGCCAGCCGCTCCCACGGGTCCTCGGCCAGGAAGCGCAGCGCCACGTCATAGGTCGCGCCGCCCCAGCACTCCAGCGAGAACAGCTCCGGGGTCAGCCGGGCCACGTGCGGGGCCACCGCCAGCAGGTCCTTGGACCGGACCCGGGTGGCCAGCAGCGACTGGTGCGCGTCCCGGAAGGTGGTGTCGGTGACGCCGACCGCGGCGTTGCCGCGCAGCCAGTCGGCGAAGCCGCGTGGTCCCAGTTCGATCAACTTCTGCCGGGTGCCCGCGGCCGGGGTGGCGTTGAGGTCGGCGAAGGGCAGCTTCTGCGCCGGGTCCACCGTGCTCGGCCGGACGCCGTTGGGCTTGTTGACGGTGACGTCGGCGAGGTAGGTGAGCAGCCGGGTGCCGCGGTCGGCGGAGTGCCGGGCGGTCAGCAGGTGCGGGCGCTGCTCGATGAAGGAGGTGGTGACCCGGCCCTCCTGGAAGTCGATGTCGTCGAGTACCGCCTGCAGGAACGGGATGTTGGTGGACACGCCGCGGATGCGGAACTCGGCCACCGCGCGCCGGGACTTGGCCACCGCGATGGCGAAGTTGCGGCCCCGGCAGGTCAGCTTGACCAGCATCGAGTCGAAGTGCGCCGAGATCGCGGTGCCGGCGAAGGTGGTGCCGCCGTCCAGGCGCACCCCGGAGCCGCCGGGCGAGCGGTAGGCGGTGATCCGGCCGGTGTCCGGGCGGAAGCCGTTGGCCGGGTCCTCGGTGGTGATGCGGCACTGCAGCGCCGCTCCGTGCAGGACGATCGACTCCTGGGTCAGACCGAGGTCGGCCAGGGTCTCCCCGGCGGCGATCCGGATCTGGGCCTGCACCAGGTCGACGTCGGTGACCTCCTCGGTCACCGTGTGCTCGACCTGGATCCGCGGGTTCATCTCGATGAAGACGTGCCTGCCCTGCCGGTCCAGCAGGAACTCGACGGTGCCCGCGTTGACGTAGCCGATCTGGCGGGCGAAGGCGACCGCGTCCGCGCAGATCCGGGCCCGCAACTCGGGGTCCAGGTTGGGCGCGGGCGCGATCTCGATGACCTTCTGGTGCCGTCGCTGCACCGAGCAGTCGCGCTCGTAGAGGTGGATCACGTTGCCGGCGGCGTCGGCGAGGATCTGCACCTCGATGTGCCGCGGTTCGACCACGGCCTGCTCCAGGAACACGGTGGCGTCGCCGAAGGCCGATTCGGCCTCCCGCATCGCCGCCTCCAGGGCCTCGCGCAGCGCCGCAGGCTGCTCGACCCGGCGCATACCGCGTCCGCCACCACCGGCGACGGCCTTGACGAAGACCGGGAACCCGACGCCGTCGGCCGCGGCCAGCAGCTCCTCGACGTCGGCCGAGGGCGCGGACGAGCCGAGCACCGGCAGTCCGGCCGCCTTGGCCGCCGCGATCGCGCGGGCCTTGTTGCCGGTGAGCTGGAGCACCTCGGGGGTCGGGCCCACGAAGGTGATGCCGGCTTCCCGGCAGGCGTGCGACAGGTCGGGGTTCTCCGAGAGGAAGCCGTAGCCGGGGTAGATCGCGTCCGCGCCTGCCTTGCGCGCGGCCTTGATCACCTCTTCCACGGACAGGTAGGCCCGCACCGGGTGTCCCGGATCACCGATCTCGTAGGCCTCATCGGCCTTCAACCGGTGCAGCGAGTTGCGGTCCTCATGCGGGAACACGGCCACAGTGCCAGCGCCGAGTTCGTATGCCGCACGGAACGCGCGGATAGCGATCTCGCCGCGGTTGGCGACAAGGACCTTCCGGAACATAACCAGCTCCTCCTGGTGGCGGACAGGCCAGCCGAAGCACCGTATCGCGCTACTCCCGCCAGTCGGGAGAACCATCCCAGGTGACGGGCGTCTCCCCCGATGTGCGCAACCGGCCCTCAACTGGGTCGTTCGGCCGCGCAAAACCTCCGGTGGACGGGTACGACGTTGACCCGCCCAGGTCCGTCGCGCACAGTGACCCCCCGTACGCAGGGGGGCCGGACGAGCAGAGGTCGTGATGGCAAGAGTCGTGTCCAGCATCGCCCAGTCGGTTCTGGTGGAGAACGACCACTTCACGCTGCACGACGAACGCGGCCCGGCGCCCAGCCTGCCACCCGACCCGGTGGACCGCGACCTGGTGCACGCCGATCTGGGGCACGCGGTCTTCCGCAGCGCCGCGAGCACGCACTACGCGGCGGTGCGGGTGGAGCTGTGGGACGGCGAGCCGCTGCGCTCCACCGCCGAGGGCTGGGATGCCAAGGGCGCGGTGGAGGTGCTGGCGGGCAGCGCGCAGCTGGTGCTCGGGCCGGTGGTCACGGTCAGCGAGACCGCGCGGCTGTCGTTGCCGGTGCCGGGGCGGTACCGGATCGACGCGGCCGCCCGCGGGCGGGCCGAGATCCAGGCGCTCGGACCGGGGTCCTACGCGCACGGGGTGGAGAACTGGGTGATCCGGATCTGGCCGGTGGGCCAGGTCCAGGCGATGGGCTAGGCCTTTTCCAGGTACTCGGCCTTCTCCGCGTCGACCAGGGACTGCAACAGCGAGGCCAGGCCGGGGTAGGCGCGCAGCTCCGGGTCCTCGGTGAGCAGCGCCACCGCCTCGGTGCGGGCGGTGGCGATGACGTCCTCGTCGCGGAGCAGGGACAGCATCTTGAGGGTGGATTTGGCGCCGGACTGGGTGGTGCCCAGGATGTCGCCCTCGCGGCGGAGTTCCAGGTCCATCTGGGCCAGCTCGAAGCCGTCGGTGGTGGCGGCTACCGCGTCCAGGCGTTCCCTGGTGGCGGTGCCGCCGGGCGCCTCGGAGACCAGCAGGCACAGACCGGCGGCGCTGCCCCGGCCGACCCGGCCACGCAGCTGGTGCAGCTGGCTGACGCCGAAGCGGTCCGCGTCCATGATCGCCATCACGGTGGCGTTGGGCACGTTCACGCCGACCTCGACCACGGTGGTGGCGACCAGGACCTGGACCTTGCCGTCGGCGAAGCCGCGCATCACGGTGTCCTTGTCCTCCGGCGCGAGGCGGCCGTGCAGGATGCCCACGTTGAGCCCGGCGAGGGGTCCGGCGGCCAGTGCGGGGGCCACGTCCAGCACGGCCAGCGGCGGGCGGCGGTCGCTCTTGCCGCCCTTGTCCTCCTTGGGCGGCTCCAGGCTCGGGTCGTCGGCGCCGTCGATATCGTCCTCGGCCTCGGCCTCACCGATCCGCGGGCAGACGACATATGCCTGGTGACCTGCGCGGACTTCTTCGGTGATGCGCTGCCAGACCCGGTCCAGCCAGGCCGGTTTCTCCGCGGTCGGCACCACGTTGGTGCTGATCGGGGAGCGGCCGCGGGGCAGTTCGCGCAGCGCGGAGACCTCCAGGTCGCCGTAAACGGTCATGGCCACCGTGCGCGGGATCGGGGTGGCGGTCATGACCAGCACATGCGGGCTGGTGCCCTCGCTCGCCCTGGTGCGCAGCGCGTCGCGCTGTTCCACGCCGAAGCGGTGCTGTTCGTCCACCACGACCAGGCCGAGGTCGGCGAAGATGACCTTGTCCTGGATCAGCGCGTGCGTGCCGACCACGATCCCGGCCGCGCCGGAGGCGATGTCCAGCATCGCCTGCTTGCGTTCCTTGGTGCTCATCGAGCCGGTGAGCAGGGTGAGCCGGGTGGCGTGCCCAGGGGCGCCGAGTTCGCCCGCGCGGGCCAGGTCGCCGAGCATCTCGGCCAGTGAGCGGGCGTGCTGGGCGGCCAGCACCTCGGTCGGAGCGAGCATGGCCGCCTGCCTGCCCGCGTCCACCACCTGCAGCATCGCCCGCAGCGCGACGATGGTCTTGCCGGAGCCGACCTCGCCCTGCAGCAGCCGGTTCATCGGGTGCTCACCGGAGAGATCGGTCGCGACCGCCGCGCCGACCTCCTGCTGACCGGCGGTGAGCTGGAACGGCAGCTGTTGGTCGAAGTCGGCGAGCACGCCCTCCGGCTTGGGTGCGCAGCGCGGGGCGGGGCGGGCGCCGGAGACGATCCGGCGCTGGGCCAGCACGAGCTGCACGGCCAGCGCCTCATCCCACTTGAGCCGGTTGCGCGCGCTGGTCACCTCGGCCCAGTCGGCCGGCCGGTGCACCTTGCGCAGCGAGCCGGACAGGTCGGCCAGGCCGTGCCGGGCGCGCACCACCTCCGGCAGCGGGTCCTCCGCGCCGTCCCACTGGTCCAGGACCTGGCGCACGCACTTCTCCACCACCCAGGTCTCGATGCCCTTGCTGGCCGGGTAGACCGGGATCAGACCGCGGGCGAACTCGTCGGCGACCGAGTCGTCCTCGTCCGCGCCGAGCAGCTTGTAGTCGGGGTGGGCGAGCTGGAGCGCGCCGTTGAACGAGGTGACCTTGCCCGCGAACAGCCCGCGCTTGCCGACCACCAGGTCCTTGGCCCGGTGCGGCTGGTTGAAGAAGGCGATGGTCATCGCCCGCTGGCCGTCGGTGATCGTGGACTCCACGATCGAGCCGTACTTGGTCTTCATCCGGCGCACCGTGGTGGCGCGGACCTCGGCCAGCACGGTGGCATGCTCGCCGATCTCCAGTCCGGCGATGCTGGTCAGCTCGCCGCGCTCGGCGTAGCGGCGCGGATAGTGCCGGAGCAGGTCGCCGACGGTGCGCAGGTTCAGGCCTTTGTCCAGGGCCTCGGCGGTCTTGGCCCCGAGCACGTGGTCCAGCCGGTCGTCGAAGGTGGTCATCGCCGTCCATTCAACCGCGTGGCACTGACTATTCGACGCCCAGCAACACCATCGCGCCGCGCGGACCACCCGAGTACGCGGCCAGGTCGACCTCGGGATGGGCGCGGCGCAGGTGTTCCTCGACCTCGCCGACCAGCTCCGGCGGCGCGGCCGCGCCGAGCAGCAGGGTGACCAGTTCGCCGCCCGCGGAGAGCATCCGGTCCAGCAACTCGCACACGGCAGGGGCCGGATCGGCGCTGATCAGGACGACCTCGCGGTCGATCATGCCGAGCAGGTCGCCTGGCCGGCAGCGGCCTGCCCAGGTGATCGCCTCGGCCTGGGCCACGGCCAGTTCGCCGCGCCGGGTGGCCGCGGCGGCCTCGGCCATGGCCACCACATCGTCGCCGTGCCGCCGCTGCGGATCGTGCACGGCCAGCGCGGCCAGGCCCTGCACCGGGGAGGCGGTGGGCACCACGACCACGTCGTAGCCGGAGCGCATGGCGTGCTCGGCGGCGTCCTCGGCGATCATGGTCAGCTCGGGGTCGTTGGGCAGCACCACGATGTGCTTGGCGCCCGCGCCGGTGAGGGTGGCCAGCAGTTCGGCCGCGGCCGGCCGCTGCCCGGTCCACTGGCAGACCACCGCGCCCTCGCCGCGGAACAGCTCGGCCAGCCCGTCCCCGTCGGCGAGCACCACCACGGCGCGGTCCCGCAGCAGGCCGGTGGGTTCGGTGGGCAGCTGGTCGGCGAAGCGGATCACGGTGATCCGGTGCGGCCGGCCCGCCTCCACCCCAGCCTCGACGGCCGCACCGACGTCCTGGCAGTGCACGTGCACGGTCCACAGTCCGGCGCCGTCGGAGACCACCGAGACGCAGTCACCCAGTTCGGCCAGCCGGGCACGCAGGGCGCCGCAGCGGGTGTCGTCGGTGCCATCCAGCAGGTACATGACCTCGTAGTCGTACTCGGCCGAACCCGCCTCACGGGTGGCCTGCAACTCGGCCTTGCCGCGCCGGACCAGCGCGTCGAACCGGGCCGAGGAAGGCAGTGGCAGGCCGGTGACCACGGCGGTGAGGGTTTCCAGCAGCACCAGCAGACCGCGGCCACCGGCGTCGACCACGCCGGCGCGGGCCAGTGCGGGCAGCTGGCTGGGGGTGCGGGCCAGTGCCTCGGCGGCGGCGGTGCTGGCGGCGAAGGCCACCTGGTCCAGGCTCTCGCCGGCCTCGGCGGCGGCCTCGGCGGCGGCGTGCATGACGCTGAGCACGGTGCCAGGGGCCGGTTCGCTGACCGCGGCGGTGGCCAGCCGGTCGGCCAGGTGCAGCCCGTCCTTGAGCGCGGGCCCGGTCAGCGTGCCGTCCAGGCGCAACGCCTCGGCCAGCCCACGCAACACCTGGGACAGGATCACCCCGGAGTTGCCGCGCGCCCCGGCCAGCGCGCCCTTGGCCAGCGCGGCCAGCGCCGACCCGCCGTCCACGGCGATGACCTGGTCCAGGGCCTCCAGCGCGGCCCGCATGGTGTGCAGCAGATTGCTGCCGGTGTCCCCGTCGGGCACCGGGAAGACGTTGATGCGGTCGATCGCCTCGCGGTCGGCGGTCAGCGCCTGCACACAGGCCGCGGCCCATCCGCGCACCGCGACCGCGTCGAGCACCTGCAACACCTGCGGCCGCCTCCCTCTAGATGTTGCCAGCGAGACTAGTCGGTAGGGCCGGTTTGGTTGGGCGTGCGTGCACCAGATACGCTGTCGGGGTTGCCCGGCTCGGCCTGGGCTCATGCACGCATCCGCACCCGGATACGTGCGCCCGTTTTTGCCAGCTGGCATCGCGGACTCTGTAGAACAACGTGTAAGGAGTGTCTGACGTGGCTGCCGTTTGCGACGTCTGTAGCAAGGGGCCGGGCTTCGGCAAGTCGGTCTCGCACTCCCACCGGAGGACCAACCGCCGGTGGAACCCGAACATTCAGACCGTGCGCGCGAAGATCGGCCTGTCGCAGCGCAAGCGCCTGAACGTGTGCACCTCCTGCCTCAAGGCGGGCAAGGTCGCCCGCGGCTGAGTTCGGCCGCAGCTTCGGCGAGAGGCCCGGATCACACCAGTGATCCGGGCCTCTCGCTGTCTCCACCCAACCGCGTGTTGGCCGTTGTCGTACACCGAGTTGGCCGTTATGGACGGCGAGTTGGCCCAACTCGTACGCCACGTTGGCCGTTGTGGGACAGGGCAGAGGGTGGGGTTGGGGGTGAAACCCCACGACGAGGGCCCTCGCGTGTTCTCCGTACGGCCTGGAGCATGCAGACCACACCCCGATGAGCGGCCCCTGCAACACAAACCGCCGCCGAACCCACCCAACGTGACGGGGGCCGCTCATCGGGGTGTGGTTGGCTGGCGGAAGGCCGTACGGAGAACACGCGAGCCCTCGGAGCCACGCTGGAACCGGCCCCGGCAGCCCAAACCCCGCCCCGCAACCCGCTCATCCCGGGTGTTGATCTGCCCCACCCCTCCGGTGGTCTGCCCGGCCGGCGAGGCCATCCCTTTTTGATCTTCGGCTTAAAAATCAAGAGCAAAGATCAAGAGCCAGTGCCCGTGGGCGGTACAACAACGGCCAACACACCGCCCACAACAGCCAACTCGCCGTCCACAACGGCCAACACGCGCGCGTCTGCTGGCTAGAGCTTCCAGTCCACGGGGGATGCGCCCTGTTCTTCGAGCAGGGCGTTGGCGCGGGTGAAGGGCCGGGAACCGAAGAAGCCTCGGTCAGCTGACATCGGTGACGGGTGGGCCGACTCGATGCACGGCACGCCGTCCAGAAGGGGCTTCAGCTCGCGGGCGTCCCGGCCCCAGAGGATGGCCACCAGAGGAGTGCCTCGGCCGGCGAGGGCGACGATGGCCTGTTCGGTCACCTGCTCCCAGCCCTTGCCTCGGTGGGAGGCGGGGCGGCCGGGGGCCACGGTCAGGGAACGGTTGAGCAGCAGGACGCCGCGCTCTGTCCATGGGGACAGGTCGCCGTTGGGGGGCGGGGGAAAGCCCAGGTCCTCGCCGTACTCGCGGTAGATGTTGATCAGGCTCTTCGGCAGTGGGCGCACGTCGGCGGCCACCGAGAAGGACAGGCCGATGGCGTGGCCGGGGGTCGGGTAGGGGTCCTGCCCGACGATGAGCACGCGCACCTCGTCGAAGGGTTGTTTGAACGCGCGCAGCACGTTCTCCCCCGCGGGTAGGTATCGCCGGTCAGCGGCGATCTCCTCCCGGAGGAACTCCCCCATCGAGCCGATCCGGTCGGCAACCGGGTCGAGCGCCTTGGCCCAACCGGCTTCCATGATCTCGTGTAGCGGACGTCCAACCACGGAACGTGACCCTAGCGGCGTACCGCCAGGCACGGACCAGTGGGTCAGGCGCTCACCGTGCGTCGCCGCAGCCGGAGTTGCCGATGGCGCAACGGCAACGGCCGTGGCCAGGCACGCAGGAACAGCGCGGCGGCGTCCTCGGTGACCGCGCTGACAACGTCGGTGTGCTCGGCCGGGTCGTAGCCGACCAGCACCGCCTCGGCCGCGACCAGCTGCCGGGCCGCCACATCACAGAGCACCGCCGCGACCAGCGGGCTGCCGGTCACCGGGTCGCCCAGCACCAGCGAGCGGCCGTGGCTGCCGATCACCGGCACCGCGTAGGCGGCCTCCCAGCGCCTGCCGTCGGCCGGGGGCCGGGGCGGGTAGCCGGGATTGAACTCGACCAGCCTGGGCTGGATCCGCTTGGGCCGGACCGCGGTGCAGACCGGCAACGTCTCGCCGTCGGCCAGCCGCACGCTGATCCGCGCGCCGGCCTCCGGGACTCCGTGCATGGTCACCGGCACTGCCCGATGCACCGGCAATGCCTCGCTGACCGCGCCGATCGGCAGTGACGCCAGTGGCGCGGCGGTGTTCGGATCGGCCAGCACCACCTCGGCCAGCACCTGCTCACCTCGGGCGGTGAACCGCTGCAGCGCGAGCGCGGGTCTGGACTCGGTACTCCCCAGAGGCGCGCCGCAGCGCGCGTAGAACCTCGACAACATGTTCCTGCCCCCAGAAACATCGAACCTGTGGTCCGGGCAGGCCACTGCCCACCCACGATCAAGCCTACGCCGAGGGCCGACACTCTGGGGGTGACCGGAGGCGCGGTCACCCGTACGGCTGTCAGTCCAGCCGGCGCAGACCGTCCTTGTAGACCTTGATGTTGGCCACGTACAGCTCCACTCCGGGCTGCACCGCGTCCGCAGGCACCTCGAAGTTCTCCTTGATCTTCGCGGGCACGCCGACAGCGAGCCTGCGGGCCGGCACGTGGCCGTTGTGCGAGACCACCGCGCCCGCGCCGACGATCGCGCCTTCCTCGACCACCGCGCCGTTGAGCACCACCGAACCGGAGCCGATCAGGCAGCCGTCGCCGATCACCGCGCCCTCGATGTGCACGTTGTGCCCGACCACGCATCCGGCGCCGATCAGGGTCGGGTGGATGTGCGTGCAGTGGATGATCGTGCCGTCCTGCACGCTCGTCCGCTCCGCCACCTCGATCCGCCCGTAGTCACCGCGCAGCACGGCGGTGGGCCACACCGAGACGTGCGCGCCGAGGGTCACGTTGCCGATCACCACGGCATCGGGATGCACGTAGGCGGTCTCGTGGATTACCGGTTCCAGGTCACCAAGGGCGTAGACGGCCATACGGAACTCTAACGTTCACTCGGCCGCCGCCGGAACGGCGATCTGCTTGCCGAAACAGCGACTGTTGTCATACCCCGCGTACACCCCGAACTTGACGATCGGGGCGTAGCCGCTGGAGGTGTAGAGCGCGATCGCCTCGGGTTGCTCGGTGCCGGTCTCCAGCACCATCCGGCGCCGCCCGGCGGCCAGCGCGGTGCGTTCCAGCTCGGCCAGCAGCACCCTGGCCAGGCCCCGGCCGCGGGCGGCCTGGACCACGAACATCCGCTTCAGCTCGGCGTCGCCGTCGGCGAAGCCGGGCTCGTCCGCGTCGTGCGCGCGCCAGCCGCCGCAGACCATCGGCACGCCGTCGAGGTAGCCGACCAGGAACAGGCCCTTCGGCGGGGCGAACTCGGCCGGGTCGACCGGGGTGATGTCCTCATCGCCGTAGCGGCGGACGTACTCCTGCTGCACCTCGGCGATCAGCGCGGTGGCGTCGGGATGGTCGTAGGCGAGGGTGCGCAGTTCCACGGGAAGCAATTTACGTCCCGAACCGGTGAATGGAAATACATATTTCTGTATGGCCAATCACCCCAGGTCAGTCCCGGCGCCAGTGCTCCCAGCCCGCCGCGCCCTCGTACGGTCTGCCGTCCACGGTCACCCCGGGTCCGCCGACCACCGAACCGATCACCGTCCAGCCCTCGGGCACCGCCTCGGCGCCGGGGAAGGTGGCGGCCAGCGCGTGGTCCTCGCCGCCGGTGAGCATCCAGTGCAGTGGATCGGCGCCCAGCGCGGAGGCCACGTCCAGCAACCGCTGGTGCACCTCAAGGGATTTGCTGCGCACGTCCAGGCCGACCCCGGATGCCTCGGCCACGTGCCCCAGGTCGGCGAGCAGGCCGTCGGAGATGTCGATCATCGAGGTGGCCCCGGCCCGCGCGGCCTGCGCACCGGCCGCGTACGGCGGTTCCGGCACCCGCTGCGCGCCGACCACGGCCACCGGCGAGCGGAATCCCCTGCCCAGCACGGCCAGTCCGGCGGCGGCCCAGCCCAGCCGCCCGCAGTACGCGAGCAGGTCGCCCTGGCGGGCGCCGGAACGGGTCACCGGGTCCAGGCCGTCCAGGTGTCCGAGCGCGGTGACGGAGATCACCAACTCCTTCGCGGTGACCATGTCGCCACCCACCACCCCGGCCCCGGCGAGCCGGGCTTCCTCCCACATCCCGGCCATCAGTCCCTCGGCCACCGCGACCGGTGTGCCGGGCGGGCAGGCCAGGCCGACCAGCACCGCGGTGGGCACCGCGCCCATGGCCACCACATCGGCCAGGTTCACCGCCACCGACTTGCGTCCGACCTGCTCAGGAGTGGACCAGTCCAATCGGAAGTGCACGCCCTCGACCAACACATCCGTGGAGGCGACCACCCGTCCGTCCGGCGCCGCCACCACCGCCGCGTCGTCGCCCGGACCGAGCAACGTGCTGGGTGGTTGCGCACGGCCATCGGTCACCCGGCGGATAAGCCCGAACTCACCCAGATCGGCGACGGTGTCCGCACTCTGCGGCGGCTCCAGGCACAAAGGGACCTCCAGTTCCGAGCTTTGCTTCCACCTCTGGGGTAAGTTCTGCCCACGATTCCTACCCCGAGCACAGCGGTCGAGACGAAGGGGCACGCCGTGGTCCAGGCTTACATCCTCATCCAGACCGAGGTCGGCAAAGCCGCCGCCGTGGCCGAGCGCATCGGCGGGATACCCGGGGTGATCACTTCCGAGGACGTGACCGGGCCCTACGACGTGATCGTGCGCGCGGAGGCGGACACCGTTGACGACCTCGGCCAGCTCGTGGTCGCCCAGGTGCAGGCGGTTGACGGCATCACCCGCACGCTGACCTGTCCTGTGGTGCACATCAAGTAAGCGCTATACACAGCCTGCCACCGCGCCCGCCCGACCCGGGGACGGGCGCGGTGGCATGTCGTGGTTGGCTGGTTCCGTGGCACCGAACGACCGATCCATCCCGCGTCCGCTGTTGATCGCGCTGATCGCGCTGCCGTTGCTGCTGGTGGCAGGGGTCGGCACCCTCGGTCTGCTCTACGGCTCCGGCAGCTCCGGGGCCGCGCCGACCTCGAGCGCGCCCGCGCCGATCCGCACCGGACCCGTTGCGCTGCCGCCGATCCCGGCCGAGCAGGCCGCCTCGCCCGCCTGCGGCAGGCTGATCCAGGCGCTGCCCAAGGAGCTGACCTCCAGCGGCGAGCAGATCGGCCGCCGGGAGATCGTCGCGCCCGCGCCGGACGGGACCATGGTGTGGGGCAACGAGAAACGCGATCCGGTCATCCTGCGCTGCGGCCTCGGCCGCCCGGACGAGCTGAAGCCGGACAGCAGGCTGGCCGAGATCTCCGGCGTGCAGTGGCTGGAGCTGCCGGGCCAGGGCGCGAGCAGCTGGGTCGCGGTGGACCGGGAGGTCTACGTGGTGCTCACCGTGCCGTCCCTCTCGGGCACCGGGCCGCTGCAGGGGGTGTCGGAGTCGATCCACGCCACGTTGCCGCAGCAGAAGGTCGACACCGGCACCGCCCCGAAGTAGCCGCCAGTCCCGGAAAAGCCGTCAGCGCAAGCCGGTGCCGCGGGCGATCGCGGTCTCGATCAGGGTGCTCAGCAGGGTCGGGTAGTCCACGCCGGTGACCGCCCACATCCGCGGGTACTGCGAGACCGGGGTGAAGCCCGGCATCGTGTTGACCTCGTTGACGATCAGCTGGTTGTCCTCGGTGAGGAAGAAGTCCACCCTGGCCAGGCCCTGGCAATCCAGCGCGTGGAAGGCGGCCACCGCCTGGCGGCGGATCTCCTCGGAGACCTCGTCGTCGACCTTGGCCGGGAAGTCGAACTCGCAGACCTCCTCGGCGTCGAGGTACTTGGACTCGAAGTCGTAGAACTCGATGTCGCCGACCACCCGGATCTCCGAGGGCAGGGAAGCCTCGACCCGGCCGTCCGGGAACTCCAGCACGCCGCATTCGATCTCGCGGCCGAGGATCGCGGCCTCCACCAGCACCTTGGGATCGGTCTGCCGGGCCAGTGCGATGGCCGCGTCCAGCTGGTCCCAGTCGCTGACCTTGGAGACGCCGATGGAGGAGCCCGCACGGGCGGGCTTGACGAACACCGGCAGCCCGAGCCGCTCGCGCTGGGCGTCGGTGAGGGTCTTGTCGCCGCGGCGCAGCACCACGAAGTCGCCGTTGCGCAGGCCTTCGGCGGCGAGCAGCTTCTTGGCGAACTCCTTGTCCATGCCCGCCGCGCTGGCCAGCACGCCCGCGCCGACGTAGGGCAGCCCGGCCATCTCCAGCAGGCCCTGGATGGTGCCGTCCTCGCCGTAAGCGCCGTGCAGCACCGGGAAAACCACGTCGACCGCGCTGAGCACCTCGCCTGCGCGGTCCGCGCCCAGGTGCACCAGGTCCGGCCGGGTCGGGTCGGCTGGCAGGGCGAGCGCGCCGGTGGAGCCGTCCACCTCGGGCAGCTTGCGGTCGCGGATCTCCAGCGCCTTGGGGTCGCTGGCGCCGAGCACCCAGGCGCCCTCCCGGGAGATGCCCACCGGGATGACCTCGAACCGGTCCCGGTCCAGGTGGGTCAGGATGCTGCCTGCGGACACACAGGAGATGGTGTGCTCAGTGCTGCGACCGCCGAAGACGACCGCCACCCTGGTCTTGCGCTGCGTCATGGGCCCCGACCCTACCCGCGCACGCACGGCGACCATTCCGCCCCGATCTCGTACGCCGAGTTGGCCCAAGTCGTACGTCCAGTTGGCCCAAGTTGGCGTACGAGTTTGGCCAACTCGGCGTACCGGAACGGCCAACACGCGGTCAGGGGGTGAGCAGGCTGACCAGGGTGGGGAGGGCGGTGGTGAGCTGGGTGCGGGTGCAGTTGGTGTAGCCGACGGCGAGGCCGTGCCAGCGTGGGGTGGCCTGGTGGTGGCGGGCCAGGCCGTCCACGGACAGGCCGCGGGCGCGGGCGGCGGCGATCACCTCGCGTTCGGTGTCCAGGGAGTCCAGCAGCACCACCACGTGCCCGCCCGCGGAGTCGCCGAAGACCGGGGCCCCGGCCACGGAGAGTGCGGAGACCACGAGTTCGCGCCGTTCGGCCAGTTCCCGGCGCAGCCTGCGCAGGTGCCTGCCGAGGTCGCCGTTGCGGGCGAGCTGGATCATGACCTGCTGGCCTGCCGCGGCCGGGCTGACCCCGCAGCGGTGCCGGTGGTCGAGCACGGCGCGGGCGACCTCGGGCGGGGCCACCATCCAGCCCACGCCGAGGCTGGCGGAGAGGATCTTGCTGGTGGTGCCCAGGTGCACCACCACGTCCGGGGCGAGCGCGGCCAGCAGCGGCAGCGGGGCCACGTCGTAGCGCAGTTCGCCGTCGTAGTCGTCCTCGATGACCAGCCAGCCCTCTGCCCTGGCCCGCCGGACCAGTTCGACCCGGCGGGCGGCCGGCAGCCTGCCGCCGAGCGGGTACTGGTGTGCCGGGGAGCAGTAGACCGCGCGGACTCCGCTGGGCAGCGCGTCCACCACCAGGCCGTCCGCGTCGATCTCGGCCGGGATGACCCGCATGCCCGCGGCGCGCAGCGCGCCGACCGCGCGCTGGTAGCCGGGTTCCTCGATGGCCACCGTGTCGCCGGGCTGGAACAGCGCGCCTGCCAGTTCGGTGACCGCGGCCGAGGTGCCCAGGGTGGCCAGCACCGCCTCGGCCGGGGTGGCGCCCGCGCCGACCACCAGGCCGCGGTGCCGGAGCAGGTGCTCGGCGATGATCTCCCGGTAGGCGGTCAGGCCTGCGCGTTCCGGGCGCGGCATGGCCGGGACGTCGCCCGCGGCCCGCCAGGCCCGGCGCCAGGCAGCCCGGTCCACGCCGCCGGCCAGGGAGGCGCCGGGGACCAGGTCGATCAGGCCGGTGTCCTCGGATTCGGCACGCCTGGCCGGTCCGGCGCTGGGGGTGACCGCGGGCGGGGTGGTGGTGACGTAGGTGCCGGAGCCGCGCCTGCCGCCGATCCAGCCCTCAGCGTGCAGCTGCTCGTAGGCGGCCGCGGTGACGGTGCGGCTGACTTGGAGCCGCCCGGCCAGCGCGCGGGTGGAGGGCAGCCGGTCGCCGTGCCGGAGCTGGCCGGTGGCCGCGGCCCGGCGCAGCGCGTCGGCGAGCTGCACGGCCAGGGGGGTTCCGTTGCCGCGGTCGAGCACGATGGGCAGTTCGGCGGGCAGCGCGGCGTCGAGCACGGTGAGTGGCCTCTCGGGTTCGCCCGGTATTGGCACTGGGGGCATGCCAGTTCCGGCTCGAATACTAGGTGCCGTGACCACTGACGCGCTGTCCCCGACCGACCGCAGCACGATCCGCCGCGGCAAGGACCGAGCCCGCACCGACCGCGCCGAACTGCACGCGCTGCTCGACAGCGCGATGCTGTGCCACCTCGGCGTGGTGCTCGACGGCGTGCCGCTGGTGCTGCCCACCGGCTACGGCCGGGACGGGAACACGCTTTACCTGCACGGATCCTCCGGCGCGGTCAGTCTGCGGGCGGCGGGCGGCACCGAGGTGTGCGTGACCGTGACCGAGCTGGACGGCATCGTCTACGCCCGCTCGGTGTTCCACTTCTCGGTCAACTACCGCAGCGCGGTGATCCACGGCCGGGCCGTCCCGGTGGTCGGGGACGAGGCCAGGCTGCACGGCCTGCGCACGCTGACCGAGCACCTCGCCCCCGGCTCCTGGACGCACGCCCGGCAACCCGACAAGCGGGAACTGGCCGCCACCCTGGTGCTCGCGCTGGATCTGACCGAGGCGGCGGTGAAGGTGCGCTCCGGTCCGCCCGGCGACGAGGAGGCCGACCTCGGCACACCCGGTGTGTGGGCCGGGGTGCTGCCGCTGCGTCGGGCCTGGGGCGAGCCGGAGCCCTGCCCGCTGCTGCCCGCCGACGCCGAACCGCCCGCGCACGTTCAGTCCCGGACCGGGCCGATCGCGTAGTCCATCCGGTAGCGCGGCATGTCCCGGCGCTCGCCGTCGAAGACGTGGATGCTCACCGCTGGATCCGGGCCTTCGTTGATC
Source organism: Crossiella sp. CA198 (assembly GCF_052078295.1). Taxonomy (NCBI): domain Bacteria; kingdom Bacillati; phylum Actinomycetota; class Actinomycetes; order Pseudonocardiales; family Pseudonocardiaceae; genus Crossiella; species Crossiella sp. CA198. Next base: position 89,081 of record NZ_JBQJIM010000008.1, read on the forward strand.
ACCTGGTGCACGTAGTGCGGGCCGAACACCCTGGTCTGACCGGCGGTGAGGGCGTGCACGAGTTCGACCGGGCGGCCGTTCTCGCCGAGCCGGGCGACCCGTTCGGCGAGCACGCCGGAGACCACGGCGAAGGCGCCGGTCGCGCCGCCGTGGTCGTGCAGTTCGGTGCGCTGGCCGGGCAGCCAGCTCATCAGCCAGATCTCGTGCTCGGCGGTGCGCTCCAGCAGCGCGGTGTAGCGCTCGGCCGGGTCATAGCGCAGCAGGTGCCCCCAGCGGGAGCGGTCCGCGGCCACATTCATGGCGATGCGGGCGGGATGGGCGGCGGCCCGGGTGCCATCAACGGCGACGGTGTTGGGCGGAACGGCGAACATGACTGAGGTCCTTCAGGCTGAGGGTGGTCGGCGCGCGGCGCAAGGCCGGGACCGCGCCGGGAAACGCACTGCGGCGGGGTGTTTCAGCAGGAAGGACAACAGAGCGCGCTGGCAACTCGCCGGAGGCCGATAGGGCCTCGCTGGCACGAGGATGCGCGACTGGTCACGGGAGAATGGAAGCAGCCGGGCCGGAGCCCGGTCAAGCCGACCGGCGGAATCTCACAGCGTGGGCCAGGTCTTCGCCCGTTCGAGCAAGTGCGCGTGCGCCCTGGCCACCACCGGATCGGCCAGCCCGCCCACCCTGGTGGCCAGGAACCCGGTGTTCAGCGGCGGCACCGCCAGCTCGTGCAGCAGCTCCACCGACCCGGCGCTCAGCGCGGACTCGGCCACGTAGCGGGGCAGCACGGACACGCCCATGCCGGCGATCACCGCGGTCAGCACCGCGCGCAGGTCCGGCACCACCACGGCCAGCGCGTTCGGCGGCCTGCGCCCGAAGGCGGTGCGCCAGTAGCGGCGGATGATCGGCAGGTCCTCGGCGTAGGCGACCAGCGGCAGGTGCGCCAGCGCGCGCACCGGGTCGGTGGCCAGCAGCTCGGCCCGCACGGTGCGGGCGAAGGCGGGCGCGCCGAGCAGCAGGAACTCCTCGTCCAGGAACGGAGTGGCGGCCACCCCGCGCTGGGTCGGCCGGATCGCCGAGACCACCAGATCGAGGCGCTCCTCCAGCAACGCGGTGAGCAGGTCCTCGGCCAGTCCGAACTGCACCCGCAGCCGCAGGCCGCAGGCGGTGAGCGGGGTCAGCGCGGGCAGCACCCGGAGCGTGGTCAGCTCGGCCGGTCCACCCAGCCGGAGCTGGCCGGCGCGGACCAGGCACTGGTCGTCCTCGGGGTCGAAGGCACTGCGCAGCTTGTCCACGTGCGAGGCGACCTGGGCAGCCAGGGTGTCCGCCCGCGGGGTGGGCCGCACGCCCTGGTTGGTGCGGGTGAACAGCTCCACGCCGAGCTGACGTTCCAGCCGGGCCAGCTGACCGCTGACCGCGGGCTGGGACAGGCCACGCCGGGCCGCGGCCGCGGTGAGCGAGCCGGTGCGGTGGATCTCCAGGAAGGTGGCCAGCAGGTCCAGCTCGGGCACGACTCCTCCTCATCAGCGGTCATGCGAACTATTCCATGCCAGCCATAAGTTTGCTGATGGCGACGAGGTGCGGGGCAGGCCCGGACGGGCCTAGCTTGGCGGCCATGACGAAGAAGATCCTGCTGGTGCTCACCGGCGCCGACTCGCTCACCCTGGCCGACGGCTCGGCCCACCCCACCGGCTACTGGGTGGAGGAGGCCGCGGCCTCGCACCGCACCTTCCGCGCGGCCGGCGTCGAGGTGGACATCGCCACCCCCGGCGGCGTCACCCCGACCGCGGACCCGGGCAGCCGGGCGGGCCAGGACGACCTGGTCGCCTACCTGGACGGTCTCGGCGCGGCGCTGACCAAGCCGCTGGATCTGGCCGCGGTGTCCCTGGACGGCTACGACGCGATCTACCTGCCCGGCGGCCACGGCCCGATGACCGACCTGGCCACCGACAAGCACCTGGCCGCGCTGCTGACCGCGGCCCTGGCCCAGGACAAGGTGATCGGCGCGCTCTGCCACGGCCTGGCCGGACTGCTCAGCGCGGGCAACGCCTTCGCCGGGCGGCGGCTGACCGTGTTCACCGACGCCGAGGAACGCCAGGCCCTCGGCGAGAACACCCCGTGGTGGCTGGAGACCGAGCTGCGCGAACGCGGCGCGGTGATCGAGATCGGCGAGCCGTGGAGCAACACCGTTGTGGTGGACGGGAAACTGGTCACCGGACAAAACCCGCAGTCCACTGTGGACACCGCGAAGGCCGTGCTGGCCAAGCTGGCCTGATCGTCCACAGTGGACGGGTCAGCGGACCGCGGTCTCCAGTGCCAGCACGATGTCGGTGACCAGATCGGCGGTGTCCTCACACCCCGCGGACAGCCGCACGAACCCCTCGGGCACGGCGTCGCCCCACTGGGCCCGCCGGTCCGCGGTGGTGTGCAGGCCGCCGAAACTGGTGGTGGCCGAGACCAGTTCGCTGGCGTCGATGAACCGGGCCACGGTCTCCTTGTCCGGCAGGGTGAATCGCAGCACCCCGCCGAACCGGGTCATCTGCCGCTTGGCGATCTCGTGCGCGGGATCGCCCGGCAGGCCCGGCCAGCGCAGGTCGGTGATGGCCGGATGGGCGCGCAACGCGGTGGCGATGGCTTCGGCGTTCTGGGCCTGCCGGGCCAGCCGGAGGTCCAGCGTGCCCAATCCGCGATGGGCCAGCCAGGTCTCGAACGGGCCTGGGATGGCGCCGCTGAGCTTGCGGCCCTGGGCGAGCCGGGCGTACAGCTCGGGGTCGTTGGTGGAGATGTGGCCCAGCAACAGATCGCTGTGCCCGGACAGCGCCTTGGTGTCACTGGCCACCACCACATCCGCGCCCAGCTCCAGCGGGCGCTGGCCGAGCGGGGTGGCGGTGGTGTTGTCCACGGCCACGATCGCGCCCCGCTCGTGTGCGGCGTCGCTGAGCGCGATCAGGTCGCAGACGTCCAGCAGCGGGTTGGACGGGGTTTCCACCAGCACCAGCCGCACCCCGTCGAACACCTCGGGGGTCCACGGTCCGGGGGTGGCGATCTCCCGCATCCGCACGCCGAACTGACCGAGTTCCTCGCGCACGAGCTGCCGGGTGGCGTAGTAGCCGTCCGCGGGCACGATCACCGTGTCGCCGGAGCGCAGGGTGGCCCGCAGCAGTCCGGCGATGGCGGCCATGCCGGAGGGGTAGACCAGGGTCCGGCCGCCGTCGAGCGCGCCGATGGCCTCTTCGAGGACTTCCCAGGTCGGGTTCTCCGCGCGGCCGTAGGTGTTGCCGAGCGTGGCGGGCGCGGCCGGGCCGTCCTGCAGGTGGTAGACCGAGGCGAACACCGGCCCGGACACCAACGGCTGCCCCAGCACGGGTTTCCCGCTCCCGGCGTGCACGCACCGCGTGCCGTCGCCCCACTCCTCGTTCATGCTCGACCCTGACCAAGCAGGTCTTCGGTGTTCACTGCCGCTCGTCCTTCTGCGCCCGCCCGAGCAACTCGGCCGCCATCTTCAACGGTTCCAGTCCCTGGTGGCACACCCGGTACACGCCGTCGGTGATCGGCATGTCCACGCCGTGCCGGGCGGCCAGTTCGCGGATGGACGAGCAGGACTTCACGCCCTCGGCGACCTGGCCGTTGGTGGCCTCCTGGGCCTGCACCAGGGTTTCCCCGCGGCCCAGGCGGTCGCCGAAGGAGCGGTTGCGGGACAACGGCGAGGCGCAGGTGGCGACCAGGTCGCCGAGTCCGGCCAGGCCGGAGAAGGTGAGCGGGTCCGCGCCGAGGGCCACGCCCAGCCGGGCGGTTTCGGCCAGGCCACGGGTGATCAGCGCGGCCATCGTGTTGTCGCCGTAGCCGAGTCCGCCTGCCATGCCGCAGGCCAGCGCGATCACGTTCTTGCAGGCGCCGCCCAGCTCGCAGCCCACCACGTCGGTGTTGGTGTAGGAGCGGAAGTAGTTGGTGAAGCAGGCACGCTGGAAGGCCACCGCGCGCTCGGCGTCCTGGCAGGCCACCACACTGGCGGTGGGCTGCTCGGCGGCGATCTCGCGGGCCAGGTTCGGTCCGGAGACCACCGCGACCTGTCCGGCCGGGACGCCCGCGACCTCGGCCACCACCTCGCTCATCCGCTTGAGCGTGCCCAGTTCCACGCCCTTGGCCAGGCTCACCAGGGTCGCGCCGGCGGGCAGCGCGGGCCGCCAGCCCGCCAGGTTCTCCCGCAGGGTCTGGCTGGGCACGGCCAGCACCACCGCCTGCGCGCCGTCCAGTGCCGCCAGCGGGTCCACTGTGGAGCGCAGGGTGGCCGGCAGCGGGATGCCCGGCAGGTAGTCGGGATTCTCGCCGCGGTCGGTGATGGCCGCGGCCACCTCGGGGCGGCGGGCCCACAGCACCACGTCGCGACCCGCGTCGGCGAGCACCTTGGCGAAGGTGGTGCCCCAGGACCCGGCGCCCAGCACCGCGATCCGCTGCGGCATCACTGCTCGCCGTCCTTCGGGGCCGCGTTCTTCCCTGCGGCCTCGCCCGAATCGGCGTCCTTCTTCTTGCGCACGGTGTAGAACCCGGTCGGCGCGGTCTCCTGGCGCACCTCCGCCAGCAGCGTGCGCACCTCGCCCATCAGATGGTCGGTGACCTCGCGCAGCAGTTCGGCGTCCACCTCACGGCCCTGGAACCGGGACAGGTCCAGCGGCGGCCCGGCCTGGATGGTGACGTTCTTGCGCGGGAACAGGCTCAGCTTCTTCTTGTACTTGTCGAAGACCAGGTGGGTGTTCCAGTGCACCATCGGCACGCAGATCGCCTCGCCGTTGACGCAGTGGTCCACCGCCAGCCGCCCGACGCCGACGTGCGAGTGCATCGGCCAGACCTCGGGGTCCCTGGTGATGGTGCCCTCGGGGTAGATCACCACGACCTTGCCCGCACCGAGTGCCTCCAGCCCGGACTGCAGGCTGCGGCGGGCGTCCACCGAGCCGCGGTGCACCGGGATCTGGCCGGAGCCCTTGAGGATCTGGCCGAGCACCGGGACCTTCCACAGGCTGGCCTTGGCCAGGAACCGGGGCACCCGGCGGGCGCTGCGCACGAACACCGCGCTGTAGACCGGGTCCAGGTAGGAGATGTGGTTGGCGACCACCAGTACCGGCCGGTCGAACGGGATGTGCTCGAGTCCGACGAACTTCCGCCTGGCCAGGATCCTGGTCATCGGGAAGAAGATCGCCGCGGCCAGCCCGACCCAGAAGCCGCCCTTCTCCTTCTTGGCCACCCTGTTGTCTCCTTCGTCTCACCGGTGCGTGTTGCCGCCGTGAGTCTTCCCCGCGAGGGTGGTGAAGGTCCAGTTGGGAGGATGTCAGGGTGTCCAACCGTGTCGATCTCGTGGTCCCGGTGAAGGTTCTGCTCCGGGCCAAGTCCAGGCTGCTCGGCGCCGCTGACGGTGGCGCTGGCGACCGGACCGCGCATGAACGCCTGGCCCTGGCCCTGGTGACCGACACCATGACCGCCGCAAGGGCGGCGCGTGGTGTGCGCAGGCTGCTGGCCATCACCTCGGACCCGAATGTGGCCGAGGTGCTCACCGGCCTGGGCGTGGAGACGGTGCCGGATGTGGCGGGCGGCCTGAACGCGGCCCTGGCCTACGGCGCGGAGCTGCTGCGCCAGGACCACCCGGGCTGCCGGATCGGCGCGTTGCAGGCCGACCTGCCCGCGCTGCGGCCCGAGGAGCTGGACGCGGCCCTGGCCGCCGCGCCGGAACGGGCCTTCTGCCCGGACCGCCAGGGCATCGGCACCACCCTGCTGCTGGCCGGCCGGGGCCCGCTGAACCCACGCTTCGGCCCCGGCTCGGCCGCCGCGCACGCCGCCTCCGGCGCGGCCGAGCTACTCGGCCCCTGGCCCTCACTCCGCTGCGACGTAGACACCGCCGAAGACCTCCTCGCCGCCGCCGAGATCGGCCTGGGCGAACACACCGCCCGCCTACTCACCCCCGCCGCCTGACCCACAACAGCCAACACCCCGTCCACAACGGCCAACACACCGTCCCAGAACGGCCAACACGCCGGAGGGCTGGAAGTGCCTTCGGCGTGTTGGCCGGAATGGACGGTGTGTTGGCCGTTGTCGTACGGAGTGTTGGCCGTTGTGGGACGTCAGGTTGGCTGTTGTGGGGTGGTCAGCAGCAGCTGGCGGCGCCCTCGGTGCAGCCCTGGCCGCCTCGGCGCAGCACCATCGGGCAGGCCCAGCCGTAGTCGGGGTCCGGGGCCAGTGGCAGGCGGCCGGAGCGGTTGGTGGTGGTGAGCACCGCGCCGTCGACCGGCTTGCTGGTCTTGAGCACGACCTCCTGGCCGGACTCCCTGGCCTCGTCCGCGCCCCTGGTCAGCTTGACGATCTCCACCCCGCGGGAGATGTCGGCGATGTAAGCCCGCCCCTTGTACCAGTACGGCGAGAAGGAGACCGCCGCCTCCGGCCGGTAGTAGGCGATCTGGAACGGCTTGGCCGGATCGCTGATGTCGATGAACCGGGTGCCCTGGCCGTAGAAGGAGTAGGCCACCACGCGGTCGTGGATGTCGAAGTAGTGCGCCGAGCAGCCCGCGTCGGTGATGGTGCCCTCCTGGTCGTGCGGGCTCCACACGCTGACCGTCTCCAGGTGGAACGGCTTCTGCTCGGTGGCCTGCCAGGACTCGCCCTTGCCGGAGCCCTTGAGCGAGGAGATCACGAACCGGCCCTGGTCGGCGCAGGTCGGCGAGCCGAAGGCTTCCTCGGTGTGCAGCAGCAGACTGCCAGCCGGGTGCTTGGCCGAGGGCCTGGGACCGTCGGCGAGCCGGTCGCCGACCGGGCGGATCGAGTTGTGGCTGAAGGCCCTGGGCATGTCCTTGGCAGGCACGCCGCCGCCCGCGTACGGGATCGGGTTGTTCGCGGTGGCCTCGCGGAACTTCTTGGTCAGCGGGTCGAAGTGCCAGCCCGAGGTGCGGTAGCCACGGGTGCCGCCGGTGCCAGCGACCCAGGCGATGCCGGTGGCGTCCACCTGGACGTCGTGGGTCATGTGCGTCTTGCCCTGGTTGCGGTTGAGGTCCACGTAGGTGGCCGAGGTCTTGGGGTGGCGCGGATCCCGGATGTCGGTGACGAAGATCTTCCCGGACCGCTTGTACAGGTCGGGATCGGTCGTCGGGGTGCCGTCGTAGCCCGCGGTCCACAGGTACTGGCAGTCGTTGACACAGGTCGTGGTGTGCCCGGTGCCCATCTCGGCGAAGCTGATCAGCTTCAGGTCCGCCGGGTCGGCCGCGGAGAGGATGTACACGCCGGTCGGCCGCTCACCGCCGACCTGGCGCCCGAACGCGCTGCGCTCGCGGGCCATGAAGACCAGCTTGCGCTTGTGGTCGACGTCGATGTCCTCGTTCTCCCAGAACCGCTTGGTCACATCGTCGCCGGGCAGCGCCAGCGCCGCGTTCTCCAGATGATCCAGGAACACCGGTTTGTCCGGATTGGACACGTCATAGGACTTGAGGCCGAACTCACCACTGACGAACATCACCTCCCGCTTCCGCCAGCCGGCGCGGTAGGTGGTGTAGTTGATCGAGATCGCGCCCTTGGTGTCGGGCAGCCGGTCGACCACCTCGACGTTGGCGGAAGCGGCCTGCAGTTCGGGCAGTTCGGCGGCGGCGGACTGCGCGGCGGAGGGCGGCGCGGCCTGTGGCGCCGGACCGGCGACGGCGAACCCGCCCCCGGTCAGCGCGGTGGCCAGCGCGGCGGTCAGCACCACCAGCGTCTTCATCGTGGGAAACCCCTCTTCCTCAACGGCTCTCCCTGGCACCCTCGCAGCGGCCCCGGCCTGCGGCAACAGCCGTTAGTCGTAGGTCATTCGCCGTTGTCAGTAGTCTCCCCGGACATGGCAGAGACCGCGCCGGAACAGGCGACCGTGCACACCGTGCACGCCGATGGATCGCTCACCGCGCTGCGTGATGACGGCCTGCTGGTGGACGCGCCCGCCGCCGCGGTGGCCGCCGGGGGCTGGCTGGCGCCCCGTCCCGGCCAGCGGGTGACCCTGGACCGGACGGAGGGCCAGGTCACAGCGGTACGCCCACCGGTTCCGCCCGCGTAATCCGAAGTTCACGCCACGCCGAGGGTTCCCACCACGCGCAGGGCGCGATAACCGTCCCCGTCAGCAACAATGGCCGGGTGAGCACGGACCGCAGCGAGGAAAAGCCGACCGAACCGACGACGAAGCCGGGTCGCGCCCGGTCGTCCACTCGGAACACCACCGCGAAGGCCGCCACCTCTGCCCAGCGCGGGCGCAAGACCACCCCCGCCGCGCCACCCGACTCCGCCGAGACCGGGACCGTGAAACCCGCGGCCCGGCGTACCCGCAAACCCGCCGAAGCCCCGCCCGAGCCCGCGGCCACGCCTGCCCCGCGCAGCCGGACCCGCCGCACGCCCAGTCAGCCCGCGGCGGTGGCCCTGCCCACGGACCGCAAACCCGCCGCCGCACCGGAGCCGCCCGCCGCGGCCAAACCGGCCACCGCCCGGCGTAGCCCGGCCACACCCGTCGCCAAACCCGCGACCGCCCGCCGCACCGCCGCCGCCCAGCGCCGCACCGCCAGCGCCACCGCGACGGCCGCACCGGCGAGCAACGGCGTCACCGTGCCCACCGCGCACCAGGGCAACCCCGTCGAGCCCCCGCCGCCGGTGGAGTCCGCGCCGCCCAAGGCTTCCCCGGCCGCGCCGCCCGCGGTGACCGAACCGCCCACCATCAAGGACCTGCCCGACGACCGGTACTTCAACCGGGAACTCTCCTGGCTGGACTTCAACGCCAGAGTGCTCGCACTGGCCGAGGACGTCTCCGAACCGTTGCTGGAGCGGGCCAAGTTCCTGGCCATCTTCGCCTCGAACCTGGACGAGTTCTACATGGTCCGGGTGGCCGGGCTGAAGCGCCGCGAGGAGACCGGGCTGTCCGTGCGCAGCGCCGACGGCCTGTCCCCTCGGGAACAACTCGCCCGCATCTCCACCCGCGCGCAGGACCTGGTCGAGCTGCACTCGCGCACCTTCCTGGACCAGATCCAGCCCGAACTGGAGAAGTACCAGGTGCGCATCGTGGCCTGGGACGACCTGGACGACCCGGACCGGCTGCGGCTGACCAACTACTTCAGCGACCACATCTTCCCGGTGCTGACCCCGCTCGCGGTCGACCCGGCGCACCCCTTCCCCTACATCTCCGGGCTCTCCCTCAACCTCGCCGTCACCGTGCGGGATCCCGAGGGCGGCCAGGAACGCTTCGCCAGGGTCAAGGTGCCGGACAACGTGCCGAGGCTGGTCAGGGTCGAACTCGACCGGGACGCCGACACCGCGACCTATCTGCCGCTGGAAGAACTCATCTCGGCCCACCTCACCGATCTGTTCGCGGGCATGGACGTGCTGGAGCACCACGTGTTCCGGGTGACCCGCAACGCCGACCTCGAGGTCGAGGAGGACCGGGACGAGGACCTCCTGCAGGCCCTGGAACGGGAACTGGCCCGCCGCCGGTTCGGCCCGCCGGTGCGCCTGGAAGTCGCCGACACGATGAGCGAGCACATGCTCGAACTCCTGCTGCGCGAGCTGGAGGTGGACCCGCACGACGTGGTCGAGGTGCCCGGCCTGCTCGACCTGTCCTGCCTGTGGCAGCTCTACGGCCTGGCCCGCCCGGAACTCAAGGACAAGCCGTTCGTGCCAGCCACGCACCATGCCTTCAGCGAGGGGGAGACGCCCAAGAGCGTGTTCGCCACCCTGCGCGAGGGCGATGTGCTGGTGCACCACCCGTATGACTCCTTCTCCACCAGCGTGCAGCGTTTCATCGAACAGGCCGCGGCCGACCCGCACGTGCTGGCCATCAAACAGACCCTCTACCGCACCTCCGGTGACTCGCCGATCGTGGACGCGCTCATCGACGCGGCCGAGGCAGGCAAACAGGTCGTGGCGCTGGTGGAGCTGAAGGCCCGCTTCGACGAGCAGGCCAACATCAAGTGGGCCCGGCAGCTGGAACGCGCGGGCGTGCACGTGGTCTACGGCCTGGTGGGCCTCAAGACGCACTGCAAGACCGCGCTGGTGGTGCGCCAGGAGGGCTCCACCATCCGGCGCTACTGCCACATCGGCACCGGCAACTACAACCCCAAGACCGCCCGGCTGTACGAGGACATCGGCCTGCTCACCGCCGAACCCGCTATCGGCCAGGACCTCACCGACCTGTTCAACGTGCTCACCGGCTACTCCCGCCAGCACACCTATCGCAGCCTGCTGGTCGCGCCCTACGGCGTGCGCCGCGGCATCATCGAGCGGGTCGAGGCCGAGATCGCGCTGGCCCGGCAGGGCAAGCGGACCGGGATCCGGCTGAAGGTCAACTCGCTGGTGGACGAACAGGTCATCGACGCCTTCTACCGCGCCTCCCAGGCCGGGGTGCCGATCGAGGTGGTGGTGCGCGGCATCTGCTCCCTCAAACCAGGCGTCCCAGGACTGAGCGAGAACATCACCGTGCGCTCGATCCTGGGCCGCTTCCTGGAGCACTCCAGGGTGGTGCACTTCCGCGGCGGCAACGAGCACTGGTTCGGCAGCGCGGACATGATGCACCGCAACCTGGACCGCCGGATCGAGGTGATGGTCCGGGTGGCCGATCCCAAGCTGACCCACGATCTGGACGTGATGTTCGACTCCTGCATGGACCCGGCCACCCGCTGCTGGGAGCTGGAACCCAACGGGCACTGGAGTCCTTCGCCGCAGGCGGGCAACCGGGTGCTGGACCACCAGGAGGAGATGCTGCGCAGGCACGGGGCCAAGGCGTGAGCACTCTGCACGCGGCGGGCGCCGCGCTGTGGCGGCAAGGTCCGGCAGGCGTGGAAGTGGCCGTGGCGCACCGCCCGCGCTACGACGACTGGTCGCTGCCCAAGGGCAAGTGCGACCCCGGCGAGACGCTGACCGAGACCGCGGTCCGGGAGATCGCCGAGGAAACCGGCTACCGCGCGGTACTCGGCCGGATGCTGCCTGCCGCGCACTACGAGGTGTCCACTAAGGACGGAAATACGCGGCCGAAAAGAGTCACCTATTACTCCGCCGAGGCCATCGGCGGCGACTTCGTGCCGAACGAAGAAGTCGACGAACTGCGCTGGCTGGGCGCGGACACGGCGCGCGCGCTACTGAGTTACCAGCACGACCGGGTGGTGCTGGACGCCTTCAGCGCGCTGCCCGCCCGCGCCCGCACCGTGTTGCTGGTCCGGCACGCCAAGGCGGGCAAGCGGGGGAAGTGGGACGGGCCGGACGAGCTGCGCCCGCTCACACCGTCCGGCACGCACCAGGCGCGTTGCCTGGGCCGGATGCTGCCAGCCTTCGCCCCGCAGCGCCTCTACGCGGCTCCCAGGGTGCGTTGCGCGCAAACCGTGCAGCCATTGGCCGAGCGACTCGGGCTGCCGGTCACCGAGGAATGGCTGCTGGCCGAGGAGGGCTTCTGGCCGGACCCGGACGCGGGGGTGCGCCGGTTCCTGGCCATCGCCGCCGAGGGGGCCGCGGTGGTCTCCAGTCAGGGCGGGGTGATCCCGGAATTGGTCGAGCGGCTGGCGGTCAAGGCGGGCCTGCCGCTGACCGAGTTCCCCAGTCGCAAGGGCAGTGCCTGGATCCTCACCTTCGACCCTGATTCGACCAGTCCGACCCTGCTCGCCGCGGACTACTGCGAAACCCCGCTGCCGCCGGTCCGCGACTGAGTCCAGGCACAAAGAAAGGCCCCGCCGGCGTCCCGGCGGGGCCTTATCTCAGTCTTCCCGAAGCGGCTTGGGTGTCAGGACCGCCTCAGGCGTGACTTCACTTCTTGCGAGCCGCCGGCTTCTTGGCGGCCGGCGCCTTGGCGGCTGCGGGCTTCTTCGCAGCAGCGGCCGGCTTCTTGGCCGCCGCGGCGGCCTTGGGGGCGGCAGCCTTGGCGGTGGTCGCCTTGGCGGCGGCCGGCTTCTTCGCAGCCGCGGCGGCCTTGGGGGCGGCAGCCTTGGCAGCGGGCTTGGCAGCCGCGGCCTTGCGGGTGGTCGCCGGCTTGGCGGCGGCCTTGGTGGCCGGCGCCTTGGTGGCGGTGGCGGTCGCCCGCGCGGTACGCGTGGCGGTGGTCTTGGCCGCGGCAGCGGCCTTCGGGGCAGCGGCCTTGGCAGCGGCGGCCTTGGGGGCAGCGGCGGCCTTCGGCAGCTTGGTGGTGCCGCTGATCACGTTCTTGAACGTGGTGCCGGCGCGGAATGCGGGGACGTTGGTCTTCTTGACCTTCACGGTCTCACCGGTACGCGGGTTACGAGCGGTGCGGGCCGCGCGGGCACGCTTCTCGAAAACACCGAAGCCGGTGATGGTGACCTTGTCACCCTTGTGGACAGCGCGGACGATGACGTCGACGATGCCGTCGACTGCGGTGCCGGCGGTCTTCTTGTCGCCAAGACGCTCGGCGAGCGCATCGATGAGCTGGGCCTTGTTCACCTTCAGTCCCTCCCAGGACGCTTACGGCCCTACAACTCAGGCCGACTAGAAGGCAACGGTAAGGCCAAGCGCCAATACTTTCCACGCGCCACGCCCAAAAATCCATTGCGACGCGCGGAGTTCCGCCCGTCCGAGGTACTCCGGGCGGTGGAATGGGCGGGTTCGGGGCCCACCGTTTCCGGACCTGAATCCCCTTCCCCACCAGGGGATTCAGGTCCGGCGAAGGCGGATTTCTCAGCCGCTGCGGGCCGGAAGGGTCCTCGGCAGCCAACTCGGCCGCGATTTTTCGAACGCATCAACACTTTCGGCGTGTCGCAGGGTGAGTCCGATGTCGTCGAGCCCCTCCAGCAGCCGCCAGCGGGTGTAGTCGTCGACCTGGAAGGGGGCTTGGAACTCCTTGGCTCGCACCGTCTTCGACACGAGGTCCACAGTGACCTCGGTGCCCGGCTCGGCCTCCAGCAGCTTCCAGAGCTGCTCGACGTCGCTTTGCTCACACTGGGCGGCGAGCAAACCCTGCTTGCCGGAGTTGCCGCGGAAGATGTCGGCGAACCGGGAGGAGATCACCGCCCGGAACCCGTAATCCCCCAGCGCCCACACCGCGTGCTCCCGCGAGGAGCCGGTGCCGAAGTCGGGTCCGGCCACCAGGACCGAGCCGTTCCGGAAGGGCTCGGCGTTGAGCACGAACTCGGGGTCGTTGCGCCAGGCGGCGAAGAGCCCGTCCTCGAATCCGGTCCGGGTGACCCGCTTCAGGTACACCGCCGGGATGATCTGGTCGGTGTCCACGTTGGACCGTCGCAGCGGCACCCCGACACCCGTGTGTGTGGTGAACGGCTTCATCGCACCCATGTCAGAACCCCTCTCCGGCCAGATCCGCCGGCGAGGACAGGTGACCGGTAACGGCCGTTGCCGCGGCCACCAACGGGGACACCAGGTGCGTCCGGCCGCCCTTGCCCTGCCGTCCCTCGAAGTTCCGGTTGGAGGTCGAGGCCGACCGCTCCCCCGGCTTGAGCTGATCCGGGTTCATGCCAAGGCACATCGAGCACCCGGCCTGCCGCCATTCCGCGCCCGCCGCGCTGAAGACCGTGTGCAGCCCCTCGGCCTCGGCCTGCGCGCGCACCCGCATCGACCCCGGCACCACCAGCATCCGCACGCCCTCGGCCACCTTGCGCCCCTTGAGCACGGCGGCGGCGGCACGCAGGTCCTCGATACGTCCGTTCGTACAGGAGCCGAGGAAGACGGTGTCCACCCCGATCTCCTTCAACGGCTGCCCTGCGGTCAGCCCCATGTAGGCCAACGCCTTCTCCGCCGTAGTCCGTTCGACCTCATCCACGATCAGCTCGGGATCCGGCACAGAAGCCGACAGCGGCAGCCCCTGCCCCGGGTTGGTCCCCCACGTCACGAACGGCGCCAACTCAGCCGCGTCGAGCACGATCTCCTCGTCAAAAACCGCATCATCATCGGTCCGCAACGACTTCCAGTACTCCACCGCCGCGTCCCAGTCCGCGCCCTCGGTGGCGTGCGGCCGCCCCTTGAGGTACTCGAACGTGGTCTCGTCCGGGGCGATCATCCCGGCCCGCGCGCCGGCCTCGATCGACATGTTGCACACCGTCATCCGGGCTTCCATGGACAGTGTGGTGATGGCGCTGCCCCGGTACTCCAGGACATACCCCTGCCCCCCACCGGTACCGATCCGCGCGATCACCGCCAGGATCAGGTCCTTGGCCGTGACCCCCTCGGCGAGTTCGCCCTCCACCGTGATCGCCATCGTCTTGAACGGCCGCAACGGCAACGTCTGCGTGGCGAGCACATGCTCGACCTCAGAAGTCCCGATCCCGAACGCCAAGGCCCCAAAAGCCCCATGCGTAGAGGTGTGGCTGTCCCCACAGACAACCGTCATCCCAGGCTGGGTCAGCCCAAGCTGCGGCCCGACCACGTGCACGATGCCCTGCTCCAGGTCCCCCATGGGGTGGAGCCGGACCCCGAACTCCTGACAGTTCTTCCGAAGCGTGTCCACCTGCGTCCGCGACACCAGGTCCGCGATCGGCTTGTCGATGTCCACAGTCGGCACGTTGTGGTCCTCAGTGGCAATGGTGAGATCCGGCCGCCGAACCGGTCTCCCCGCCAACCGCAGGCCGTCAAAGGCCTGCGGACTGGTCACTTCATGCACCAGGTGGAGATCGATGTACAGCAGATCGGGCTCAGCCCCACTGCCCCGACGCACAACATGCGCGTCCCACACCTTCTCCGCGAGCGTGCGTCCCATCGCTCCTCCGCTCGAGGTAAGAAAACAACGCTGGACTTCCCAAATACCGGGAAGTTAGTATCGGCTCGTGGGACAGCATAGCGGCATCGGAGTACTCGACAAGGCAGTGGCAGTGCTGCACGCGGTGGCAACCGACCCCTGCGGCCTGGCCGAGCTGTGCCAAAGAACAGGCCTGCCAAGGGCAACGGCACACCGCCTCGCGGTAGGCCTGGAAGTCCACCGCCTCCTGCAACGCGGCCCCGACGGCCGCTGGCGCCCAGGCACCGCACTGGCCGAACTAGCAGGCGGCGTAACAGATCCCCTCCTGGACGCGGCCTCAGCCGTCCTGCCCAGACTCCGAGACATCACCGGCGAAAGCGTCCAGCTCTACCGCCGAGACGGAACCCAACGAGTCTGCGTAGCTTCCGCGGAGCCCCCCGCAGGCCTACGAGACACCGTCCCCATCGGCTCCCGCCTCCCCATGACAGCCGGCAGCGGAGCCAAAGTCCTAGCCGCCTGGAGCGACCCAACAACCCAACGCGCAGTCCTGGCCGACGCCGTCTACGGCGAACGAACCCTCCTGGACGTAAGACGCCGAGGCTGGGCCCAAAGCGTCGCAGAACGCGAACCAGGCGTAGCCAGCGTCAGCGCCCCCGTAAGAGACAGCACCGGCCAGGTAGTAGCCGCGGTCTCAGTCAGCGGCCCAGTAGACAGAATCGGCCGCCGCCCCGGAGCCCGCTGGGCCGCAGACCTCCTAGCCGCCGCAGAAGCCCTACAGTCCCGCCTCTAGCCCAAGACCCCTCCGAGCGCCCCAACAAGCCCTCAACGGCCAACCAGACGCCCAACAACGCCCAACACACGCCACCAAGGGGAGCCAGCCGCTACGCAGTAGCAGGCGAGGCTCCCCTTGTCCGTGACCCACATCACGCCCAGGTTGCAACCAAGCATCAAGACAACGACTCGGCCCCCAGGCCGAGAGCCCACGAGCGACGATCGACAAGACGATCGACAAGAGCACCCATCACAATTAGCGAGGCCAGCCCAAAGGGCTAGGCCCAAACAATGATGGAAATCAATAGAACCCCGCTGGTTCCGAAACCCACCGCAACGTGGGGGTCCGGGGGGCTCGGCCCCCCGGGTTAAAATGCGAAAGCGGCCCGATCCAGTTCTTCCGGATCAGACCGCTTCCACCGATGTAGCCCCGACGGGATTTGAACCCGCGCTACCGCCTTGAGAGGGCGGCGTCCTAGGCCGCTAGACGACGGGGCCTAGCTCAGAGGATTCCTATTTCTAGGCTTCCTCCTGCTGGGGTACCAGGACTCGAACCTAGACTAACGGAATCAGAATCCGTTGTGCTGCCAATTACACCATACCCCATCGCGCGATGGCCAACCCCAGGGGCTCCGTTCCGGAGTCTCTGTCGCTGTCCGCCGTGCTGAGATGAATACTAGACCACGATCCCAGCGAATACCTAATCGACCCCCCGCGAACCCCTTCTGCCCAGCTCAACGCACTCGCAGCGGGGCCTCCGCCAGCTCGCACACCAACAGCTCCGGCAGCTGTTCCAAGGACCCGATCACGGACACCCGCGCGGGAAGATCGACAACCCCATCCCCACTCCGATCGAGCCACACCCCGTACATCCCGGCATCCCGGGCCCCGACCGCGTCCAGGTCCAACCGATCTCCCACATGCACCGCCTGCTCTGGAGCGATTCCAAGTGCGGCGCAGGTCGTGTGGAAGATCACTTCATCGGGCTTGGCAACGCCCAGTTCGCCCGCGATGACGACCTCTTCGAAGTACTCGGCGAGCCCGCAGTCCGCCAGCTTCACCCGTTGGAGGGCCCCGCTGGCATTCGTGATCGCGGCCATCCGCAGTCCGGCCCCGCGCAACCACTCCAGACACGGCCCGGCGTCGTCGAAGAGCCGCCAGGCGCGGCGCATCGCGGCCACCCGGCGTTCCTCGCGGGCAATTGCCTCTGAGTCGGAGATGAACTCACCGAGATCGGCGAAGAAGGTGCGCGATCGCTCCTTGCGCATGGTGTCGTAGTCGATCTCGCCGGCAATGAGGCGGGCCAACTGACATTCCGTTGCGCGTTCCCAGGCTGACCACCCGTTGTCGTGACCGAGTAACGCGGCCAAACCGAGCCGGGCCGAAGTCGCATAGTCGACCAGTGTGTCGTCGATGTCGAAGCACACTGCTCGGATTTGGCCGACCTTCTGCGGGGCAGCGGAGAACGCTAACGCGGATGTCACCCGGTGAGGTTAGACGCGTACCAGCCGTGTTCGAGACTGCTAAAGAGGTGACATTTGCCCGGCTGGCACGGTCAAGTGGTAATCCTGAGTAATCAAGACGCGGTGGGGACCGCCTCCAGCGCCCGCTCCAACCGCCCGAGCGAGCGGTCCCGGCCCAGCAGTTCGAGGGACTCGTACAGCGGCGGTGACACAGTGCGACCGCTCACCGCGACCCGCACCGGCGCGAACGCCTTGCGCGGTTTCAGGCCCAGTCCGTCGATCAGCGCGCCCTTCAACGCCGCCTCGATCGCCTCGGTCCGCCACTCCGCCACACCCGTCAGCGCCTCGATCGAGGCCCGCAGCACCGGCTCGGCGTCCGCGCCCAGCGCCTTGGCCGCCGACTCCGGCTCAACCGCGAACTCGTCCTCACCCGCGAACAGGAACGCGAGCATCCCGGCCGCCTCGGCCAGCAACCCGACCCGCTCCTGCACCAGCGGCGCCGCGCCTGCCAGCAGCTCAAGCTGCCCGGCGGTCGGCTCCGCGGGCAGCACGCCCGCCTGCACCAGGTACGGCACCAGCCGCTGCCGGAAATCCGCCGGCGCGAGCAGCCGCATGTGGCTGCCGTTGATCGCCTCGGCCTTCTTCAGGTCGAACCGGGCCGGGTTGGCCGAGACCTTGCCGAGGTCGAAGGCCTCGATCATCTCGGCCATGGTGAAGACGTCCCGGTCCTCGGCGATGGACCAGCCGAGCAGCGCGAGGTAGTTCAGCAGGCCCTCCGGCAGGAAACCCCGGTCCCTGTGGTGGAACAAATTCGAGGACGGGTCCCGCTTGGACAGCTTCTTGTTGCCCTCGCCCATGACGAAGGGCAGGTGCCCGAACCGCGGCGTGCCCTGCGCCACCCCGATCCGCTCCAGCGCCGCGTACAACGCGATCTGCCGGGGGGTCGAGGGCAGCAGGTCCTCGCCACGCAGCACGTGCGTGATCCGCATCAGCGCGTCGTCGACCGGGTTCACCAGCGTGTACAGCGGCTCGCCGTTGGCCCGCACCAGCACCTGGTCCGGGATCGACCCGGCCGGGAAGGTGATCTCGCCGCGCACCAGGTCGGTGAAGGTGATGTCCGCGTCCGGCATCGGCAGCCGCAGCACGGGCTCGCGGCCCTGCGCGCGGTAGGCCGCCTTCTGCTCCTCGGTGAGGTCGCGGTCGAAGTTGTCGTAGCCCAGCTTGGGATCGCGCCCGGCCGCGCGGTGCCGCGCCTCCACCTCCTCCGTGCTGGAGAAGGACTCGTACAGCTCGCCTGCGGCCACCAGCTTGGCGATCACCTCGCGGTAGATCTCCCGGCGCTGGCTCTGCCGGTACGGCGCGTGCGGGCCGCCCACCTCGGGGCCCTCGTCCCAGTCGAGCCCGAGCCAGCGCAGCGCGTCCAGCAGGGCCTCGTAGGACTCCTCGGAGTCCCGCGCGGCGTCGGTGTCCTCGATGCGGAAGACCAGCTTGCCGCCCTGGTTGCGGGCGTAGGCCCAGTTGAACAGCGCGGTGCGGATCAACCCCACGTGCGGGGTGCCGGTGGGGGAAGGACAGAAGCGCACGCGGACCTCATTCACGGCGGAGAGGTTACTCATCCGATCGGTGGTTGACGAACCGGTTGCCCCGGAGGATGCTGGCCTTATTCAACAAGCGTTGAAAAGGGGATGATCACCATGACTGACCTGGGCGCCACGGGGTGCGTCGTGATCGGCGGCGGACCGGCCGGGATGGTGCTGGGACTGCTGCTGGCCCGCGCCGGGGTGCCGGTGACGGTGCTGGAGAAGCACGGGGACTTCCTGCGGGACTTCCGCGGCGACACCGTGCACCCGTCCACGCTGACGCTGCTGGACGAGCTGGGCCTTGGCGAGGAGTTCGCCAAGGTGCCGCAACGGCGGGTGGACCGGCTGCGGGTGCAGCTGGCCGACGGCATCGTGCCCATCGGCGACCTGCGCCACCTGCCCGGTGGCCACCAGCACATCGCGCTGGTGCCGCAGTGGGATTTCCTGGACCTGCTCGCGGCCGCCGGCAAGCGTGAACCCGGGTTCGAGCTGCGGATGAACACCGAGGTCACCGGCCTGATCAGGGAGAACGGCAAGGTCGTCGGCGTGCGCTACCGCGACCGGGAGACCGGGACCGGCGGTGAGCTGCGGGCCGGGCTGACCGTGGCCTGCGACGGCCGCAACTCGATCGCCCGCGCCGCGGCCGGCCTGCGCACCAGGGAGTTCGGCGTGCCGATGGACGTGTGGTGGTTCCGGCTGCCCCGGCGGGACGGGGACCCGGCAGGCGGCATCGGCCGGTTCACCGCCGGCCACGCGGCGGTGCTGATCGACCGGGGCGAGTACTTCCAGACCGCCTACCTGATCCGCAAGGGCTCGGACGCCCAGGTCCGTGCCGAGGGCGTGCAGGCATTCCGGGAGCGGATCAGCGCGCTGATCCCCTGGCTGGCCGACCGGGTGCACACGGTGGAGTCACTGGAGGAGGTGAAGCTGCTCGACGTCCGGCTGAACCGGTTGCGCCGCTGGCACACCGACGGCCTGCTGTGCATCGGCGACGCCGCGCACGCCATGTCACCGGTGTTCGGGGTGGGCATCAACCTGGCCGTGCAGGACGCGGTGGCCGCCGCCCGCCTGCTCGCCACCCCGCTGCGCCGCGGCCGGGTCCGCCCCGCCGACCTGGCCAGGGTCCAGCGCCGCCGCTGGCTGCCCACGGCCATGATCCAGGGCCTGCAGCGCTTCGTGCACAAGCGCCTGCTCGGCCGCGTGCTCGGCGGCCAGGCCAAGCCTGGCACCGGCGTGCCCAAGCCGATCGCGCTGCTGCAACGGTTCCCGGTCCTCCAGCGCATCCCGGCCTACGTGGTCGGCATCGGCCCGCTCCCCGAACACGCCCCCACCTTCGCCCGCCGCCCCACCACCCACGGCTGACCCGCCCACAACGGCCAACCAGGCGTACAAGAACGGCCAACACACCGCCCATAACGGCCAACACACCGTACGAAACCGGCCAACACTCCGCGAGCGGACACCGCGCACCGAGTGTTGGCCGTTGTCGTACGCCGGGTTGGCCGTTGTGGGCGGTTACCTGGCGGCGACCGGGTTGGCCAGGGTGCCGAGGCCCTCGATGGAGACCGCGACGGTCTGGCCGGGGCGCATCGGGCCCACGCCGGCCGGGGTGCCGGTGAGGATCACGTCGCCGGGCAGCAGCGTCATGATGTGCGAGATGAACTCGATCAGCGCCGGGACGTCGTGCACCATCTGCGCGGTGTGGCCGTCCTGCTTGACCTCGCCGTCGAGTTCGGTCTTGATCTCCACGTCCGCCGCGTCCAGCACGGTCTCCACCCACGGCCCCAGCGGGCAGAAGGTGTCGTAGCTCTTGGCCCGGCCGAAGCCGCCGTCGGCCTTTTGCTGGTCGCGGGCGGTGACGTCGTTGGCGATGGTGTAGCCCAGGATGACCTCCCTGGCCTTGGCCGCGGGGACGTCCTTGCACGGGCGGCCGATGACCACGGCCAGCTCGCCCTCGAAGTCGACCCGCTCGGAGCTGGCCGGGAGCTTGATCGCCACGTTCGGGCCGATCACCGTGGTGGAGGGCTTGAGGAAGATGATCGGGCTGGCCGGGGCCTCGCCGCCCATCTCCTTGGCGTGGTCGGCGTAGTTGCGGCCGACGCAGACGACCTTGCTGGGCAGCATCGGCGCCAGCAGGCGGACATCGGCCAGCGGCCAGCGCCTGCCGGTGAACTGGACCTGGCCGAAGGGGTGTTCGGCGATCTCGGCCACGGTCAGCTGATCGGCCGGGCCGTCGAGGTCGCCCTCGATCGCGGCGAAGGCCATGCCCTCGGGGTGGGCTACACGAGCGATACGCACCGGATCACCCTACGACGGCGGCACCGGAGGCGTCGGGGGACGTAGCACGTAGCCGGTGCGCGGGATGGTGTGGATCATCGGCTCGCGCCGGGCGTCGACCTTGCGGCGGAGGTAGCTGATGTAGGTCGGCACCACCGAATCCTCGCCCGCGTAGTCGTACTCCCACACGTGGTCCAGGATGTGCTGCTTGGTCAGCACCCGGTTCTGGTGCGTCAGCAGGTGCCGCAGCAGCCGGAACTCGGTCGGGCTCAGGTCCACCCTGGTCTCGTCCCGGTGCACCAGGTGCGCGTCCTCGTCCAGGTGCAGCCCCGCACAGCTCAGCAGCGGCGACCCGGCCCCGGTGCTGCGCCGCAGCGCCGCCCGGCAACGGGCCACCAGCTCACCCAGGCTGAACGGTTTGCCCAGGTAGTCCGCGCCGGGCACGGACAGCCCGGTGATCTTGTCCTGCTGGGTGGCGTCCCGGCCGAGCAGGAACAGCACCGGGATCGAGCAGCCGAACCGGCACAGTTGATCGGCCAGCGAACCACCCGGCCCCTTGGCCAGCCGCAGGTCGAGCACGAGCAGATCGGGCCGTCGGCTCAGCCCCATGGCCAGCGCCGCCCCGCCGGTCCCGGCCACCTCGGCCTGGAACCCGGCCCGGCGCAACGCGTTGACGGCCAGGTCGGCCAGGTAGTGCTCGTCGTCGACGACCAGGATGCGCGCGCCCTCCGTCATCCGGACAGTGTCGACCAACCGGGGGCAGGAAAGCGAGCGCGCCGCACAATCCTGTGTGGACTGTGCGGCGCCCCCGCGCTCAGAGATTCGCGACGGACAGGTACAGGGCCTTGGCCTCCGGTCCGAAGTACGGCGCGTGGTTGATCTTGTTCGGGTTGGTGCTGGTCACGCTGATCACGTCGCCGAGCCCGTTGGGCTTGTAGTTGAGCAGCCAGGGACCGCCGCTGGCGCCGTCATTGCCGTCACAGCCCATCGTGTGCCGGTTGGTGTCCACCTCCCGGCCCGAGGTGCCCCAGCAGTACCACTGGGACTCGCCGTTGTCCCACCGCCACGGGTAGCCGGCCACGTGCACGGGCAGGCGATGACCGCTGTTGATGATCAGCCCGTGCGCACCGGCCACATCGACCAGCCGCTTGCCGTCCGGCTGGTTGTTCGTCACCAGGAACGCGTAGTCGTGCCGGTAGTCACCGCCATCCCGCCACTGCGGCGCGGCCTTGGCCAGGGCCACGGTGAAGGAGGGCAGTCGCACCCCCTGGTGGAACCCGGGGTGGTAGACGAAGTTGGTGGACGCGCCCCCGGTGGAGGCCCGGTACACGCAGTGCCCCGCGGTCACCACGAGCCGGCCGCTCGGGCTGTTGACCGAGGAAGCCGAACACCCGGCTTCCTCGCCCTTGCCATTGATGTAGGTCAGCTTGCCGTTGGTCTTGGAGTACCAGGCGTCCTTGACGGCCGGGCCCTCGGCGACGGTGGGCGCGGCCGAATTCGCCAGCCGCTCCACCCCGGCGGGCGCCGCCTGCGCGGTGCCACCGGTGAGCACCACCCCCGCCAGCAATGCCAGCACCGGCACGATCCGTGCGATCCGCATTCTTGCTCTCCCCTAGCTCGGCGACAGCCCCGCTGGGCCGCCGCCGAATGCTAAGCAACGGGAGAAGTCGTTGTCCCGCAACGGGATTCGACTTCTCCCTTTGAGGCAGAACGCTAGGCCATCAGTGTGTGGTGAGCGTCTCCACGCGCATCGCCTTGTGTGCCAGCGCATCGCAGAGCGCCAGCCAGCTCGCCTCGACGATGTTGCCGTGCACGCCGACCGTGGTCCACTCGGCCGCACCGTCGGAGGAGGCCACCAGCACCCTGGTCACCGCGTCCGTGCCGTGCTGTTCGGTGAGGATGCGCACCTTGTAGTCGATGAGTTGCACCGAGGCCAGCCAGGGCAGGTGCGGCAGCAGGGCCTTGCGCAGCGCGGCGTCCAGGGCGTGCACCGGGCCGTTGCCCTCGGCGGTGGCGATCACCCGTTCACCGCCGACGTGCACCTTGACCGTGGCCTCGGAGACCACCACGCCGTCCGGGCGGTGGTCGAGCACAACCCGGTAGGAGTCAAGGACGAACGGCGGCGAGACCGTCTCCTGTGGACCGTCCGGAGTGGACATCTCGCCGCGCAGCAGCAGTTCCAGCGAGGCGTCGGCGGCCTCGAAGGACCAGCCGCGGGCCTCCAGTTCCTTGACCTTGCGCACGGTGCGGGTGACCGCTTCCCCCTGGCCGGCCAGGTCCAGTCCAAGCTCTTTTCCCTTGAGCTCGATACTGGCCCGGCCGGCCATCTCGGTGACCAGGACTCGCATGCCATTGCCGACGGTGGCCGGATCGATGTGGTTGTACAGATCCGGGTCCACCTTGATCGCGCTCGCGTGCAGACCCGCCTTGTGAGCGAATGCCGCTGTCCCGACATACGCCTGGTGGGCGTCGGGTGCGATGTTGGCGATCTCGGCCAGGGCATGGGAAACGCGAGTCAGCTCGGACAGCGCAGCGGTGGGTAGCACCGGCATGTCCAGCTTGGTCACCAGGTTTGCCACCACGGCGAACAGGTCGGCGTTGCCCGCCCGTTCGCCGTAGCCGTTCGCGGTGCACTGCACGTGGGTGGCGCCCGCCTGCACGGCGGCCACGCTGTTGCCCACGGCGCAGGCGGTGTCGTCCTGGCAGTGGATGCCGACCCGGAACCCGGTCCGCTCCACCACCTCGGTGACGGTCTTGGCGATGCCCAGCGGGAGCTGGCCGCCGTTGGTGTCGCACAACACCACGACGTCCGCGCCGGCCTCGAACCCGGCGCCGAGCACGCGCAGCGCGCAGTCCGGGTCGTGGGTGTAGCCGTCGAAGAAGTGCTCGGCGTCCAGGAACACCCGGCGGCCCTGCCCGGTGAGGAAGGACACCGTGTCGGCGACCATCGCGGCCGCCTCGGCCACGTTGGTGCGCAGCGCGCGTTCGATGTGCCTGCGATCGGACTTGGCCACCAGCGTGATCACCGGCGCCTGCGAGTCCAGCAGCGCGCGCACCTGCGGATCGGTCTCCGCCCTGGCGCCCGGCCGCCGGGTGGCGCCGAAGGCGACCAGCGCGGCGTGCCGCAGTCGCAGCTCACCGGCCGCCGCCCTGGCGAAGAACTCGGTGTCCTTGGGCAGCGCGCCCGGCCAGCCACCCTCGATGAAGCCCACCCCGACCGAGTCCAGCAACCGGGCCAC
The DNA here is from genome assembly GCF_052078295.1 of Crossiella sp. CA198. Classification (NCBI taxonomy): domain Bacteria; kingdom Bacillati; phylum Actinomycetota; class Actinomycetes; order Pseudonocardiales; family Pseudonocardiaceae; genus Crossiella; species Crossiella sp. CA198. The sequence goes on from NZ_JBQJIM010000008.1 coordinate 113,064, forward strand.
CGCGAGCTTGTCGGTGGCCGAGTAGGTGATGCCCTCGCGCTGCGCGCCGTCCCGCAGCGTCGTGTCATAGACGTGGAAGCTGTCGCCGAGCGGGGTGTCGGCCGGGCTGGTGCGGGTCACGGAAGGCTCCATGTGGCGGGAGGCACTACGGGTTTCGACAGTCGGAAGGCCAAACAAAAAGACCCCCCGCGAATGCGAGAGGTCTGCGCGCCGGGTGCTGGAGAGGCACTACCCGGCGCGCTCGTCAATAATGATCACGAAACGTGAGGTCACGCCGAAGATGCTGCCACAGACCCGCGGCAAATATCCAGCACACGGACGGGTGCTCCCAGATCCCGGGACAGCACGGCCGCAAGCCCTGGTCAGTCGTTGGCGACAGCCAGCCTGCGGATTCCCTCCCTGACCCGCTCCGGCGACACCGAGTAACCGACCCGCAGCCACTCCCGCAGGCCCTCGGCCGCGGAGTAGGCGGGCCCCGGCACCACCAGCACCCCGTGCTTGCGCGCCCGCGCGGCCAGCGCCACCGAGTCCCGGCCGGGCGCGCGCAGCCACAGCGCGGCCCCGCCCAGCGGCCGGGCGAACTCCCAGCCGGGCAGGTACTCCCGCGCGGCCTCCTCGGCCGCGGCCAGCCCGGCGGAGAGCTGCCCCATCCGCAGCCGCCGGGCGTGATCGCTGTGCGGCAACAACTTCAGCCCGAGCAGCTGACTAGGCACCGAACTGCCCAGATCGGCGGCGTTCTTCACCCGGCTCAGCCGCGTGATCAGCTCCGAGGGCCCGTGCACCCAGCCGACCCGCAGCCCGCCCCAGAACAGTTTGGACAGTGAGCCGACGGAGAACACGGTGGCGGGCACGCCGTGCTCGGCGGCCACCGCGGCCAGTGGCGCGGGCGGCGGCCAGCTCAGCGAGGTGTCCACAGTGGACCCGTCGTCCACCACCGCCACCCCGGTGGCCGCGGCCGCGCGCACCACCCGCAGCCGGTCGGCCAGACCGAGGGTGGCGCCGGTCGGGTTGTGCGCGGTGGGCAGCAGGTAGAGCAGTTTCGGGCGGCGGGACTGCAGCAGCCGCTCCAGCACCTCGATGTCCACCCCGCCGGGACCGCGCCGCCCGGTGCGCACCGGCACCGAGAGCACCTTGGCGCCCCTGGCCCGGAACGCCTCCAGCGCGCCGCGGTAGGTGGGCTCCTCCAGCACGATCTCATCGCCCGGTTGCAGCAGCCCCTGGGCCAGCATGTCCACCGCTTGTTGCGAGCCGCTGGTGACGATGACGTCCTCGGCCACCGCGGGCACCCCGCGCCCGGCCAGCTGACCGGCCAGTGCCACCCGCAGCTCGGGCAGGCCGCCGACGAAGTAGCCGTGGTGGTCCAGCAGGCCGGCGTAGTCGGCCGCGCCCAGGGTGGCGGCGATCTCGGCCACCATCGGCAGGCCGGGCAGCGCGCCGGTGGACAGGTCCACGGTGTCCGGCGGGTTGGGCAGGTGCGCGCCGGTGAGCGGGGCAGGCACCGCGCCGCTGCGGCCGAGGCCGAGCGCGCCCGCCCTGGACTCCGGCGCCGGGTAGTCGATACCGGGCCGCCTTGCCCAGGTACCACTGCCCCGGCGGCTGGCCAGCCAGCCCTCGCTGCGCAGATCGTCATAGGCGGCCACCACGGTGGACCGGCTCACCGCCAGCGAGACCGCCATCGCCCGTTCGGCGGGCAGCCGGGTGCCCTCGGGCAGTTCGCCGCTCTCCACGAGCTGCCGGATCGCGAGGGCCAGCCGCCGGTGCAGGGACCCGGTTTCCTCGGTCCATCCCTGGAGTAGTCCAGCCAGACGGGTGACGCTGATCGCGGATTTGCCCAGTCGAGCGGACACCCGCAGTCCACCTCCGCGGAATTGGCCTGCTCAGGCCCGATCGGACCGGAGCAGTCTCTGATCTGATGGGCCGCAACGTATCGGAATGATCATTTCCGTTGTCGCGCACACCTCTTTCGACGTTACTTCACGCTGCACTGCCCCTGGAAGGAGCCGCTCGCCTTGGCGACCGTGGTGCTGGTCGGGACCCTGGACACCAAGGGAGTTGAGTACGCCTGGCTCGCCGAGCGGATCACCGCGGCGGGCTGCGCGGTGCTGCTGGTGGACACCGGAGTCCTCGGCGATCCGTTGACCAGGGCGGACATCAGCGCCCGGGAGGTCGCCGCGGCGGCGGGGGTGGAGCTGGGCGAGCTGCGCGCGGCCGGGGACCGGGGCGCGGCGCTGACCGCGATGGCCACCGGCGCGGCCGCGATCGTCACCTGTCTGCACCAGCAGGGCATGCTGCACGGCATCATCGGACTGGGCGGCTCCGGCGGGTCCGCGGTGGCCAGCGCCGCGATGCGGGCGCTGCCGGTCGGGGTGCCGAAGCTGCTGGTCTCCACGATGGCCTCCGGGGACACCACGCCGTACGTGGACGCCCTCGACCTGGCCATGATGTACAGCGTGGTGGACATCGCCGGGCTCAACTCGGTCTCCGAGCTGATCCTGCGCAACGCGGCCAACGGGATCGCCGGCATGTCCCAGGGCTACGAGCACGCGCTGCAGAACACCGACCCGCGTGAGACGCAAGCGCGGCCGGTGGTGGCCGCGACCATGTTCGGCGTCACCACCCCCGCGGTGGACGCCGCCCGCGCCCGGCTGACCGAACTCGGCTACGAGGTGCTGGTCTTCCACGCCACCGGCTCCGGCGGCAAGTCGATGGAAGCCCTGGCCGGAAGCGGACTGCTGGCCGGGGTGCTGGACCTGACCACCACCGAACTGGCCGACGACCTGGTCGGCGGGGTGCTCTCGGCCGGACCGCAGCGACTGGCCGCGGCGGGCCGGGCCGGGCTGCCGCAGGTGGTGAGCCTCGGCGCGCTGGACATGGTCAACTTCGGTCCGCTGGAGACCGTGCCGGAGCGCTTCGCCGAGCGGAACCTGTACGTGCACAACGCGACCGTGACCCTGATGCGCACCACCCCGGCGGAGAACCGGGAACTGGGCAGGCGGATCGCGGCCAAACTGCGCGCGGCCACCGGGCCCGCCGCGTTGTTCGTGCCGCTGCGCGGGGTCTCCGCGATCGACGCCGCGGACGGGCCCTTCGACGACCGGGCGGCCGACGCCGCCCTGTTCGGGGTGTTGCGCACCTCGCTCGCGGGCAGCACGGTGGAGCTGCACGAGCACGACGCGCACATCAACGACCCGGAGTTCGCCGTCGCGATGGCCGACCGGTTGCACGAGTTGATCACAGCGGGGGCCCGGACCGGGAACGCGGCACTCGCGGGAGGGCCCGCACGATGAGCCGCGGCGAGATCCTGGCCGGATTACGGTCCACAGTGGAACAGGGCAGGCCGATCATCGGCGCGGGCGCGGGCAACGGCCTCTCCGCCAAGTGCGCCGAGGCCGGTGGCGCGGACCTGCTGATCATCTACAACTCCGGCCGGTACCGGATGAACGGCCGCGGTTCGCTGGCCGGGCTGATGCCCTACGGCGACGCGAACGCGATCGTGCTGGAGATGGCGGGCGAGGTGTTACCGGTGGTGCGGCACACCCCGGTGCTGGCCGGGGTCTGCGGCACGGATCCGTTCCGGGTCATGCCGCACTTCCTGGACCAGCTGGCCGCGCTCGGTTTCGCCGGCGTGCAGAACTTCCCCACGGTGGGCCTGATCGACGGGGTGTTCCGGGCCAACCTGGAGGAGACCGGGATGGGCTTCGACCTGGAGGTCGAGCTGATCCGCCTTGCCGCGCAACGGGATCTGCTCACCGCCCCGTACGTCTTCGACCCGGACCAGGCCGCCGCGATGGCCGCGGCTGGCGCGGATGTGCTGGTGCCGCACATGGGCCTGACCACCAAGGGCTCGATCGGGGCGGCCACCGCGGTGTCCCTGGACGAGGCGGTGCAACGGGTGCAGGCCATGCGGGACGCGGCGGTGGCGGTGAACCCGGACATCCTGGTGCTCTGTCACGGCGGCCCGATCGCCGAACCCGCCGATGCCGGGTACGTGCTGGCCCGGACCGTGGGGGTGGCCGGGTTCTTCGGCGCCTCCTCGATGGAACGACTACCCACCGAGATCGCGCTCACCGCGCGGGTGGCGGAGTTCAAGAGCATCCCGATCTAACCTCCCAGACCCGGCCGTCGACGGTTTCCCCCAGGACCCGAGTCGGCCCGCCAGTCGTCCGGTGCGGCCCGCCAGCCCACCGGACGACCCCGAAGCCCCCCGTGTTGCCCGTCATCACGGGGGGCTTCACCCCACCAACGCAACGGGCCCCGACCGTCCACTTAGGACGATCGGGGCCCGTTGGGCTTGGGAGATCAGGCTCCGGTGCGCTGCCCGGAACTCACCAGCGCGGCCAGCCGGTCGCCGACCGCGTAGGTCGCGCCGGGCGCCGTGTGGTCCCTGGTGGCCAGGTCGAAGGCCACCGCGGCCTCGATCCGGCGGGCGGACTCGGGCTCGCCGAGGTGGTCGAGCATGAGCGCGACGGAGAGCACCGCCGCGGTCGGGTCGGCCACGCCCTGCCCCGCGATGTCCGGGGCGGAGCCGTGCACCGGCTCGAACATGCTCGGGTTGCGCCGGGTGACGTCCATGTTGCCGCTGGCCGCCAGGCCGATGCCGCCGGTGACCGCCGCGGCCAGGTCGGTGATGATGTCGCCGAAGAGGTTGTCGGTGACGATCACGTCGAACCGGCCGGGGTCGGTGACCAGGTGGATCGTGGTGGCGTCCACGTGCTGGTAGGCCACGGAGACGTCCGGGTACTGCAGCGAGACCTCCTCGACCACCCGCGACCACAACTGGCCCGCATAGGTGAGCACGTTGGTCTTGTGCACCAGGGTGAGGTGCTTGCGCGGCCGGTTGGAGGCCCTGGCGAAGGCATCCCGCACCACGCGCTCGACCCCGAACAGCGTGTTGATGCTGACCTCGGTGGCGATCTCGTGCGGGGTGTCCTTGCGCAGCAGGCCGCCGTTGCCCGCGTAGAGGCCCTCGGTGCCCTCGCGCACCACGACCATGTCGACCTCTGGCGAGTCCGCCAGCGGGCTGCGCACGCCGGGGTAGAGCCGCGCCGGGCGCAGGTTGACGTGGTGATCAAGCTCGAAACGCAGGCGCAGCAACAGCCCTCGTTCGAGGATGCCGCTGGGCACCGACGGGTCGCCCACCGCGCCCAGCAGGATCGCGTCGTGCTGGCGCAGTTCGCCGAGCACGGATTCAGGCAATAGCTCCCCCGTGGCGTGCCAGCGGGCCGCACCGAGGTCGAAGCGGGTGATCTCCGCGGTCGGAAGGACCTCACCGAGCACCTTGAGCGCTTCAGCGATCACCTCGGGGCCGATCCCATCTCCTGGAATCACCGCGAGCCGCATGCACACACCTCCTGGCTAGTTGCCCCACCTACAGGGACAAACCGTTGCGCGCAGGTTACCGGCTGAGGGGCTGGAAAACGCAGTCCGGACACGCTTTCCGACCGATCTCTCCCGTACTGCGGGACACCCGATCGGGTTTCCCCCGTCAAGGGAGCCCGATTTTGGCCGTTTCGAAGGGTGGAAAGCCCGTCTCAACCGACGAAGTCCCGCCGTGGGGCGGGAGGATGGCAGCCTAACCGGGCTTCCGGGGGCGAAACCGGCCACCAGCGGGGCGTGGCCGATGTTTGCCCAAAGTCCACTCGTCTGGGTGAGTAGGCGGTTTGGTCTCACTCCGGCTCGCGGGCGGAGAGCACCACCGTGGGCAGCGTTCCGGAGAGGGTTTCCGGGCTCAGCCGGACGCCGGTGACCCGCTCCGCCAGGGCCAGTGCGGCGGCGTCTGGATCGGGCGCGGTCCCACCATCCGGATCGAGGCCGACCGCCAGCATCACCGGCAGCAGCGCGTCCGGCAGGCTGCCCCAGCGCAGGTACGGCACCAGCTGGTCGAAGGCGGTGCGCAGGCCGCCGTCCACCGCGTGGCTGATCTGCCCGACCGAGTCCAGGTTGCGGTAGACCGAGAGCACCTCGCCACCGGCGGAGACCACCGAGAGCACCTCGTCCAAAGTGGACTGGAACCCGTTCGGCTCCACCACCAGCACCCAGTCGCCCACCTTGGTCACCGCGGCCAGCAGCAACGACTCGGGCAGCGCGTCCTGCTGCGCCCGGTCGATCGCGTCCAGCGTCATCGGCCGCGCCGTGTCCGGATCGGCCCCGAACCGGCGCAGCACCTCGGCCTCGTCGACCCCGCGCACGAAGGCCAGTGCGAACGCCGCCCCCAGCGGCAGCTCGGCCAGCCACGCGTAGTCCCCGGCGCCGTCACCCGCGCCGGAGAGCATCCCGACCCCTGGAGATCCACATACGCCGAATGCTGCCACCAGAACCCGCCGGACTCCACGGTCTTCCGTCGGTCCCGCCCATATCGACCAACGCCAGGTACCAAAACGGCCAACACCCCGTACCACAACGGCCAACACGCGCGCGGGTGCGAACCCGACCGGCGTGTTGGCCGTTGTGGGCGGTGTGTTGGCCGTTGTCGTACCTGGTGTTGGCCGTTGTGGGCGGGTTAGAAGGCGATGGCCTTCACGGTGCGGGCGCCGACGGTGGCGCCGATGGGCTCCAGCACGCCTGCGTCGACCGGGCGGTCCACCCGCAGCAGCATGGTGGCGTCCGCGCCGTCGCGGGTCTGGGAGATCTGCGCGGCCTCCACGTTGACCCCGGCCTCGCCGAGCAGGGTGCCCACGGTGCCCATCACGCCGGGGCGGTCCGGGTACTCCAGCAGCAACACGTGGCCCTCGGCGCGCAGGTCGAAGCTGCGGCCGTTGACCTCGACCAACTTCTCCACCTGGTTGCGGCCGCTGAGCGAGCCGGAGACGCTGTAGGCGGTGCCGTCCGCGCCGACCGTGCGCACGGTGACCAGGCTGCGGTGGTTGGCGCTCTCGGACTCGGTGACCACCCGCACGTCCACGCCGAGGTCGGCGGCCAGCTTGGGCGCGTTGACGAAGGTGACCTGCTCGTCGACCAGGTGCGCGAACACCCCGCGCAGCGCGGCCAGCGGCAGCACCCGGACGTCCTCAGTGGACAGTTCGCCGCGCACCTCGACGGTGACCGAGACCGGGGCCTTGTTGGCGCCGAAGGCGGCCAGCACCGCGCCCAGCTTCTGGGTCAGCGGCAGGTACGGCCGGACCTCCTCGCCGACCACGCCGCCGCCCTGCACGTTCACCGCGTCCGGCACGAAGTCCCCGCGCAGCGCGAGCACCACGGACCGGGCCACGTCGGTGCCCGCGCGATCCTGGGCCTCGCCGGTGGAGGCGCCCAGGTGCGGGGTCACCACGGCCTTGGGCAGCTCGAAGAGCGGGCTCTCGGTGCACGGCTCGGTGGCGAAGACGTCGATGCCGGCGCCGCCGACCTGGCCCTCGCGGATGGCGTCGGCCAGCGCGGCCTCGTCGATCAGCCCGCCGCGGGCGGCGTTGACGATGAGCACGCCCTTCTTGGTCCTGGCCAGCTGCTCCTTGCCGATCAGACCGAGGGTCTCCGGGGTCTTGGGCAGGTGGATGGAGAAGGCGTCCGCGCGCTCCAGCAGCTCGTCCAGGCTGACCAGCTCGATGCCGAGCTGGGCGGCGCGGGCCGGGGCCACGTAGGGGTCGTAGGCGATCAGCGTGGTGCCGAAGGCGGCGATCCGCTGGGCGAAGAGCTGGCCGATCTTGCCGAGGCCGACCACGCCGACGGTCTTGCCGTTGAGTTCCACGCCGCCGTAGGCGCTGCGCTTCCACTGGCCGGTGCGCAGGCTGGCGTCGGCCGGGGCGATGTTGCGGGCCACCGCGAGCAGCAGCGCGACCGCGTGCTCGGCGGCGGAGACGATGTTGGAGGTGGGCGCGTTGACCACCATCACGCCGCGCGCGGTGGCGGCGGGCACCTCGACGTTGTCCAGGCCGACACCGGCCCTGGCCACGACCTTGAGCTTGCTGGTCGCGGCGAACACCTCGGCGTCGACCTTGGTCGCCGAGCGCACGAGCAGCGCGTCGGCCTCGGCCACCGCGGACAGCAGCGCGGTGCGGTCGGTGCCGTCGACGTGCCGGATCTCGACGTCGTCGCCGAGCACCTCGAGCACCGAGGGCGCGAGCTTCTCCGCGATCAAAACGACGGGGCGGTTGGGGTTGGTCACCGGTGCGCTCCTGAGAGGACGGATTGCCTTGGTCCGGGTCACCGCGTTGTGCCCCGAGCGGGAAAGCCGCAGTCTAGCTGCGGTGTTACCGGCATGTTTCAGGTGGCGGGGGCGAGCTTGGTCACCCCCGCTGCACCCGATGTTCACCAGGGCCAGGACTCACCAGGGTTCGGTGAACTCCCCGTCCTTGGCCCCGGCCAGGAACGCTTCCCATTCGCTGGTGGTGAAAACCAGGATCGGCCCCTCGGGCTGCGCGCTGTTGCGCATCCCGATGTAGGTGGTCCCTGCGGAGTCGACGAAGGCGATCTCCACCTTGCCGGTGCCGTCCGGGTCCTCCTCACTGGAGAGCCATCGCGCCTGGGAGAAGTCGAGCGTGTCCCGGATCCCGGCCTTGTCGTCATAGACCGGGACCCTGGTGCTGGGGTGCTGCCCAGTCACGCCCGGGACCCGTGCAGGGCCGGGGCACTGGCGAGGAAGCCGTGCCACTGCGCGCGGCTGAAGGTCAGCGCGCCGCCTGCCCGGTTCTTGGAATCCCGCACCGCGGCCGCCGCGGCGGGCAGCGCGACCTCGACGCAGTTGTTGCCGCCGCCGCTGTAGCTGCTGACGCGCCAGGAAAGCGATTCGGTGTTGTAGCTGGCCAACATGACTTGCTCCTTGCCGGATAACAGATGGTGCGATGGTCGAGCGCAGCGCCGGATGGCCTGCCTCCTGCTCATGCCAACTCCTCCGCCATGGCGGCCATCAGGGCGACCGATTCCTCGGTGCCCAGCGCCGCGGCGCGGACGTGGTCGAAAACCGTGCTGTACAACCGGATCTCCTCCGGCTTCTCCAGGTAGAGCGCGCTGGTGAGGCTCTCCACGTAGACCACGGTCGGGTCCAGCGGATCGGGGAAGCCGAGCATGACGAACGGGCCGTCGGAGGCCGCGTGCCCGCCCGCGCTGAACGGGAGCACCTGGATCTCCACGTTCGGCAGCGAACTCATCTTCACCAGCCGGTCGAGCTGTTCGCGCATCACGTCGGCGTCGCCCACCCGCCGCCGCAGCGCACCCTCGTCCAGCACGGCCCAGTACTTGGGTCCGTGGTCGGAGGAGAGCAGTCCCTGGCGAGCCATCCGGGCGGAGACCCGGCGCTCGACCTCGTTGGGCGCGGCCTTGGGCCGCACCGCGCGGAAGACCGCCAGCGCGTACCGCTCGGTCTGCAGCAGCCCCGGCACCACGAGTGACTCGAAGGTGCGGATCGAGGACGCCTCGGCCTCCATCCCGGCGAACCCGCCGGTGAGCACGTCGCCGTAGTTGTGCCACCAGCCCTTGAGTTTTGCCATCCGGGCCAGGTCGATCAGCGCGTTCTGCCGCTCGCCCTCCACGCCGTAGAGCACCAGCATGTCCCGCACGTCCCTCGGGTTGACCCCGGTGCGGCCGGTCTCGATCCGGCTCACCTTGGCCGCCGAGCACTCCAGGTGCGCCGCGACCTCCTCACAGGTGAGGTTCGAGCTTTCCCGTAGGCGCCGTAACTCGGAGGCCAGCCGCCTTCGGCGCACGGTCGGGCTGTGACTGGTGGACATCTCCTGGCCTCCGGGCAAGTTCGCGAGTTCGCGGCGCGTCCGTGGCGCGGTGCCGGCCGCCCGCCGTGACACGCAGTGAGAGGGAACTCGCGCAGTGTGCCCGCCCAGGCTAGCTAGCTGCAATCGCTTGTGGTTTGCAGGACGACACTCTCACCCGATCGTGTCTTTCGCAGTATGTACGTTGCATTTCTGGGCGCCCGTCTTGCACGCTAGGTACCCACGTCGTCGCTCTCCGAAATCGGTGGCGACCACCAACCGTAAGCGCTCGGTGGCGCAGACTACTCAAGTTAGGGGCGGTGGAGACCGTGTGGTCGTCAGGCAGGCCCATCCTGGATGTGCACGAGCCGCCGGATCGCTGCACGACCCGCGGCCGCGAGTGCTACCGCGCGGTGGCCACCCGGCTCGCCGAGCTGGCCGAACTCGCCGCGACCCAGCCCGACCCCGCCGCCCGCAACGCCCTGCTGCGCACCGTGCACGGCTGGCAGTTCCTGCTCGCCCAGCACCGCGCCGTCGGCCGGAAGAAACGCCGGCGCTGCCGGTTATGCCGCCCCAGCTGGGGCCTTGGCGGCGAGTGGCCCTGTCCCACCTGGCGGATCGCCTACGTCCAGCTGTGCCTGGTCGAGGATTCGCCCTCCCCTGAGCTGTCGTCCTGGCCCAGTAGCCCCCCGCCGGGCCAGGACGACATCCCCGTGCAGCGGGCCCGGCATCGCCTGCGGGTGGCCCCCGGCGTGGTGGCCTGACCCCAGCCAGCCGGACCGGAGCTGCTGCGCCAGGCCGAATTTTCCGCGGTGGACCGGATTTTCGCGGCAGGCCGCCGATTCCGCGGCCGGCCAGAGCGTCCGTGGCGGGCGAAGGCGTTGCGGGGCGAGGACTTTGTGGCGGACATGGTCGGCACGGACCACCCCTGGGTCCGTGCCGATCATGCTGTCCGGGACCTGCCGCGAGCGCGCGGCCACCCGCCGTTGACTACGTTGCGTGATGCCCCTCGCCGTCACTGCCGCCGAACGGATCAGCTTCGCTGGACACGTCGGAGCGGTCTTGTGCAGGTTGCATCAACTTGCGTTACCGATGTGCAGGACGGCGGCGTCCACTTCATCGACCATGACCGGGTTACCGCACCGGCGGTCGGGAACAACGCCAGAACAGCGACACTCCACCGCGCCGCTGCCGCGCAGCCTGGTGGATGTGGTGCCGGTGCGGCAAGCGACCTTCGTCGCATCCCGGGTAGGTCCTGCTACCCGCCGCGCGCCAATCCGGCGTACCAGTCCGGCCAACTTGGCGTACAAGAACGGCCAACACGGCGTACGACTTCGGCCAACACTCGGAGCGGGTGGGCTTCGCTGGGAGTGTTGGCCGTTCTCGTACCGCGTGTTGGCCGTTCTGGGACCGCGTGTTTGCCGTTGTTGTACGCCGCGTTGGGCGTTGTGGGAGGCCGGGTGGGGACCTGGGGCGGCGGGGCGGCGACGGGGCTAGTGCAGGGCGTGCCGGGGGCGGCTGTCGGCGAAGGCGGTGTGCTGGGCCGCGACCAGCATCTGGGGCAGGCCGCGTTCCACGGCCAGGAACCGCTGGGCGCTGTCGTAGGCGCGGCAGGGCTCGAACGGGAGGCGGTGGCGGCGTTTGCCTGGCTGGCACTGGCGGCAGTGGCCGTACTCGTCCGGTTCGTGCGCGTCCAGCACGAGCTTCAACGCGGAGATGAGGCGGGGCATCTCTGCCCTGGCCAGCTCGGCCACGTCCGGATCGTCGAGGGTGTGGATGAGGGTGAACAACTTGGCCAGGTGGGTTCGGACAGACTCGTCCAGGCCACCGGTCATGTTGCCGGTCATGGCTTTGCACGCTCCCCGCGTCGTCATGAGGCGGCGCTTCCGCCGTCTCCCTGCTGCCGGGCCGGGGTCCCAAGCCCTGCCGGCTGACTGCGGATCACTTGTCAACCCTATGCTAAATAAGCAAATTACCGAGTGAAATGAACTGATCGGGTGGGATCTCGGATCACCCTCCGTAACCCCCTGAACAGCGCGAACGCCGCCCACTCCAGGGTGGACGGCGTTCGCTCTGTGCTGGTTGCAGACGTCAGGCGGTCTCGGTGATGGGGCGGTCGACCCAGGACATGAGTGCCCGGAGCTTCTTTCCCGTCTCCTCGATCGGGTGAGCTTCGCCCTCTTGCTGGAGCTTGCGGTAGTTGGCGCGGCCGTTGTCGTCCTCGGCCACCCACTCCCGGGCGAAGGTGCCGTCCTGCACCTCGGTCAGGATCTTCTTCATCTCCTCCTTGACCGCGGCGGTGATCACGCGCGGGCCGCGGGTCAGGTCGCCGTACTCGGCGGTGTCGGAGATGGAGTAGCGCTGGCGCGCGATGCCGCCCTCGTACATGAGGTCGACGATCAGCTTCAGCTCGTGCAGGCACTCGAAGTAGGCGATCTCGGGGGCGTAGCCCGCCTCGGTCAGCACCTCGAAGCCGGCCTGCACCAGCGCGCTGGCGCCGCCGCAGAGCACCGCCTGCTCACCGAAGAGGTCGGTCTCGGTCTCCTCGGTGAAGGTGGTCTTGATGACGCCTGCCCGGCTGCCGCCGATGGCCTTGGCGTAGGAGAGCGCGAGCGCCTGGCCGTTGCCGGTGGCGTCCTGCTCGATCGCGATCAGGCAGGGCACGCCCTTGCCGTCGACGAACTGGCGGCGGACCAGGTGGCCGGGGCCCTTCGGCGCGACCATGGCGACGTCCACATTGGACGGCGGGGTGATCAGGCCGTAGCGGATGTTGAAGCCGTGCCCGAAGAAGATCGCGTCGCCGTCGTTGAGGTTGGGCGCGATGTCCTTGGCGTAGATGTGCCGCTGCGCGGTGTCCGGCGCCAGGATCATGATCAGGTCCGCCTCGGCGGATGCCTCGGCGGGGGTGAGGACGCGCAGGCCCTCCTCCTCGGCCTTGGCCCGGGACTTGCTGGTCTCCGGCAGGCCGATGCGGACGTCCACGCCCGAGTCACGCAGGCTCAGCGCGTGCGCGTGGCCCTGGCTGCCGTAGCCGATCACCGCGACCTTGCGCCCCTGGATCACGCTGATGTCGGCGTCGTCGTCGTAGAAGATCTCGACACTCATTGCTCTTGCTTCTCCTGTCGTGCGTTATCTCAACGGACCGCGGTCGCGGTGATGGAACGGGCGCCCCTGCCGATGGCCACCATGCCGGACTGGACCATCTCCCTGATGCCGTAGGGCTCCAGCATGCGCAGCAGGGCGTCGAGCTTGTCGGCGGTGCCGGTGGCCTCGACGGTCAGCGCCTCCGGCGAGACGTCGACCACCTTGGCGCGGAAGAGCTGCACGGTCTCCAGCACCTGGCTGCGCACGGTGGCGTCGGCCCTGACCTTGACCAGCAGCAGTTCCCGGCGCACCGAGGTGGCCCCGTCCAGCTCAACGATCTTGATGACGTTGACGAGCTTGTTGAGCTGCTTGGTGACCTGCTCCAGCGGCAGCAACTCCACGGCGACCACGATGGTCATCCGGGACACCTCGGGATGTTCGGTCGGGCCGACCGCGAGGCTCTCGATGTTGAAGCCCCGCCGGGAGAACAGCCCAGCCACCCTGGCGAGCACACCGGGCTTGTTCTCCACCAGCACGCTGAGCGTGTGCCGAGTCATCGCCTCACACCTCGTCTTCGTCGAACAGCGGGCGGATGCCGCGCGCGGCCATGATCTCGTCGTTGCCGGTGCCCGCGGCCACCATCGGCCACACCTGCGCGTCCTTGCCCACCACGAAATCGATCACGACCGGGCGGTCGTTGATCTCCATCGCCTGCTGGATCACCGAGTCGACCTCGTCCTTGGTCTCCGCGCGCAGACCGGCGCAGCCCAGCGCCTCGCCCAGCAGCACGAAGTCCGGGATGCGGTGCTTGTGCGTGCCCAGGTCGGTGTTGGAGTAGCGCTCGGAGTAGAAGAGGTTCTGCCACTGCCGGACCATGCCCAGGTTGCCGTTGTTCATCACCGCGACCTTGATCGGGATGCCCTCGATCGCGCAGGTGGCCAGCTCCTGGTTGGTCATCTGGAAACAGCCGTCGCCGTCGATGGCCCAGACCTGGGCGTCCGGCAGGCCCGCCTTGGCGCCCATGGCCGCGGGCACGGCGAAGCCCATGGTGCCAAGACCGCCGGAGTTGATCCAGCTGGCAGGCTTCTCGTACTTGACGAACTGGGCGGCCCACATCTGGTGCTGGCCGACGCCCGCGGTGTAGACCGCGTCCGGCCCGACCAGCGCGCCGATCCGCTCGATGCAGTACTGCGGGGACAGCGAACCGTCGGCAGGCCAGTCATAGCCCAGCGGGAACGAGCCGCGGATGTCGTTGAGCATGGTCCACCAGGCGGAGATGTCCGCCCTGGTGCCACCGTCGTACTCGGCGCGCACCGCCGGGACCAGGTCGGCGATGATGTCCTTCACATCGCCCACGATCGGCACATCGGCCTTGCGGTTCTTGGAGATCTCGGCCGGATCGATGTCGGCGTGGATGACCTGCGCGTCCGGCGCGAAGGTGCCCAGCTGGCCGGTGACCCGGTCGTCGAAGCGCGCGCCCAGGGTGATCAGCAGGTCCGAGCGCTGCAGCGCGGCCACCGCGGCCACCGTGCCGTGCATGCCCGGCATGCCCAGGTGCGAGCGGTGCGAGTCCGGGAAGGCGCCGCGGGCCATCAGCGTGGTGACCACCGGGATGCCGGTCAGCTCCGCCAGGTCGAGCAGTTCGGCGCTGGCCTGGCCGCGGACCACGCCGCCGCCGACGTAGAGCACCGGGCGCTTGGCCGCGGCGATCAGCTTGGCCGCCTCGCGCACCTGCTTGCCGTGCGGTTTGGTGGTCGGCCGGTAGCCGGGCAGCCGCATCTCCGGCGGCCAGGTGAAGGAGGTGGTGGCCTGCAGGATGTCCTTGGGCAGGTCGACCAGGACCGGGCCTGGCCTGCCGGTGCTGGCGATGTGGAAGGCCTCGGCGATCGCCCGCGGGATGTCCGCGGCCTCGGTCACCAGGATGTTGTGCTTGGTGATCGGCATGGTGATGCCGCAGATGTCGGCTTCCTGGAAGGCATCCGTGCCGATGGAGGAGCGGGCCACCTGACCGGTGATCGCGACCATCGGGATGGAATCCATGTAGGCGTCGGCGATCGGGGTGACCAGGTTGGTCGCGCCGGGGCCGGAGGTGGCCATGCACACACCCACCCGGCCGGTGGCGTGGGCGTACCCGGAGGCGGCGTGACCCGCGCCCTGCTCGTGCCGGACCAGGATGTGCCGCAGCTTGGTGGAGTCCAGCAGCGGGTCGTAGGCGGGCAGGATGGCGCCGCCGGGGATGCCGAAGACGATCTCGCAGCCCACCGACTCGAGCGAACGCACGAGCGACTGCGCGCCGGTCACCCGGACCGGAGCGCCGGCCGGCGGGGTCGGGCGGGGTCTTGCCCCCTGGGACGGCGGGGGCGGCGGTGTGGGCCTCACCTGGGTCATCGGGTCTGCCTCGTGTTCGGTGTGAGCAAGCTAAGGGCAACAAAAAACCCTCGTCGGCCCGGGTCGGCCATACGAGGGTTGCGCGTCGACGAGTGCTTCCTAGGCGTCGACGCGCCTGGGAAGTACGAGGAGGAAAGTCTTGCGCTGCACCCTGTCGACGCTAGTCCTTGGCCGGGACAGGCGTCAACTCTGCGGGACGGTACTCCCGCATGTTGGACACGACCGAGGGACATGGAACCTTCGTCAGGGGGTGTTCGCGCACGTGGGAGGATCGGTTCCGTGAGCGGACTGATTTTCCGGATCCCCACCACGGCTATGATTCCGGTGGCGTTGCTGTTCCTGTGCGCGACACCACTCGCCTTCGGCGCGCCGGGGCTCCAGGTGATCTACCTGGTGCCGATCGCACTGGTCCTGTGGGTGATCCGCACCAGGACCGTGGTCGACGCCGAACAGGTGCGCATCCGCACGATGTTCGGCGCCCGCAGCATCGCCTGGTCGGACATCGCCTCGCTGCGACTGACCAAGCGCTCCGGCGTGAAGGCCGTGCTGGCCGACGAGTCCGAGGTCACGCTGCCCGCGGTGCGGGTGCGCGATCTGGACGCGCTGGCCCAGGCCAGCGGCGGCCGCTTCGGCGGCGAGTCCGGCACGACCGAACCCGGCAAAGACTGACGAACCCCGTTAAGGAGGAGCAGTGCCCCCGCTCCGCTCCCGCGTGACCACCCACGGCCGCAACGCGGCAGGCGCCCGTTCGCTGTGGCGCGCCACCGGTATGACCGACTCCGACTTCGGCAAGCCGATCGTGGCGATCGCCAACTCCTACACCCAGTTCGTGCCGGGCCACGTGCACCTGCGCGACCTCGGGGACATCGTGGCCGAGAAGATCGCCGAGGCCGGCGGGGTGGCCAGGGAGTTCCACACCATCGCGGTGGACGACGGCATCGCCATGGGGCACGGCGGCATGCTCTACTCGCTGCCCTCCCGCGAGCTGATCGCGGACGCGGTGGAGTACATGGTCAACGGCCACGCGGCGGACGCGCTGGTGTGCATCTCCAACTGCGACAAGATCACCCCCGGCATGCTGATGGCCGCGCTGCGGCTGAACATCCCGGTGGTCTTCGTCTCCGGCGGGCCGATGGAGGCAGGCAAGGCCGTGGTGGTGGACGGGGTCGCCCAGGCGCCCACCGACCTGATCACCGCGATCGCCGCCTCGGCCAGCCCGGACGTCGACGACGAAGGTCTGTCCATTGTGGAGCGTTCGGCCTGTCCGACCTGCGGCTCCTGTTCCGGCATGTTCACCGCGAACTCGATGAACTGCCTCACCGAGGCACTCGGGCTGTCCCTGCCCGGCAACGGATCCACCCTGGCCACGCACGCCGCCCGGCGGGCGCTGTTCGAGCGGGCCGGGACCACCGTGGTGGAGCTGGCCAAGCGGTACTACCAGCAGGACGACGACTCCGCGCTGCCGCGCAACATCGCCAACCGGGCCGCGTTCGAGAACGCGATGGCGCTGGATGTGGCCATGGGCGGCTCGACCAACACCGTGCTGCACATCCTGGCCGCCGCGCACGAGGCGGAGATCGACTTCACCATGGCCGACATCGACGCGGTCAGCCGCCGGGTGCCCTGCCTGGCCAAGGTCAGCCCGAACTCCGACTACCACATGGAGGACGTGCACCGGGCCGGTGGCATCCCGGCCATCCTGGGCGAACTGGACCGCGGCGGGCTGCTCAACCGCGCGGTGCACACGGTGCACAGCGCGAACATCGACGAGTGGCTGGGCGCCTGGGACATCCGCGCCGAATCGCCCTCGGCCGAGGCGGTGGAGCTGTTCCACGCCGCGCCCGGCGGGGTGCGCACCACCCAGGCCTTCTCCACCGAGAACCGCTGGTCCTCGCTGGACACCGACGCGGCGGGCGGCTGCATCCGGGACCGGGAGCACGCCTACACCAAGGACGGCGGCCTGGCGGTGCTGCGCGGCAACCTGGCCGAGGACGGCGCGGTGATCAAGACCGCCGGCATCGACGAGGAGCTGTGGGTCTTCCGCGGCCCCGCGCGGGTGGTGGAGAGCCAGGAGCAGGCGGTCTCGGCGATCCTGGGCAAGCAGGTGCAACCGGGCGAGGTGGTGGTGGTCCGCTACGAGGGGCCCTCGGGCGGGCCGGGGATGCAGGAGATGTTGCACCCCACCGCGTTCCTCAAGGGCGCCGGGCTGGGCAAGGTGTGCGCGCTGATCACCGACGGCCGCTTCTCCGGCGGGTCCTCGGGCATCTCGGTCGGGCACATCTCGCCGGAAGCGGCCGAAGGCGGGCTGATCGGGCTGGTGCGGGACGGGGACGAGATCGTCATCGACGTGCACCAGCGCAAGCTGGAGCTGCTGGTGGACCCGGCGGTGCTGGCCGAGCGGCTGGCCAAGATGGAGGCCAGCGAGAACCCGTGGCAGCCGGTGGACCGGCAGCGCCCGGTGTCCAAGGCCCTGCGCGCCTACGCCCGCCTGGCCACCTCCGCCGCCACCGGCGCGGTCCGCGACCCCGCCAAATAACGGCCAACACACCGTCCACAACGGCCAACACTGCGTACAACAACGGCCAACACTCGCGAGGGGTTGAAACCCGCTCGGCGTGTTGGCCGTTCTTGTACGGCGTGTTGGCCGTTGTCGTACGGTGGGTTGGCCGTTGTGGGTTAGCGGAGGACTACCAGGGTGATCACCGAGGAGCCTGCCGCGATCAGGAGGAAGAGCACGCCCCACGGGAGTGGGACGCGCGCCCAGGCGCGGCCGTTGTCCAGCGCGGCGCGGCCTGGGCCGAGGAAGAGCAGCGCGGCGGCCAGGGCGCCGAGCACCAGGTCGAACTCGAAGCCGGTGCCGGTGGAGCCGAGGAAGAAGCCGTTGTTCCACTTCAGCGTGACTACGTTGATCATCACGCCGAGCAGTCCGGCCGCGCCGAGTGGGGTCAGGAAGCCGAGCACGATCAGCGCGCCGCCGCCCAGCTCGGTGATCCCGGTGACGTAGGCCAGGATCCGGGTCTGCTGGAACCCGAAGGACTCCAGGAACTTGGCGAATCCGCTGATACCCGGTCCGTTGAACGCGCCGAAGAGCTTCTGCGCGCCGTGCGCGATGAACGTGCCACCGAGCACCAGGCGCAGGACGAGCAGCCCGAGGTCGGCGCCACTGTTCCACGCGAAGGGCTTGCGCCGCACGGTGTCCGCACCGCCGGCCTGGTCAACGGGCAGCGCCGCCGTGGTTCCGGTGGACGTGTAGCCCGCGTCGTCGAAGTGGTGCGCGCCCCCGCTGGTGCCGGGGCCGCTGTCGTGAGTGCTCACGCCCAAGCAGGCTAGGTGATCCGGGCCACTTCGGCGACCCGGGCGGCGGGCCGGGGGCGGCGCGGAGGCGGGTGCGGCGGCAACGGCGCTGGTCAGCGCGCGGACCTGTGAGATCGGCCTCGCCGCGAGGGTGGGGCCCGGTGGCGGCCGGGCTGGGTCAGTAGCTGCCGCGGATCAGGTTGTCCGGGTCCTCGCCTGCCGCGAACTGGGCGATCTGCCGGGCCACGATGGCGAACGCGCGCTGGTGCTGACCGGCCACGCTGCCGGCCACGTGCGGGGTGAGCAGCAGGTTCGGCGCGGTCCACAGCGGGTGTCCGGCCGGCAGCGGCTCCGGGTCGGTGACGTCCAGGGCGGCGCGCAGGCGGCCGCTGGTGAGTTCGGCCAGCAGCGCGTCGGTGTCCACCACCGGGCCGCGGGCGGCGTTGACGAAGATCGCGCCATCGGCCATGCAGGCCAGGAACTTGGCGTCCACCAGGTGCCGGGTGTCCTCGGTCATCGGCACCACCACGATCACCACGTCGTAGCGGCCGAGCAGGTCGGGCAGCTCGTCCTCGCCGCGCACGCCCTCGCGCGCCGTGCGGCCGACCAGGGTGACCTCGGTGTCGAACGGGGTCAGCCTGCGTTCGAGCTGGTAGCCCAGGTCACCGGCGCCGACGACCAGGATCCGCTTGTCCTGGAGGGTGTCGGTCGGGTGGTAGGCCCACTCCCCCGCGCGCTGGGCGGCGTCGAACTCGCGGAAATCCCGGTAGATCGACAGCAGCGCGCCGACCACCCATTCCGCGGTGCTGCCGCCGTGCGCGCCCCGGCAGTTGGACAGCCGCACGTGCTCGGGCAGGGCGCCGATCCACGCCTCGGCGCCCGCGCTGAGCAGCTGCACCAGCTTGAGTCTCGGGAAGGTCCTGGCCAGCGGCACCAGTTCGCGGGAGGCCAGGAACGGGGGCACGAAGACCTCGGCCTCGACCGCCTCGGCAGGCATGCTGAGCTGGTCTCGCGGGTCGTAGCTGACCACCCGCACCCCGTCGATCGCGGAGACCAGCTCGGCGGCCCCCGGGTAGTCGGGCAAGAGCACTGTCAGGGTCACCCGCCGACTCTAACCCCGGGTTCACCTGCGCCCACCTACCCTGGTGACCATGCCAGCCCCGGGTTCGACGCGACGGACGTCCCTTGTCGGGATGGTGGCGCTCGCCCTGCTGGTCTCCGGCTGCGCGAGTTTCCCCGAGGTCCGCCAGGCCGACTGGACCGAGCAGCCCCGGCTGCAGCCGCAGGGCGGTCCGCCGCCTGGTGGGGGCGGCGGGGGTGGCGGCGGTCAGCAGCAGCGGCCGAACACCCCGGTGCCGCCGCCGGATGGCTGCAAGGACTTCGACCCCGCCGTGGTGGCGACCTGCCTGGACCAGGTGGCCGCGGTCGCGGTGCTGCCGGACGGGCAGTCGGCGCTGGCCGCCGAGCGGGTCAGCGGCCGGATCTTCAAGGTCCAGCCCGGCCAGGCCCCGGTCGAGTTCGCCCGCATCCCGGTGGACGGCGCCGGTGGCGGCGGCCTGACCGGCCTGGCTCTCTCGCCCAGCTACGCCGAGGACGGCCTGGTCTTCGCCTATGTCACCACCGGCGCGGACAACCGGGTGGTGCGCATCGCCAAGGGCGACGGCCCCAAGCCGGTGCTCACCGGCATCCCGCGCGGCGCGCGCAACAACGGCGGCGCGCTGGCCAAGGACCGCACCGGCGCGCTGCTGGTGGCCACCGGCAACGCGGGCAACGGCAACGCCGCCAACGACCCGGCCTCGCTGGCGGGCAAGGTCCTGCGGATCACCACCTCCGGCAAGCCCGCCGAGGGCAATCCGACCGCCTCCAGCGCGGTCATCGCCAACGGCCTGACCAGCCCCGGCGGCATCTGCAGCACCAGCGACCACCGCAGCACCTGGGTCACCGACCGCGCCGACAAGCAGGATGTGGTCTACAAGCTCGCCCTGGGCAAGCCGCTGGGCACCCCGGCCTGGACCTGGCCGGACCGCCCCGGGGTGGCGGGCTGCGCGGCCTACACCGACCGGTTGTCGGTGGCGCTGACCGCGGGCGCGGGCATGTTCAACCTGGCGCTGAGCAACACCGGGGCGTTCACCGGGCGGCCGGAGACCACGTTGAAGGGCGTCTACGGGCAGCTCGGCGGGGTCGACCTGGCGCCGGACGGCAACTCCTGGGTGGGCACGCTGAACAAGGCCGGCGGCAAGCCGGTCTCCAGTGACGACCGGGTGTTCGTGCTGCCGCCGCAGGGTGGCGGGGGCGGCGGGAACGACTAGGCCGCCTGCCTGCTTGGCCCAACTTGACGTACGACTTGGCCCAACCGGGCGTACCGGTTGGGCCAAGTCGTACGAGCTTGCTACTGGCCGCAGCGTTCCAGGACCAGCTCGCGGACGCGCTTGGCGTCGGCCTGGCCCTTGGTGGCCTTCATGACCGCGCCGACCACGGCGCCCGCCGCGGCGACCTTGCCGGAGCGGATCTTCTCGGCCACGTCCGGCTGGGCGGCCAGGGCCTCGTCGATCGCGGCGAGCAGGGCCGAGTCGTCGGAGACCACGACCAGGCCGCGGGCTTGCACCACGGCGTCCGGGTCGCCTTCACCGGCGAGCACGCCGTCGACGACCTGGCGGGCCAGCTTGTTGGTCAGCTTGCCCTCGGCCACCAGCACGATCACCCTGGCCAGCTGGGCCGGGGTGATGGCCAGCGCGGTCAGTTCGATGCCCTGGGTGTTGGCCTGCTGGGACAGGTAGGCCACCCACCAGGACCGGGCCTCATCCGGCGAAGCGCCCGCTTCGACGGTGGCCGCGACCAGGTCCAGCGCGCCCGCGTTGACCAGGTCGCGCAGTTCCAGGTCGGAAAGCTGCCAGTCCTGCTGGATGCGCTTGCGGCGCTGCCAGGGCAGTTCGGGCAGGGTCTCCCGCAGCTCCTCCACCCACTCCCGGGTCGGCGCGATCGGCACCAGGTCGGGCTCCGGGAAGTACCGGTAGTCCTCGCTGGTCTCCTTGCGCCTGCCGGCCCTGGTGCTGCCGGTGGACTCGTCGAAGTGCCTGGTCTCCTGGATGACCTCGCCGCCGCTGGTCAGCACCGCGGCGTGCCTGCGCATCTCGAAGTGCACGGCCCGCTCGACGCTGCGCAGCGAGTTGACGTTCTTGGTCTCCGAGCGGGTGCCCAGCTCGGTGCTGCCCTTGGGCATCAGCGAGACGTTCGCGTCGCAGCGCAGCGAGCCCTGGTCCATCCGCACGTCGGAGACGTCGAGGGCCTTGAGCAGGTCGCGCAGTGCGCTGACGTAGGCGCGGGCCACCTCGGGCGCGCGCTCACCGGTGTCGTGGATCGTCTTGGTGACGATCTCGATCAGCGGCACGCCTGCCCGGTTGTAGTCCAGCAGGGAGAACTCCGCGCCGTGGATGCGCCCGGTCGCGCCGCCCACGTGCAGCGACTTGCCGGTGTCCTCCTCCATGTGCGCGCGCTCGATCTGCACCCGGAAGATCTCGCCGTCGTCGAGCACCACGTCCAGGTAGCCGTTGAAGGCGATGGGCTCGTCGTACTGCGAGGTCTGGAAGTTCTTCGGCATGTCCGGGTAGAAGTAGTTCTTGCGCGCGAACCGGCACCACTCCGCGATCTCGCAGTTGAGCGCGAGACCGATCCGGATGGCCGACTCGACCGCCTTGCCGTTGACCACCGGCAGCGCGCCGGGCAGGCCGAGGCAGGTCGGGCAGACCTGGGTGTTGGGGTCGGCGCCGAACTGTGTCGGACATCCGCAGAACATCTTCGTGTTGGTGTGCAGCTCGACGTGCACTTCCAGCCCCAGCACCGGGTCGAAGCGCTCGACCACGTCGGAGTAGGGCAGCAGGTCTGCCGTGACGTCAGTCGTCATCGCCGTCGTCCTCCCAGTCGGACAGGATGTCCCGCTTGAGCAGCTCGGACTGGAGCACCATGGTCCCGAGCAGTTCCTCGTCGTTGATCCCGGCGGTGCGCCGGGTACACCAGGTGGGCGTGCCGCTGGCGTCCAGGCACTTCACCACCGCGAGCGCCTCGATCGGCGTCCAGCCGTCGGGCAGCGGGAACAGTTCCAGTCCCCGCAGCACCTGGCCGACCGCCTGGCGGGTGTCCTCCCGCTCACTGCGTTCGCTCACCGCACGCCCGCCGCGAGGTCCGGCACCCGGTGGATCTGCGCACCGCCCTCGGCGTCGTTGCGCGCGACCTCATACGCCGCGGCCACCCGGTACATCCGCTCATCGGCCAGCGCGGGCGCCATGATCTGCAGCCCGACCGGCAGCCCGTCCTCATCCGACAGACCGCTGGGCACGCTCATCGCCGCGTTGCCCGCCAGGTTGGCCGGGATGGTGCAGAGGTCGGCCAGGTACATCTGCATCGGGTCTGCGGTGCGCTCGCCGATGCGGAAGGCCGTGGTCGGCGTCGTCGGCGAGATCAGCACGTCGACCTGCTCGAAGGCGGTGCTGAAGTCCCGCGAGATGAGCGTGCGGACCTTCTGCGCCGAGCCGTAGTAGGCGTCGTAGTAGCCGGCGGAAAGTGCGTAGGTGCCCAGGATGACCCGGCGCTTGACCTCGGGGCCGAACCCGGCCTCGCGGGTCAGCGACATGACCTGCTCGGCGTCCAGCGACGGATCGTCGCCGCCGACCCGCAGGCCGTAGCGCATGGCGTCGAAGCGGGCCAGGTTGGAGGAGCACTCGCTGGGCGCGATCAGGTAGTAGGCGGGCAGCGCGTAGGTGAAGTTGGGGCAGGAGACCTCGATGACCTCCGCGCCCAGCTTCTCCAGGGTGGCCACCGCGGCCTCGAAGGAGCGCAGCACGCCCGGCTGGTAGCCGTCGCCGCTGAACTCGCTGACCACGCCGATGCGCAGGCCGGACAGGTCGCCGCTGGCGCCCTGGCGGGCGGCCGCGACCACCGGCGGCACCGGCACGTTCAGCGAGGTGGAGTCGAGCGGGTCGTGCCCGGCGATGACCTCGTGCAGCAGCGCCGCGTCCAGCACGGTGCGCGCGCACGGCCCGGCCTGGTCCAGCGAGGAGGAGAAGGCGACCAGGCCGTAGCGGGAGACGCCGCCGTAGGTGGGCTTGACGCCGACGGTGCCGGTGACCGCGCCGGGCTGGCGGATCGAGCCGCCGGTGTCGGTGCCGATGGCCAGGGGGGCCTCGAAGGCGGCCAGCGAGGCGGAGGAGCCGCCGCCGGAGCCACCGGGGATGCGGTCCAGGTCCCACGGGTTGCGGGTGGGGCCGTAGGCGGAGTTCTCGGTGGAGGAGCCCATCGCGAACTCGTCCATGTTGGTCTTGCCGAGGATGACCACGCCCGCCTCGCGCAGCCGCCGGGTGACGGTGGCGTCATACGGCGGGATCCAGCCCTCGAGCATCTTGGAGCCGCAGGTGGTGGGCACGCCCCTGGTGGTGAGCACGTCCTTGAGCGCCAGCGGCACCCCGGCCAGCGGCGAGGCGGGGGCCTCACCGGCGGCGATGGACTTGTCCACGGCCTCGGCGGCGGCCAGCGCGCCCGCGGTGTCCACGTGCAGGAAGGCGTGCACCGCGCCGTCCACCGCGGCCACCCGGTCCAGGTGCGCCTTGGCGACCTCCACCGCGGAGACCTCCCGCGAGTGGATCTTCGCGGCCAGCTCGGCCGCGGTGAGCCTGGTCAGGTCAGTCATGATCACGCCTCCCCGAGGATGCGCGGCACGCGGAAGCGGCCGTCTTCGCTGGCGGGCGCGGCGGCGAGCGCGTCCTCGTGTGACAGGCAGGGCACGATCTCGTCGGCGCGGAAGACGTTGGTCAGCGGCACCGAGTGCGAGGTCGGCGGGACGTCCTCGGCGGCTACCTCGCCGACCTTGGCCACCGCCTGGATGATGCCGTCCAGCTGGCCGGCGAACAGGTCCAGTTCGGCATCGGTGACGGCGAGCCTGGCCAGTCTGGCCAGGTGCGCTACCTCGTCGCGCGAGATGGTGGGCACTGGTGGACTCCCTGAAAGTTGCTGCCCGGATGCGGGGCATTGTTCGGGGCGAGTCTATGGCGCACCCATGCGCGGTCCCGAACGGGTTGTTGGTCGGCTGGTCACGCTGTGGATAACTGGGCGGGTTCTCTCGACATGTGGACGGCGGAATCGGCGTTGTCATCCGGGTCTGCGACAATCGGCGGCCGTGTCCTTCCTGATCCGCGTGCAGCTACCCGACCGTCCCGGCACCCTGGGGGCGGTCGCGTCGGCGCTCGGGGAGATCGGGGCCGACATTCTGAGCGTGGACGTGGTCGAACGCGGGGTCGGCGTGGCCATCGACGACCTGGTGGTGGAGCTGCCCTCGGGCCGCCTGCCGGACGTGCTGATCACCGCGGCCGAATCGGTCGAGGGCGTCGAGGTGGACGCGGTCCGGCCGTACGCGGGCATCCTGAACACCCACCGTGAGCTGGAGCTGGTCGAGGAGATCGCCGCCGAGCCGCGCAAGGGGCTGGCGGTGTTCACCGAGGGCGTGCCGCGGATCATCCGGGCCGGCTGGGCCGTGGTGGTCGGCGACAACGGCGACGGCCCGTACCGGATGGCGGCCAGCAGCGCCGCCCCGGAGACCAAGGCCATCGAGCTGCCCTGGCTGCCGCTGCACAAGGCGACGGTGCTCGACGGCGAGGAGCCGTGGGTGCCGGAGACCTGGCAGGAGCTGGGCACCGAACTGGCCGCCACCCCACTGGGCAACCCGGAGCGGGTGCTGCTGGTGGGACGGCCCGGCGGGCCGATGTTCCGGGCGGCGGAGGTGGCCAGGCTGGCGCACCTGGCCGGGATCGTCGCGGTGGTCCTGCCCGACTAGCGCGGGTCGCGGCGGATCGCGTCTGCCGGATTGCAGACGCGGCGGGAGCGTCCGGACGGACAGCCTTGGCGGGTGAACTTGACCTTTCGGGTGCTCGCCGCGGCGGTCGGCGCGACGCTGGCCGCGCTGATCGCGCCACCCGCCAGTGCCCTGCCCGCCCCGGGCGCCACGGCCGACGCCGCCCTGCTCGCCGCCGAGCCGGGCCCGGCCACCCACGCTGTCCTGGCGGGACTGCGGCCCGGGCCTCCAGTGCGCCGCTCTGTCCGTCCCCACCGATCACGCCGCCCCCGCGAGTCCGCGCTTCGACCTCGGCCTGGCCCGCTTCCCCGCCCGCGACCAGTCCCGCCGCCTCGGCTCCATCGTGATCAACCCCGGCGGGCCGGGCGCGATCCTCGACCTGCTGCCGCACCTGCGCGAGCAGTTCACCGACCTCACCCAGTGGTACGACGTGGTCCTGTTCGACCCGCGCGGGATGGGCCGCAGCGCCGGGATCACCTGCCCGAGCCCGGCCCCGATGCCGCTGGAGTGGACCTTTCCGACCAAGGCCGCCTTCGACGAGCACACCGTGCGCAGCCGGGTTTTCGGCGAGAGCTGCACGGCCGCGGCCGGACCGCTGGGCGGGAAGCTGGACAGCCGGCAGGTCGCGCACGACCTGGACGCGCTGCGGGCCGCGCTCGGCGAATCCCGGTTGCGCTACCTGGGCAACTCCTACGGCACCGTGTTCGGCCAGGCCTACCTGTCCCTGTTCCCACACCGGGCCGGACGGTTCTTCCTGGACAGCGTGTACGACCACACCAACCGCTCCCAGCGGGACTGGGTGGCCTCCCGGGCCGCGGTGACCGAACGGAACCTGCACCGGTTCGCCCAATGGTGTGATCGCACCCAGAGCTGCGCGCTGCACGGGCGGGATCTGGTGCGGGTGTGGACCGAGCTGGTGGCCCGTGCCGAGCGGCAGCCGATCCCGGCGCCGGGGGCGGTGCACGGCGGCCCGGGCACGGCCTCGCGGATCATCTCCAGCACCTTCGCAGACTTCGAGCGGGAGTGGCCGCGGCTGGCCGAGGGCATCGCCGAGGCCGCGGCGGGCGATGCCAGCAAGCTGGTCGGCGTGCCGTCGATCCCGGTGGAGACCGATGTCAACCGGCTGATCAGCTGCTCGGATTTCCCTTACCCCACCGGGTACGCGGAAGTGAGCCGGATCGTGGCGGAGGTCCGCGCCACCGTGGCGCCGTTGCTGGGCTGGCGGCATGCCTGGGTGAACGTGCTCAAGTGCACCGGCTTCCCTGCGGTGAAAGGCTTTGCCCCGCAACCGATCCGGCCCGCGCTCCGGCCGCCCTCGCTGCTGGCCGACGGCATCCACGACGCGGTGACCACAGTGGACTACGGTCGCCGGGTGGCCGCGCAGCTGCCCGGTTCCCGGCACATCGCGGTGGACGGCGCGCACGCGAACTACCTCTACGGCGGCAACCGCTGCCTGCGCGACCACGTGCACCGCTACTTCACCACCGGCGCACTTCCGCCAAACGGCACGACCTGCCCGGCCAATCCCTGAACACTGACCGGGTGATCGCCTTGTCGCGGCCCCTGCGCCAGGACGCCCTCCTGGCCGGGGCCGCCTTCCTCGCCCTGGCCGGCGGCGTGCTGCTGGAACGCGGCACGCTGGGCTGGCCGCCGGTGCTGGCCAGCCTGGCGCTGAGCCTGCCGCTGGTGCTGCGCCGCCGGTACCCGGTCGGCGTGGCCCTGGTCTGCGCGGTGATCGCCTTCCTGGGCACCGGCCTGCCCGGCTGGTCCGGCCGCACCGTCACCGCGGCCGCGTTCTGCTCCGCCGTCTACCACCGGCGGGACCGGTTCGCGCTGGTGGTGACCCTGTCGCTGACCTGGACCGTGCTCTACGGACTCGCCGCGCCCGCCCCGCCGGCGACCCCGTTCATCACCGAGGCGCTGCTGCTGGGCCTGTCCCCGATCGCGGCAGGCACGGCGTTGCGGCTGCACCGGGAACGGGTGGAGTCAGCGGCCTCGCTGCGGCGGGCCGAACTGGGCCGGATGGTCGCGGACGAGCGGCTGCGGATCGCCAGGGACGTGCACGACGCGGTGGGCCACCACCTGACCGCGATCCGGTTGCAGGCCATGGCGGGCAGCCGGGTGCCGACCGCCGCGGCGGGTGCCCTGGAGCGGATCACCGAGCTGTCCGCGACGGCGCTGACCGAGACCCGCGAACTGCTGGCGGCGCTGCGGGAGGAGCCGGGGCTGGACCGGCTGCCGGAACTGGCGGCGCGGCTGGGCCACGGCGGGCCGCGGATCACCGTGCGCGGGGCGGACACGCCGGTGCCCGAGTTGCTGGGGCAGCACGCCTATCGGATCGTGCAGGAGTCGCTGACCAACGCGGTGCGGCACGCGGGCGCGTCGCAGATCGAGGTGGCGGTGCGGCGGAACGGGACGGAGCTGGAGATCACGGTCAGCGACAACGGGTCGGGCGGGCCGGCGTCGACCAGCGACGGTCACGGCCTGCGCGGCCTCCGGGAGCGGGCCGAACTACTCGGCGGCTCCTGTGCTGCGGGGCCGGCCAACAGTGGCTGGCGGGTACACGCCGTGCTGCCCTGGGTCCCGCGATGATCCGGGTGCTGCTGGCCGATGACCAGCAACCCGTGCGCGAGGCACTGCGCCTGCTGCTCTCCGCCGAACCCGATATCGAGATCGTCGGCGAGGCGGCCAACGGCGCCGAGGCCGTGCACCTGACCCGCTGGCGCCGCCCGGACGTGGTGCTGATGGACATCCGGATGCCGCACCAGGACGGCCTGTCCGCGATCGAGGAGCTGGCGGGCACGCCGGCCCGGATCCTGGTGCTCACCACCTTCGACCTGGACGACTACCTCTACCGGGCGCTGCGCGCAGGGGCGGCCGGATTCCTGTTGAAGGACAACGATCCCGAGCTGCTGACCAGCGCGATCCGGGCGATCCACCAGGGGCAGGGGCTGATCGACCCCAAGGTCACCGGCAGCCTCATCCGGCGGTTCGCCCAGCTCTCGCCCGCGCCGCCGGGACCGGAGCTGGGCGCGCTGACCGGCCGGGAGCGAACCGTGTTGCGCGCCTTGGCCCGTGGGCTGAGCAACGCCGGGATCGCCGCCGAACTCGGCGTGGGCGAGGGCACGGTGAAAACCCACGTGGCCAGGGTGCTGGCCAAACTCGGGCTGCGCACCCGGGTGCACGCGGTGATCTACGCGCACGAGCACGACCTGGGTTAGAACTCGGCCCGGTGGTCGGCCACCCACTGCCGGAAAGCGCGGGCGGGCCGGCCGGTCACCGCCGCCACATCCTCGGTGATCTCCGGATCGGGCTGGGCGGCCATCCTCGCGTAGGCGTCCAGCAGCACGTCCACAAAGGACAGTGGCAGGCCGTCGGCGATCAGCTGGACGCGGGCGGCTGGCCGGTCGAGTTCCACCCAGCGCAGCGGGCGGCCGAGCACCTCGCCGAGGATCCGCACCTGCTCGGCCTGACTGAGCACCGCGGGCCCGGTGAGCCGGTACACCCGGCCGTGGTGGCCGTCCCCGGTGAGCGCGCGCACCGCGACCGCCGCGATGTCCGCCTCGTGCAGCAGCGCCATGCCCAGCCCGCCGTGACTGCCGCGCACCAGGTCCCCCGCCCGGATCTGCCCGGCCCACCAACGGGTGTTGACCGCGAAGGTGCTCGGCCGCAGCACCGTCCACTCCAGACCGCAGCGCCGGATCAGCTCCTCCTGCCCGTCCATGCTCAGGTCGCGCACCCCACCCGAACCGAGGAACACCACCCGGCGCGCGTGCCGGGCGATCTCGGCCAGCACACCGGGCAGCGCCGCGCCGCTGTGCAACGGCCAGAGCAGGAACACCGCGTCCACCCCGCGCAGGCAGTCCCGCAGGCTCTCCGGCCGCGCCAGATCGACCCGATCCCGTTGTGGCGTAACGACTTCCACCTCCGACAGCTGGGCGAGCAGCTCGCGGCCGACGTTGCCGGTCGCCCCGGTCACCAGAATCCGTGTTGTCATGCCCCCAGCGTTGGCTCGGGGTGCGGATTTCCGCCCGTGGCTTACCGTGATCCGGTGGAATCCGTCATGCTGGACGAGCTGGAGCGGGAAATCGTCAGCCGGCTCCGGGTGGACGGGCGGGCCCCGTTCAGCCGGATCGCCGCGGCCCTGGACGTCTCGGAGAACACCGTGGCCCGCCGGTACCAGAAGCTGCGCTCAGCCGGACTGCTGCGCGTGGTCGGCTCGGTCAACGGCCCGCTGATCGGCCGCACCTCCTGGACCCTGCGCATCCGCTGCACCCCCGACGCCGCCGACCCCATCGCCGCCGCGCTGGCCCGCCGCCCGGACACCTTCTGGGTGCACCTGCTCGCCGGCGGCACCGAGATCTCCTGCAACGTCCAGGCCCGCTCCGACACCGCCCGCGATGCGCTGCTGATGGACAAGCTGCCGCGCACCAGCCGGGTCCTGGACGTCAGCGCGCACGCCCTGCTCGGCGAGTCCGGCCCCGAGGTGGCCCTCGACGAGGGTGATCACGCGCTGCTGGCCGCACTGGCCAGGGACGGCCGGACCCGGCACACCGAACTGGCCACCGCCACCGGCTGGTCGGAGTCCACGGTGAAACGCCGGATCGAGGGCCTGCGCGCCGCCGGAGTGCTGGTGTTCGAGGTGGACCTGCCCCCGGCGGCGCTGGGTTTGCGGGCCGAGGCGCGGCTGTGGCTGACCGTCCGGCCCTCGGCGTTGCGCCGGGTCGCCGCGGCGATCGCCGCGCACCCGGAGGTGGTCTTCAGCGCGGTCACCACCGGCCGGACCAACCTGACCGCGATGGTGGCCTGCCGGGATTCCGGTGCGCTGTACCGGTATCTGACCGACCGGATCGGCGGGTTGGACGAGGTGCACACCGCGGAGACCGCGCCGGTGATCCGCACGGTGAAGCGGGCCGGACCGGTGCTGCCGCGGTAGCCGTCAGTCGAACAGCGGCATCGTCCGGAGTTGTGGGGCCACAGCGGCCAGTCGTTCGAAGTCGATGTCCTTGTGCACCATGGTCACATCGGCGCGAAGAGCCACCGAGGCGATGAGACAGTCGACCATCGAACGCACCGTGTCACCAGCCCGCCGAACGGCTCGATAGAGGTCAGCGGCCTGATGGAAGTCGATCGCCGGATCGACGTCGATCTGGGCGAACGAACCGAGCACCTGCTCGACCCGCGTCAACGCAGCGGGGGAAGCACCGGCCCGGACCTCCATCAGCACCGGCTGGGTACAGGCCAGGATCTCGGGGTTCTGGGCGAGTTTTTCGAGGGTGGCGGCCGCAGCCGTTTCCCGGTCGCGGAACCAGTCAATCCACACCGAGGTGTCGATCAGGCAGAGCGCCACATGTCCTCCGGGCTGTCTCCGCCACGAAGCTCGTCCAGGTCGCCATCCCAGCCAATGCCACGCAGGGACAGCACGTCGTCGGTGGTCACCTTCGGGCCGACCAGCCGCTGCAGCGCGAGATGAACCGCCTCACGCTTGGTGGACAGGCGGTAGCGACGCATCACCTCAGCCACCAACTCATCGTCGATGTCGATGTTCGTGCGGGCCATACACCAACCATACACCAAGATCGCTTAGAACTCCTGTGCGGCGCGGATCAGCTCCGAGTTGTCCGCGGCCGGCTCGCCGTCGGGCAGCACCAGGGTGTCCTCCAGGCCGATCCGGCGCGGCAGCCCCAGCCGGGCCGCCTCGGCGAGCACCGGCCAGGCGCCTGCCTCCTCGCCGTGCAGCAGGATCGGCAGGTCGTCCGGCAGGAAGTCCAGGGCCTCCAGCAGCGCGGTGGCGGCGGGCCGGGCGCGGTCCGGGTGGGTTTCCTGGACCTCGGCCAGCACCCGGACGGTGCCGGGTGGGGGGCCACCGGCGGCCCGCAGGCGGGCGGCGGCCGGGATGGTGAACACACCCAGTTCGATGCCGATGCCCGCCCGGTGCAGCACCACGCAGACCTCCAGCCAGCCGGGTTCGTGCACGTTCACCGAGGCCACGTCGGGACGGCCCGCCGCCAGGCCGGACCAGCCGGCGACGAGCTGGGCGCGGCGCACCGGGTCGGGGGTGATCCAGGCCCCGGTGCTGACGCCGATCTCCACGCCGGGGGCCGCGGCGCGCACGGTGGCGACCACGGTGGCCAGTTCGGGGCCGGCCAGGGTCTCCAGGCCGACCGCGTCCCTCGGGTGCAGGTGCACCGAGGTGACGCCCAGTTCGGCGACCTCGGCCACCGTGCTGGCCAGTTGCCAGGGGGTGATGGGCACGGCGGGATGTGCCTCCGCCGGTCGGTTGCCGTTGGGACAGCACTGCAGCAGCGGAAGCATTGCTCGCTCCTAGCTGAGTTCCCGGACGAAGCCTTGCAGCCAGACTCCCGGAACCGGGGAGAAGTCGCGCGACGGCAACCGGGTGAACCCGTGCCGCTCGTAGAGCCGGTGCGCGGCGGTCATGTTCTTCGCGCTGCACATCACCACCCGGCGCACGCCCAGGTCACGGCCGCGTTCCAGCACCGCGCGCAGCAGCACCTCGCCGATGCCGCGGCCGCGCTGGGCCGGGTCGACGGCCAGCATCCGGAACTCCAGCTCACCCGGTTGGGAGATCTCGGCGAAGATCGTGCCCGGGTGCACCACGGTGACCGTGCCGAGCACGGCGCCCTCGCCGTTCACCGCGACCAGCAGTTCCGCGCCGTCCGAGCGGGCCTGCGCGTCGCGCAGTTTCTCCTCGTAGCCGCTGCCCTCCGGGATGACCTCGGCGGCGGCGTAGGCCGCCACGGTGACCGCGCCGACCGCCTCGATCTCGCCAGGTTCAGCCTTGCGGACCCGAATCCCCATCCCCATCCCGCGCACTCCCGTCCTCACCGATCGCGGCGACCTCGGTGGCCGCCGCCGGACCGGACTCCAGCAGCACCCGGAAGCCGTCCTCGTCGAGGACCGGCACCTTGAGCTGCACCGCCTTGTCGTACTTGGATCCTGGCGCCTCGCCGACCACGACAAAGCTGGTCTTTTTCGACACCGAGCCGACCGCCTTGCCACCCCTGGACAGGATGGCCTCCTTGGCCTCGTCCCTGGAGAAGCCCGGCAGGCTGCCGGTGACCACAATGGACAGTCCGTCCAGCGTGCGCGGCACCGACTCGTCACGCTGCTCGGCCAGCTGGACGCCCGCCGCGGCCCAGGCTTGCACCACCGCACGGTGCCAGTCCACCTCGAACCACTCGCGCACGGCCGCCACGATGGTCGGGCCGACCCCGTCGACCGCGGCCAGCCGCTGCTCGTCGGCCGCCGCGATCGCCTCGATCGAGCCCAGCTCACGAGCCAGGTCCCTGGCGGCCTTGGGGCCCACGTGCCGGATGGAGAGCGCGACCAGGATCCGCCACAGCGGCCGGGTCTTGACCGCTTCCAGGTTCTCCAGCAGCTTCTGCCCGTTCGCGGACAGCTCACCGGCCATGGTGCGGAACAGCGGGACCTGGACCAGCTTGGCCGCGTCCAGGTCGAACAAATCGCGCTCGTTAGTGTATACAGTAGAGCCGACCAGGGCGGCGGCGGCCTCGAAGCCGAGCACCTCGATGTCCAGCGCGGACCGGCCTGCCAGGTAGGACAGCCGCTCGCGCAGCTGGCCGGGGCAGAACTCGGCGTTCGGGCAGCGGATGTCCACATCCGCCTCCTTCATCGGCCGCAGCGTGGCCCCGCACTCCGGGCACTCCGTCGGCATCAGGAACTCGCGTTCGCTGCCGTCTCGCGCCTCCACCACCGGGCCGAGCACCTCGGGGATGACATCGCCCGCCTTGCGCAGCACGATCCGGTCGCCGATCAGCACGCCCTTGCGCCGGACCTCGTTGGCGTTGTGCAGGGTGGCCCGCGCGACCACCGAACCGGCCACCTTGACCGGCTCGGTCACCGCGAACGGGGTGACCCGGCCGGTGCGGCCCACGTTCACCCGGATGTCGAGCAGCTGGGTGGTGACCTCCTCCGGCGGGTACTTGTAGGCGATCGCCCAGCGCGGGGCACGTGAGGTGGCGCCGAGGCGGCGCTGGTGGGTGACCTCGTCGACCTTGACCACCACGCCGTCGATCTCGTGCTCGGCGTCGTGCCGGTGCTCGCCCCAGTAGGCGATGTGCGCGGTGACCTCGTCCACTGTGGACAGAACCTTGGTGTGCGCGGACACCCGCAAACCCCAGGCTTGCAGCGCGTTGTAGGAGTCGGACTGCCGCTCCGGCTCGAAGCCCGCGCGCTTGCCAAGGCCGTGGCAGATCATCCGCAGCGGGCGGCTCGCGGTGACCTTGGGGTCCTTCTGCCGCAACGAACCGGCCGCCGCGTTGCGCGGGTTGGCGAAGGGCGGTTTGCCCGCCTCCACCTGGACGGCGTTCAGCTCGGCGAACTCCGCCAGGGTGAAGAAGACCTCGCCGCGGATCTCCACCAGCTCCGGCACCGGGTACCCGTCCGTGCCGAGCAGGCGTTCGGGCACGTCGGCCAGGGTGCGCAGGTTGAGCGTGACGTCCTCGCCGGTGCGGCCGTCGCCGCGGGTGAGACCGCGTTCCAGCCGCCCGTCCCGGTAGAGCAGGTTGACCGCGAGGCCGTCGATCTTCAGCTCGCACAGGAAGTGCGCGTCCGCGCCGACCTCCTTCTGCACCCGCTCCACCCAGGCCTGGAGTTCCTCGGCGTTGAACGCGTTGTCCAGGCTGAGCATCCGCTCCAGGTGGTCCACCGGGACGAACTCGGTGGCGAAGCTGCCGCTGACCCGCTGGGTGGGCGAGTCGGGGGTGATCAGGACCGGGTGCTCGGCCTCCAGCCGTTGCAGCTCGCGGAAGAGCAGGTCGAACTCGGCGTCGGAGATGATCGGGGAGGTCACGTAGTACCGGTACTGGTGGTCGGTGATCTCCTGGGCCAGCTCCGCGTGGCGCTCGCGCACCGCCGCGGACAGGTCCTGCACGCCCTCCGGCGCGACGGCTAGCTCACTGCTGTCGTTCCTGGTCACAGTAGGGAAGCCTAGTCATCCCCCCTGACAGTTCCGGCCGGTCAGCGGCCGGAGTGTCGGCGGTCCAGCTCCCGCACGAGTTCGCGCAGTTCGACCAGTGTGATGGCGTCCTCGGGTTCGGCGTCGGCGGTCTCCACCCGGCCCAGCCGGTCCCCGGCCAGCCGCTCGCCGAGGGTGGCGTCCAGCGGCAGGAAGGTCATCGCGGCCTTGCCCGCGTCGTCCAGCGCGGCGATGCCGGGGTGGAACACCGCGACGTCGACCAGGCCGGCCTCCTCGTCGATCAGCGCGGCCAGCCGGACCTGGGACAGCGGCAGCCGGTGCGCGCCGAGGTTGACGGTGACCTCGTTGGGGTCGGGCACCGGCGGGACCGCGTCGTAGAACTCCCACATCGGCCCGGGATCGGGTGCGGCGGCCAGCCAGGCGTCGGTGTAGGGCCGCAGGTCGGGGTCGCCCTGGGCGCTCAGGACCAGCGCGTAGATGGCCTGCTGGCCGCGTTCGACGGCGAACTGGAGGTTGGGGTGGATCGCGGTGACCGCCTCGACCACCAGGTTCTCCACCCGGCCCGGGTCCTTGTCTCCGAGTGCGGCGCTCACCTGCGGCAGCAGCTCGTCGTTCCAGCGCTGCCAGAACAGCACGGCGGCCTCCCGCGGGTCGGCGGGCTCGACCGGGTCGGGCTCGAAGCCGCCGCGCAGTTTGCGCAGGAACCGTTTCATGGCCGCCATTCCTTACCTCTGATCGCGGTATCTGAACCCACCGTAGCGTTGATGTCACCGGGCCGGGCGAGAAGCTCGGGTCGCGACTGCCAGCAATGCTGCCGCCGGCGCCGCCAGGGTCCGGCCGGCCGGCCACACCGCCCGCAGTTCCCGCCGCAGGTCGATACCGCTGACCGGCACCTCGACCAGGCGCCGGGCGGCCAGGTCCGCCTCGACCGCGAGCACGCTGAGCACCGCCGGACCCGATCCCGCGGCCACCGCGCCGCGCACGGCCGTGGTGGAGCCCAGTTCGACGAGTGCCCGGACCTTACCCACTCCAGTGCGTTCCATCGCCCGTTCGAGGGTTTCCCTGGTGCCGGAACCCCGTTCGCGGACCACCAGCGGAGTACCCACGAGTTCCTCCGGTCCAACCGGCCTGCGCCGTTTCGCCCACGGATGTCCTGGCGCGACCACCACGGCCAGCCGGTCCACCGCCACCCGCCGGGTGCGCAGACCGCGCGGCACCGCCGGGGATTCGACGAAGCCGAGGTCGACCTCGCCGCGGCGGGCCAGTTCGGCCACCGCGGCGGAGTTGGTCACCTGCAGGCCCACGTACAGCTCGGGATTGCCGCGGCGCAGTTCGGTGATCCAGCCTGGCACCAGGTGCTCGGCCACGGTCATGCTGGCCGCCACGCTCAGCTGCGCCACCCTGCGGGCGCGCAACGCGGCCGCGCCGTGCAGCAGCACGTCCAGCTCGGCGAGTACCCGTTTGGCCCATTCGGTGACCATCTGACCGGATTCGGTGAGGGTGGAGCCCCTGGTGCTGCGGTCCACCAGCGCCAGGCCGAGCCGCTTCTCCAGGGTGGCCAGGCGTTTGCTGGCCGCGGGCTGGCTGATGCCCAGCTGAGTGGCGGCCTGGCCCAGGCTGCCCAGCTCGGCGAGCCGGACGAGCAGGGCGAGTGACTCGGGGTCCGGCGGCTTGCTCATAACCGGAGGGTATGACGACCTGCCGAAGACGGCCTACCGGAGTGTCACACGGCGGGCGACGCTGAGGTGGTGAAGACCTCTGTGCGTGGCCTGGCAATGGTGCCGGGCCTGGCCGTGGTCGCCATCGCGGTGGCGATCGCGCTGGCGGTGGCGGCGGTGGCGCCCGCGGTGAGCGCGCTGACCGTGGCGGTGGTGCTGGGCATCGCGGCGGGGAACCTGGGTTTCTTGCCGGAAAGCTGCGGCCCCGGACTGGCCTGGGCGGCCAAGCGGCTGGTGCGGGCCGGGGTGGTGCTGCTCGGCCTGCAACTCGCGGTGACCGATGTGCTGGACCTGGGCGGCGGCATGCTGGTGGTTGTGCTGGCCACCGTCGCGGGCACCTTCCTCGGCACCCGGCTGCTCGGACGCTGGCTCGGCCTGCCCGCGGGGCTGAGCACGTTGGTGGCCACCGGTTTCTCCATCTGCGGCGCGGCCGCGGTGGCCGCGATGGAGGGCATGGTGCCGCGGCGGGACCGGGATGTGGCCACCGCGGTGGCGCTGGTGACCCTGTTCGGCAGTGTCTGGATGCTCACGCTGCCCCTGCTCGCCGAACTGCTCGGGCTGTCCGCGCGGGCCACCGGCGGCTGGGCCGGGGCGAGTGTGCACGAGGTGGCGCAGGTGCTGGTCGGCGCGGCGCCCGCGGGTGCGGCGGCGGTGTCGGTGGCCGTGGTGGTGAAGCTGAGCCGGGTGGTGCTGCTGGCGCCACTGGTGGCCATCGTGGGCCGCAGGCAGGGACGCTGGCTGCCACCGGTGTTCGTGCTCGGCTTCGTGGCGATGATCCTGGTGCGCAGCAGTGGCTTCCTGCCGGTGCCGGTGCTCGACGCGGCGAAACTGGCGGCGACGGTGCTGATGGCCGGGGCGTTGTTCGCCCTCGGCAGCACGGTGCGGCTCAAGGAGTTGCTGGCCACCGGGCCCAGGGCATTGGTGCTGGGCGCGGGATCCACCGCGCTGGTGGCCGGGATCTCGTTGGCTGGCTTGGCTTTGGTGGGCTGGTGACGGCCCCCGGTCGGGGTCAGGAGGCCGCCACCAGCACGACTGTTGGCGAATTCGCCTGGCGTGCCGATCTTCCGGCGAGTTGGGCCAACTGGTACGCCGGTTTTGCCCAAGCGGGCGTACCAGTTGGCCCAAGTTGTGCGTTTGCTCAGCGCAGGGCGGTCAGGCCCAGCGCCAGTGTTCCGGTTGCGGTGTAGTCGATCGCGGGCTCGCTGCTCGGCCAGGCCCGGACGTCGTCGACGAACCGGGAGCCCTGCCCGTCGAAGGCCGCCATCGGGTGCGTGCACTCCACACCGCCGCCGGGCAGGTCGCCGAGGCTGGCGAACTTCGCC
The DNA here is from genome assembly GCF_052078295.1 of Crossiella sp. CA198. Classification (NCBI taxonomy): domain Bacteria; kingdom Bacillati; phylum Actinomycetota; class Actinomycetes; order Pseudonocardiales; family Pseudonocardiaceae; genus Crossiella; species Crossiella sp. CA198. Next base: position 150,302 of record NZ_JBQJIM010000008.1, read on the forward strand.
GCCGCGTTGGGGCCGTTGACCACGCCGCCGACCAGGATCTTCTCGCCGCCGGTGGTGCTGCCGGAGAGGTTGGCCGCCTGGTGGTGCGGGCAGTACGGGAACCTGGGGCCGACGCCGATCACCAGGGACAGGCCCCAGGAGTTGGCGCCCAGGGCGAAGTTGCGCTGCTGGGAGCCGAAGGCGTCGTAGCCGCGGTCCCTGGTCACCGAGCGGTACAGCTCGACGGTGGCCGCGTAGCCGAAGCTACGGGTGGCCACGTCGAAGGCGGTGATGTCCACCGCGGTGCGGAACGGGCTGGTCGCCGCGCGGGTGACGCCCTTGTCCAGCTGCCGCCGGAGGTCGCCGATCAGCTGCGCCTCGGTCACCTGCGCGTTGCGGACCCACTTGGTGCGCAACACCTTCACCAGGTCGGTGTGGCCGAGTGCGCTGGTGTTGTACAGGTTCAGCGTGTCCTGGTCACCGGAACCCAGGTACGCCTTGGCCCATTCGGTGGCCGCGGTGGCCCAGTCGCCTGCCCTGCGGTCGCCGAGGGCGTACCCGGCCAGCGCGAGCTGGGTGGCCCCGTACTCCAGGTCGTCGGTCCAGGAGTTCTCCGGGTAGTAGGAGTGCGGGAACGCGGTGGTGAGCTGGCCGACGTCGGTGGTCTTGGCCTGGGCGAAGACCGAGGCGGCCTGCTCCAGGTAGTACCTGGCCTTGCGCCAGTCGCGGCGGGCCTCCACCTGGGCGGCCAGCGCGAAGGCCGCCGCGGCCCGGCCTGCCAGGTTGGGGCTGATCTTCTCGCCGGGCGCGGCGGCCCGGAACACCGGGCGGTGCTTGATGAAGTACTTCTCATCGCCCGGCTTCACCTGGAGCTTGTCGTCGGTCTCCGGCAGCCGCCAGACATCGTGGTCGCCGAGGATGCCCAGGTCCGGGCTGCCCACGCCGATGCCGACCTGCACGTAGAAGGTCTTGGACTTCTCGTCCCAGGCCTTGTCCAGCCACTTGAGCCCGAAGTCGATCTCACTGGCCAGGGTGCGGTCGCGGTTGCCCTCGCGCTGCACCAGCAGCAGTTCGCCGATGGTGTAGGCGGTGTTGGAGGTGAACTTGACGAAGTCGCCCGCGTCCACCCACCCGCCTTCGAGGTCGACGGTCTGCCCGGTCGGCTTGAGTGGTTCGGCCAGCTGGTCGTCGGGCCGGAACTTCGGGGTGTCGTAGACGGTGGCCTTGGCGTCGCTGAGGTGCGCTGGCTGGCGGTTCAGCTTGCCTGGCACCACATCGCCGCCGTCGCGCTGGGCGGCGTAGAAGTCGAAGGTCTTGTCCGCGACCGGGCCGAACAGCTCCCGGGCGGTGCCGATCTTGAACGTGGCCGAGCTGGCCTGCACCGCGCCGGTGACGGTGACCCGGTAACTGCCCGGCCGTTTGAGCGCGGAGAAGTCCAGCGGGTGCACCGCGGCGTAGCCGGCGTTCCAGCTGCCGAGGCTGGCCCCGGCCTTGCCCGCGAGCACGGTGCGGCCCGCGGTGTCGACCACCGTGAACCGGGCGCCCTCGCTGCTCGCGGGGGCCATCAGGTAACCGATCTTGGTCTCGTCGTGGGCGTAACCCACGCCGTCGAGCCGGATCTGGCCACTGGCGGCCGCGTTGGCGGACGCCGCGCTCACCATCACCGCACCGAGGGCCACCGCGGTGGTGACCGCCACGGTTCGGAGCAGGGCAGGGCGGGGAACACGCATGAACCCTCGGCATTCCTGGGCTGGCGGCCCAAATAGTTAATAAAGTTCTCTATTTGGGCGGAAAGTATTCCCGGACATATCGCCCAAGGTCAATGCGTAGCCGTACTAGGCATCCAGCGGCTCAGTCGGCACCGCCGCCCGGCCCCGTGCTAGAAGGGAAAGATGCCGGATGAGAACCCCCAGCCCGCCCAGGCCAGCCCGCGACGGCGCGGCTGGTTCCTGCCCACGGTGGCGATCCTGTTCCTGCTGCTCGCACTGGCGGCGGGCTGGCTGATGTTCTTCGACCGCCAGCCGACCTTCCTGCCGACCACGTTGCTGCGCGCCTACCCGCTGCACGTGCTGCTGCTCAGCCTGCTGGCCCTGGTCGTGCTCGGCTTCGCACTGCGCCGCCGGCGCTGGCTGGCCGCCACCGCGGCCGGACTGGCCGTGGCGCTGTCCGCGGCCACCGGCCTGGTGCCGATGGCCGCCGCCGGGGACGCCGCGAGCCAGGCGGGCGCGCAGGTCAGCCTGGGCGAGTACCTGGCCAACGCCGCCTCGGCGAACTTCGGCAAGCCAGATCCCGCGCGCTCGGTGCGCTACGCCTCCCCCGGCGGGCACGGGCTGGACCTGGACGTCTGGCCGAGCGAGGACCCGAAGTCGGGCAAGGCGGTGCTGCTGATCCACGGCGGCGGCTGGTCCGGCGGCAACCGGGGCATGACCCCGGAGTGGAACCGGCTGCTGACCCGGCAGGGCTTCACCGTCTTCGACATCGAGTACCGGATGACCGGTGACGTGCCGCCGGGAACCGCTTGGCAGGCAACGGTGTCGGACAGCAAGTGCGCGCTGGCCTGGATCACCGCGAACGCGGCGAAGTACCGGATCGACCCGGACCGGATCTCGGTGTTCGGCCAGTCCGCGGGCGGCCACCTGGCGCTGATGACCGCCTACACCAGCGGCACCGACGCCTTCAAACCCAGCTGCGACCTGCCCGAGGGCAAAATCCGGTCCGCGGTGGACTTCTACGGTCCGTACGACCTGATCGCCTTCGCCACCGGCCCGGACGGCACCGACGCCGGGCGCTCCATCCTGCACACGGCGCTGGGTGCTTCCGCGGCCGAGCAGACCGAGCGCTACCGGACGTTCTCGCCGAGCAGCTACGTGCGGGCAGGCCTGCCGCCCACGCTGATCCTGCAGGGCGAGCGGGACTTCCTGGTGCCGCAGTCGCAGTCCCGGCTGCTGCAAGAGGCGCTGGGCAAGGCGGGCGTGCCACACCGGGCGCAGTTCCTGCCCTATACCGCCCACGCCTTCGACGTGAGCTGGGGCTCGTACCAGACCCAGCTCGCCCGCTCGGCCGTGACCGGTTTCCTGGCCGAACGCGGCTAGCTCACCAGCCCTGCGGGGGCTCGGTGAACGCCTTGCCCATATCCCTGGTCAGCGACAACGCGCGGCGCACCCAGCCCAGCGAGGCGCCCGCCATCCCGCAGCACGGGGTGGCCACGGCGCGCTCGGCGAGCAGGTCGCGGCTGAAGCCGAGCCGGTCGACCAGGCGCAGGGCGGGTTCGGCCAGTGCGCGCAGGGTCGGCGGGGTGGCCGGTTCGAGGGAGGGCACCAGGCCGAGGAACAGCGTGGTGCCCGCGTCCCAGGTCTCGCCGAGTTCGTCCCAGAGCGTGGTGGGGGCCTTGCCGATCAGGGTGGCGTCCAGCGCGATCGCGTCCGCGCCCGCCATCCGGAAGAGGGTGACCGGCGGTCGCGGCGCGCAGCAGTGCACCACCACCGAGGCGCCGGTGGCGCCCTTGACCTGCTCGATGACCTCGGCCAGCAGCGCCTGCGCGTCCGGGGCGGGCACCGCGGCGACGTTGCCGTAGCCGGAGGCGGTGGGCAGCCTGCCATCCAGCACCGCGGGCAGGCCGGGCTCGTCGAGCTGGAGCACGATGTCCGCGCCGGTGCGCGCGCCGACCTCGGTGATGTGCCTGGTCAGGCCCTCGGCCAGGGAGGCGGCGAACTCGCGCAGCGCACCGCGATCGGTAAGCACCCGGTGCCCGCGAACCAGCTCGACCTGCGAGGTCAGCGTCCACGGCCCGGCGGCCTGCACCTTGACCGAGGACCGCGGCGACACGCCCTCCCACGCCTCGTCGAAGGCGTCCAGGTCGGTGCGCAGCAGGTCGACGGCGCGACGATGGTCGCGGCCGGGGCGGGCGGTAACCCGGTAGGCCGAGGGCACCAGCTCCACGGCCAGGTCGACCAGCAGTCCGGCGGTGCGGCCGATGATGTCCGCACCGACGCCGCGGGCGGGCAGCTCGGGCAGGTGGGTCAGCTCGGGCAGTTCCCCGAGCACGATCCGCGCCGCCTCCAGGGGGTCGGTTCCGGGGAGCGAGCCAATACCGGTGGCCGTGCCGGGGTTCACCTTCACAGCCCAAGCCTGCCACCCGCGCGCAAGCCCCGCCGCGCACACCCCGTGCACGCATATGGTCTAGACCTATTGACGGAGTGGTCCAGGCCACTTACGTTCGGACCACCGCGGTTCACAACCCTGAACACCACGAACCGCCTGCACTGGCTGACCGGGGAACAAAGCCGACCGGCCCCGAGCCTTCCCACGGGGCCGGTCGGCCCTCACTCGCCCAGCGCCACCGCGACGGACAGGCTGTCCTCGTAGACGTGGTAGCGCGTGATCACCCCGTCCCGCACGGTGAAACGCAAGGCGCACAACGCGGTGTAGGCCCGTCCGGTCGCCTTCGCGATCTGCGAGATCTCGGCGAACAGCACCGCGTCCGCGCCGTCGACCAGGATCTCCGGCGCCCGGCTCGGCGGGGTGCCGGGAGTGTGCGCCTCGGCGATCTCGCGGAAGTGGTCCGCGACGTCGGATCTGGTGCGGCGCGGGCGGATCCAGGGCACGGCGGGGTGGCCTTCGGCCGGCCAGTTGAGCTGCCAGTCGACCTCGCCTGCGAACAACTCGGCGATGCGGTCCGGGTCGCCTGCGACGACTCGGGTCAGGAATTCCTCAATGACAGCACGGGTTTCAGTGGGCACGAGCATCCTCTCGGGTGGATCTTCACCCGGACCCTAACCCGCTTCACTGACACGGAGCGTCAGGGTTTCGCCGCCAGGCCACTCGACCGATTGACGAGATTGACTGTTCATCCGTTCAACTTGACGAATGAATCGTCCACCTGGACGACAGCATCGAGGGCTATGAGGTCTCCCTCGACGACGCGGTGGCCCTGATCGAGGACGAGGAACCGCTCGACGCCGACCGGCTCACCTCGCTGGAGATCGTCGGCTACCGCAACGCGCTGACCTACGTCCAGCAACTGGCCGAGGACACCGAGTTCAGCCTGGACCAGTCGTTGCTGCGCAGCCTGCACTTCATGATGCTCGGCCACGACCTGTCCAAGAGCCCTGGCCGGTACCGGCAGAGTTCGATCTTCGTGCACGACGAGGAGCACGACGAGGTCGTCTACGAGGGACCCGAGCCGGAACTGGTCCCCGAACTCATGCGGGCGCTGACCGAATCCCTGGCCGGGAACAACGACTGCCCAGTGTTCGTCCGGGCCGCGCTGGGCCACCTGAACCTGGTCATGATCCATCCGTTCCGGGACGGGAACGGGCGGATGGCCCGCGCGCTGCAAACCCTGATCCTGGCCAGGGAGAAGATCCTCACCCCCGAGTTCAGCAGCATCGAGGAGTGGCTGGGGCGCAACACCGCCGCCTACTACGAGGCGCTCGCCGAGGCCGGTGGCGGCTCCTGGCGGCCGGACCGAAGCACGGGCGCCTGGATCCGGTTCAACCTGACCGCGCACCACATGCAGGCCCAGACCGTGCTGCGCCGGGTGGAGGACGCGGCCAGGGTGTGGCGTGAGCTGGAAACCGTGCTGGCCCAGCGGAAACTGCCGGAACGGACCGCGCTGGCGCTGTTCGACGCCTCGGTCGGGCTCACCGTCCGCCGCTCGGCCTATGGCCGGGACGCGGAGCTGGAGCCGGGCACGGCCGCGCGCGATCTCCGGCTGCTGGTCGCGGGCGGACTGCTGGTGCCGCACGGGGAGACCAAGTCCCGGATCTACGTGGCCAGTGAGGAGCTGCGCTCGATCCGGAGTCAGGTGGTCACCTCGAAGGTTCAGCTGCGCAACCCTTATGACACCGGAAAAACCGGTGCGGTGCCGGAGAAAAGGCTGCGCACGCGCTGACCGGCAGGGCCGGATGCGCCCGCCGGAGCGGGGCGCATCCGGCAGCCCGTCAGAGGTGCAACACCGACAGGATGTTCCCCGCCGGATCGGTGAACCAGGCGATATCCGGCCCCCGCCCGTCCTTCGACCCCCAGGTGATCCCCCGCTCATCCGTCATCCCCGAGTACTGCTCGAACCGCACCCCCAGCGCGGTCAGGGCAGTCACCACCTCCGCGATGTCCTCCACCGGGAAATTCAGCACCGTGTACTCGGCGGGCACGTGATTCGGCTTGGGATAGACCAGAACCTCCGCGCCCGTGCCCAGGTGCAGGGTCAGCATGCCGTTGAACTCCGAGACCTTGAGGCCCAGGGTCTGTTCGTAGAAGGTGCGGGCGGCGGGGATGTCGTTGACGGAGAAGCCGGTGAAGGCCTTGGCGTTGCCGAGCATGGTCAGTTCCCCTCGCCGATGCGGGCCAGGTAGGCGGCGCCGAGCTGGATGATCTGGAGGTAGTTGCCGTCCGGGTCGAGCAGGGTCGCGAACAGCATGCCCTCGCTGCGCTCCTCCAGCTCGACGAGCCAGGTGACGCCAAGGGAGTCCAGGTGGGCGGCGACCTCGCGGGCGTTCTCGACGGTGAAGTTGAGGATGACGCGGCCGGGTTCGACCGGGGTTGCGGCGATGTCGTCTCGCTGGTCGATGAGCACGGCGACCTCGCCGAAGACCAGGAAGCCGTCCTGGCTGGGCGCTACGCCGAATGCCTTCTGGTACCAGCTGCTCAGGCGGTCGGGGTTGGTGCTGGCGAGCAGGATGCTGCCCAGGGTCACGCTCATGGTTGCCTCCGGTTTTCGGGTCCTGTGGGACACCGACGAACGGAGGCCGGGCAAATCGACAGCTACACCTTGCGGTGCCAGGCGGCGACCATGGTGGGCAGGATGACGGCGAGCTGGAACGGGATCAGCAGGGCCACGATCACCACGCCCTTGCCGGGGCTGGGCAGGGCGAAGCCGAGCCAGGCGCCGACCACCACCAGTTCGGCGCACAGCAGGGCCTGGCCGATCCGGTAGGCGCGGGCGTAGACCTCGCCGCGCAGCGCGAGCTGGTACTCGTCCAGGTTGCGTTCCGGCAGCTCCTCCACACCCCTGGTGGCGGCCTTGAGCAGGCCGATGCACAGCACGCAGGCCACGGTCACCAGCGCGGCGGCGATGAGCAGCGGCACCGGGCCTGCCGGCACCAGGGTGAACAGGGCGGCCTCGGCGACCAGCAACGCGATCAGCGCGCCGACCAGGCGGCGGCGGGCCGTCAGGGTGCGGAAGCGGTCGAATCGGGGGTCGTCGAGCAGCTGGGCGCGCCGGTAGGAGCGCTCCTCACGGTTGGTCACGGGGTTCCGTCCTCCTCGCCATGCGCCTGCCGGGACATCTTCGCGCCCGCCGCGGTGAGCAGTCGCACCACCTCCGCGGTCAGCGGCAGCGGGCGGTGCCGGTGCACCACGTAGACCTCCCGCACCGGCGCGAGCCCGGTCAGCGAGCGCACCACCAGCCGCCGGTCCGCCACCGCGCCGAGCACGCTGGCCGGGACCAGTGAGACACCGACGCCCGCGCCCAGCAACCCGAGGGTCACCCCGTAGTCGCGGGTCTCGAAGGCCACGTGCAGCTCCAGCCGGGTCCGCGCGGCGAGTGCTTGCAGGCAGACCCGGTTGGGCACGCCGGAGCTGCCGCTGATCCACTCCTCGCCCGCCAGGTCGGCCAGGGTGATGCGTTCGGCCCCGGCCAGGCGGTGGCCCGCGGGCAGGACCAGGCGCAGCGGGTCGGTGAGCAGGCGGTGCCGCCGGGTGCCGCCCAGCGGGGGCAGGGTGACGCCGGTGTACCGGTGGGTGATCAGCAGATCCAGTTCGCGGGAGGCGACCAGGCCGTAGCCCTCGGGCGGTTCGATGTCGAGCAGGGCCAGCCGGACCGTGGGGTGGCGTTGCCGGAACTCGGCCAGCACGGCGGGCACCAGCAGCGCGCCCGCGGTGGCGAAGGTGCCCAGCGCGATGCGTTCCGGGGTGTTGCCGAGCAGTTCGCGCACCGCGTCCTCGGCGTCGCGCAACTCGCCCAGCACCCGTTCGCCGTGCCGCACCAGCACTTCCCCCGCCTCGGTCGGCCGCACGCCGCCGGGTCCGCGGTCCAGCAGCCGGACGCCGACCGCACGCTCCAGTTTGGACAGTTGCTGGGACAGCGCGGAGGGCGTCACGGACAGCCGGAGCGCGGCCGCGCTGATCGAACCAGCGTGCGCGACCTCGACCAGCACCCGCAACCGATCGGCGTCCATGCCTTAAGTATCGCTACAAACCCCCGAGCAGACATCGCTTTTGCTGAAGTCCGGGCGGGGGCAGGCTGAGGCCATGACTCGACTCCCGACCCCGGCGGACGTGGCCAGCGCGGCCGAGCGGATCGCCCCGTACGTCCGGCGCACGCCGATGCTGCGCGTGACGGTGGACGGCAGACCGCTGTGGCTCAAGCTGGAGCAGCTCCAGCTCACCGGCTCGTTCAAACTGCGTGGCGCGACGAACGCACTGCTCAGCGGCCCGCGGCCGGAACGGGTGGCCACGGTCAGCGGCGGCAACCACGGGTACGCGGTGGGCACCGCAGCCCGGTTGCTGGACCTGCCGACCCGGGTGCACGTGCCGGTGTTCGCCGCGGAGAGCAAGGTCCGGCGGATCAAGGAGACCGGGGCCGAGGTGGTCCGGCACGAGACCTACCCGGACGCCAACCGCGCGGCCCGGCTGGAGGGCGGCGAGCCGGGCGGGCGCTACGTCTCGGCCTACGACGATCCGGCGGTGATCGCCGGACAGGGCACGGTCGGGCTGGAGATCGTCGCGGACGCGCCCGAGGTGGACGCGCTCTTCGTCGCGGTCGGCGGCGGCGGGCTGGCCGCGGGACTGGCGCTGGGCGCCGGGCGGCGGATCATCGCGGTGGAGCCCGAGGGCTGCCACTGCCTGCACGCGGCCCTGGCCGCCGGGCGGCCGGTGCACACCGAGGTGGACTCGGTGGCGATGTCCGCGCTGGGCGCGGCCCAGGCCGGGGACCTGACCTACGCGATCCTGCGCGAGTCCGGGGTGGAATCGCACCTGGTGTCCGATGCGGAACTACTGGCCGCGCGGGACCGCCTCTGGGACGAGTTCCGGCTCGCCCTGGAACCCGCGGCCGCGGTCCCGTTCGCGTTGTGGCTCAAGGACAAGGTCGCCGCCGAACACCCGTGCGTCGTCCTGTGCGGCGCCAACACCGACTGGACCCCGGAGGCCTGACCCCGGCGTGTTGGCCGTTGTCGTACGCCGAGTTGGCCCAACTGGTACGCCCGCTTGGCCACACTCGTACGCCCGGTTTGCCCAAGTGGGCGGGGGGCGGCGAGTTGGGCCAACTCGGCGTACGAGTTTGGCCAACGTGGCGTACGACAACGGCCAACACGCCGGTGGGGTTAGCCGGTCGCGGTGGTGGCGGTTCTGGGGGCGGAGAGGAGGGGGGCGAGGGCGAGTTCGGCGGCGCCGAGTAGGACTGGGGCGGGGAGGGCGGCGGTGGTTAGCGGGACCGGGTGGATGCGGGCCACGTGACTGGTCTCCATGCCGGCCAGGATGCGCTCGCGGGCGCCGGGGGCGTCGTGCATGGCGGCGAGCTGACCGGTGAGGATGACCAGGTCCGGGTTCAGCAGGGTCACCAGCACCGCCAGACCCGCGCCGATCCGGTCCGCGGTGGCCTGGATGGCCGCGGTCTGCGCGGGATCGGCCAGCACCGCGGCCACCGCGGCGCTGGGGTCGGTGGTGTCGGTGAACGGGACGCCGGCGTGCTTGAGCAGGGCGCGGGCGTCGGCCTGGGTCTCGAAGCAGGAGGTCGCGCCACACGGGCAGCGGGTGGGTTCGGTCGTGTCCAGTTGCAGGTGACCGGCTTCCAGGGCATGCCCGGCGCTGCCGTCGAAGGTGACGCCGTGCTGGACCAGCCCGCCGCCGATGCCGACGTCGTCGCTGCCCAGCACCACCGCCACCCTGGCCTGCTGGGCCGCGCCGTGCCTGCTCTCGGCCAGCGCGGCCAGGTGGCCGTCGTTGCACGGGTACAACGCCAGGCCGGGCAGGCGTTCGGCGAGCAACTTCTTGAACGGGACGTCGGTCCAGCCCAGGTGGAAGGCGGCGTGGATCTGACCGTTGGGCGCGTCCAGCACCGCGGGCAGTGCGATGGCCAGGCCGGTCAGCCCCGGGTACCGGCGCAGCAGCGGGCGGGCCAGTTCGGCCAGCTTGTCCGCCACCGCCTCGGGCGTGCGCTCCTCCGGGGGCAGCGCGACCTCGGTGCGGTCGGTGATCGCCCGGCCCAGACCCACCGCGGCGATGGTCAGCGCGCGGGAGCGGACCTGGGCGGCCAGCACTCGCGGTCGTGGCTGGACCGACACCTGCGGCGAGGGGCGGCCCAGGCGGCGCGGTGACTCCACCGGCGGGCCGCACTGGATCAGGCCGAGCTGCTCCAACTCGGTGATCGCCACCCCGGTCGCGCTGCGCGCCAGCTCCAGCCGCCTGCCGATCTCCGCTCTGGTCAGCGGGCCGTGCCGGTGCACCAGCGACAGCAGCCGCTGCGGCGCGGGCTCGGTGAACGGGGTTGTGCTCACACCCCTAAGCCTGCCACGCTCACTTTGTTCTGCTTGAGAATAAAATCCGCACTGGTGACAGGGGGTACCTAGGTGATCACAGTGATTGGTTCGTTAGCGGGTCTGCTGACCACGGCCTGCTGGCTGCCGCAGGTGCTGCGCTGCCTGCAACGCCGGAGCGCGCGTGATTTCTCCTGGGTGTACCTGGTCGCGCTCGGCCTCGGCGTGCTCGCCTGGGTGCTCTACGGCATCGCCAGGACCGACCCGGTGATCATCACCACCAACGCCACCACGCTGGTGCTGATCTCGGTGCTGGTCGCGGTCAAGCTGCGCACCGAACTGGGAAAATCGCTGGTCAGCGCGTCCGAGTGATGGTGGCCGCGCCAAGCACCAGGTCACCGGCGGCCGCGTCCCTGCGGTAGAGCACCAGGCCCTGGCCGGGGGCGACGCCGCCGAGTGGCTCACGCAGGCTGACCACGAGCTGTTCGCCGCGCAGCTGGGCCACCGCGCCCGCGATGCCGCCGTGCGCGCGCACCTGCACCACGCATTCCACCGGACCGTCCAGGGGCACGCCGGAGGGCCAGATCAGCCGGTCGCCGACGAGTTCGGTGACCTGGAGGCGTTCCCGGCTGCCGACCCGGACGGTGCCGGAGACCGGTTCCAGGGACAGCACGTAGCGCGGGCGGCCGTCCGGCGCAGGGCGGTCCAGGCCGAGCCCGTGCCGCTGGCCGATGGTGAAGCCGTGCACGCCCTCGTGCCCGCCGAGCACCTCGCCGGTCTCGTCGTCGACCAGCTCGCCCGGCTGGGCGCCGAGCTTGTTCCGCAGGAACTTGCGGGTGTCGCCGTCGGGAATGAAGCAGATGTCGTGGCTGTCCGGCTTGTTGGCCACGGACAGGCCGCGCTGCTCGGCCTCGGCGCGCACCGCGGTCTTGGTGGAGCCGCCGAGCGGGAACATGGCGTGGCTGAGCTGCTCGGGGGTGAGCGAGGCCAGCACGTAGGACTGGTCCTTGTCCACATCGGCGCTGCGGCGCAGTTCGGGGCGGCCGTCGAGCTGGGCCAGCCGGGCGTAGTGGCCGGTGGCCACCGCGTCGAAGCCGAGCGCGATCGCCTTGTCCAGCAACGCGGCGAACTTGATCTTCTCGTTGCAGCGCAGGCAGGGGTTGGGCGTGCGGCCTGCCGCGTACTCGGCGACGAAGTCCTCGATCACGTCCTCGGTGAAGCGTTCGGCGAAGTCCCAGATGTAGAACGGGATGCCGAGCACATCCGCGGCGCGGCGGGCGTCGTGGGAGTCCTCGATGGTGCAGCAGCCGCGGGAGCCGGTGCGCAGCGTGCCGGGCTTGGCCGACAGCGCCAGGTGCACACCGGTCACGTCGTGACCAGCCTCGACCGCGCGCGCGGCGGCCACCGCCGAGTCGACCCCGCCGCTCATCGCGGCCAGCACTCGCATTGTCATCTCAGACTCCTGCCGGGGGTCGGACCGAACGCCGCAGGCCCGCCAGTCCGGCGCTGCGGGCCCGCGCCACCGCCGGTCCGATCGCGGCGCCCAGCGCGGCGATGTCGGCGGCGGTCGAGGTGTGGCCGAGGGAGAACCGCAGCGAGCCGCGGGCCCCGGCCGGATCCGCGCCCATGGCCAGCAGCACGTGGCTGGGCTGGGCAACGCCCGCGGTGCAGGCGGAGCCGGTGGAGCATTCGATGCCCTTGGCGTCCAGCAGCATCAGCAGGCTGTCGCCCTCGCAGCCGGGGAAGGTGAAGTGCGCGTTGCCGGGCAGCCGCCCCGGCATACCGTCCACAGTGGACTCGAAGCTGTCCCCGTTGAGCACCGCGTCGGGCACCGCGGCCAGCACCGCGGTGGCCAGTCCGGCGCGCAGTCCGAGCAGTCCGGCGGCACGCTGCTCGCGTTCGGCGGCGACCTGCCTGGCCGCGGCGGCCAGGCCGAGCACGGCGGGCACGTCCAGGGTGCCGGAGCGGACCTCGCGCTCCTGGCCGCCGCCGTGCAGCAGCGGGGTGCAGGCGGTGTCCCGGCTCAGCAGCAGCAGGCCGATGCCGTAGGGGCCGCCGAACTTGTGCCCGGTGAGGGTGAGCGCGTCCGCGCCGAGCGCGGCGAAGTCCACCGGCAGCACCCCGGCGGCCTGCACCGCGTCGCTGTGCAGCGGGATGCCGTGCCGGTGCGCGATCCCGGCCAGGGTGCGGATCGGGTTGACCGTGCCGACCTCGTTGTTGGCCAGCATCACGCTGACCAGCGCCACGCTGTCCGGGTCGGTCCCGATCGCGGCTTCGAGGGTCTCCGGGCGGATCCGGCCGACGTGATCGGCTTCCAGCCAGGTGATCTCGGCGCCCTCGTGCCTGGCCAGCCAGTCGGCGGCGTCCAGCACGGCATGGTGTTCGACCGCGGAGACGAGCACCCGGCGGCGGCGCGGATCGGCCTGGCGGCGGGCCCAGTAGATGCCCTTGACCGCGAGGTTGTCGCTCTCGGTGCCGCCGCCGGTGAACAGCAGTTCGGACGGCCGGGCGCCGAAGGCAGCCGCGATGTCCTCGCGCGCCTCCTCCAGCAGCCTGCGCGCGCGACGGCCCGCGGCGTGCAGCGAGGAGGCGTTGCCCAGTCCGGACAACGCCTCACTCATCGCGGCGACCGCTCCCGGGAACATCGGGGTGGTCGCCGCGTGGTCGAGATATGTGCTCATCGCCCGTCAAGGGTAGACCGGGTCGACAGGAAAGCCCCCATTGCGGCGACCCCGGCCATCAGCAGGTTGAGCACGATCACAGCGGTGGTCGGGTTGGTGGTGGAGCCCAGGAGGTTGAGCAGGACGCCGCCGATGCCCACGCAGGTGGCCTGGAGCAGCAGGTCGGAGATCTGCAACGCGCCCGAGTTGAAGCCGCGGTCGCCCGGTTCGGACATGCCGAGCACCTTGACCGAGGTGCTGGCCATGGCCAGGCCCATGCCGGAGCCCGCGAGCAGCCACAGCGGGATGGCCAGCCAGGACGGTCCCCAGGCGGGTGCGACGAAGACCATGGCGGCCAGGCTGATCGCGATCAGGATGAACCCGCGCTGGATGAGCAGGTGCCGGGGCATGTCCGGGTAGCGGCCCTGCCACATCGAGGCCGCGGACCAGCCCAGCGCGCCCACGGTGAGCGGGATGCCCGCGGTGGCGGGCGAGTAGTGGTGCACCGAGGTCAGGGTCAGTGGCAGGTAGGACTCCACGGCGAAGAAGGAGCCGGAGAGCATGCCGCGCAGCAGCACGGTCACCGGCAGCCCGCGCCGGGCCAGCAGGGTGCCCTTGGGCAGCAGCTGGCGCAGTGCGGGCGCCAGCAGCGCCAGCCCGATCGCGGCGATGAGCAGCGAGGACCACTCCGGGTGCTGGCTGGCCCAGGTCAGCGCGGGCAGGCCGACTCCGGCGGCGAAGGCGGCCAGCGGCAGCCACTTGCGCGGCGTGGCCGGGATGTCGGCGCGTTCCCTGGCCCGCAGCGCACGCAGGGTCGGGCCCAGCAGCAGCGCGCCGATCAGCACGAACGGGGCCAGGCCGAGGAAGACCCAGCGCCAGTGCAGGTACTGCACCAGCACCCCGGCGATGGTCGGGCCGACCAGCGCGGGCACCACCCAGGCCGCGGACAGCGCGCCGAAGACGGCCGGCCGGTCCCGCTCCGGGTAGACGATGGCGACCATGACGTAGAGCGCGACGATCTGCGAGCCCGCGCCCAGGCCCTGGAAGGCCCGGCCGATGAGCAGCTGGGTCATCGTGTCCGCGGTGCCGGCCACCACGAGTCCGATGAAGAACAGGGCGGGCCCGGCGACGATCCCCGGCACCGGCCCGACCCGGTCGGAGACCCGCCCGGCGAAGACGTTGCCGATGATGCTGGCGGCCAGGAACGCGGTGAACGGCCAGGAGTACAGCGAGGCGCCGTCGAGGTCGGCGATGATCGTGGGCAGCGCGGTGCCCAGGCCCATCGCCTCGAAGGCGGCCAGGGTGATCAGCAGCAGCAGGCCGGTGGTGGTGGCCCGGCGGTCGGGCGCCCAGAGCGGGGACGGGGGCCGGGTACTCGTCGTCGAGGTCACCCGAGCACTGTGCATGCTCCAGTGCGGTGGAGGTCCAGCCCTTTTCGCCGAGGCGCTGCTCACGCCGCCACGGGCACCTCGGGCCTGCCGTGCTCGACCTGCCGCCGGGCCGGATCCTGCCCCAGCGCGCCGGTCACCGCGGCCTCGGCCGCCGCGGCCATGGAGCGCCGGTCGTGGCCCTCCGGCGCGATCAGCGGCAGCACGGAAGCCTCCACGACCAGTCCGCGCAGCGCCGCCGTGCGCAGCAGCGCGGTCAGCAGGGTCTCCTCGCCGAGGAACCCGGCCGCGGTGGTCATCCGGTCGCCGATGACGAACCGCAGCGCGACCGGCCGGGCAGGCATGCCTGCGTCGATCGCGGCCTGGAACGCCGCGTGCCGCCAGCGCCCGGTGGCCTGCCCGCACCAGGTGGTGCCCTCGGGGAAGACGCCGATCGCCGACCCGGTGCGCAACGCCTGCGCCACTTCGGCCACCGTACGCGGCAGGGTGGAGAGCCTGGGCCGGTCCACGAAGAAGGTGCCTGCACGGGCGGCCAGCGTGCCGATCAGCGGCCAGTCCCTGACCTGGGCCTTGGCCAGCATGCGCACCGGCTGCAACGCGTTGAGCGCCACGATGTCCAGCCAGGAGCTGTGGTTGCCCACCACCAGCACACCGCGGTCCCTCGGCCGTCGCCGCTCCTCGGCCACGCTCAGCGCGCCCGGCCGGTAGACCCGCAGCCGCACGCCGAGCGCGCCCAGCACCATGCGGAACCAGCCGCGGATCACCGCCGCCCGGCCGCGGGGGCCGAGCACGGACAGGGTCAGGGCGCACAGCGGTCCGGTCAGGACCACCGCGGCCAGGGTCACCAGGCGCAGCGTGCGCCGGGCGGGGGACACCTTCGGCAAGGCGTCCCCGGTGGACAGACACCACGCCCCGCACGGGGAGTGCGGCATCCAGGAGTGCATCGCCTCCGCTGGACCTGCGCTCATGGCTTCAGAGTGCCCAGTCCGGCTGAACCTATGGCGAACCGCGCCTGACTGGCGGCTGAGCACTACCCGAAGGCGTGGCCCCGGGCCGCGGTTCCGGCGGCAGCGCGCCCTGGCCGTTGCGCAGCTGGGCGAACTCCGGACCGAGCAGGAAGTTCAGGTAGCGCGGGTCGACCCGCTGCATGGACAGCAGCACGTACATGTCCGCGACACCGAACTCCGGGTCGTGCGCCGGTCGTCCGCACACCCAGGCGCCGATCCGCAGGTAGCCCTTGAGCAGCGCGGGCAGGGTGGCCTGCGGGATGCGCTCCACGCCGTCGGGGTCCCACGGGTTGCGCGGGGTGACCCGGTACTCCTCCGGCGCGTAGTGCCGGGTGCGCACGATGTCCCAGACGCTGGCCGCGTAGGACCCGCCGTCGGTCAGCGGCACCGAGGCGCAACCGGCCAGCCAGGAGTGCCCGGACAGCAGCATGTACCGGGCGATGCCCGCCCACACCAGCCCGACCACGGACCCGGTGCGGTGGTCCGGGTGCACACAGGAGCGCCCCGCCTCCACCAGGCTGTCCCGCAGCGGGTTGAGCGCGCTCAGCTCGAACTCGGTGTCGGAGTAGAGGCGCCCGGCCGCGGCGGCCCGCTCCGGCGGCAGCATCCGGTAGGTGCCGACGATCTCCTGGCTCCGGTCGTCCCTGACCACCAGGTGGTCGCAGAACTCGTCGAAGTAGTCCTCGTCGACGCCAGCGGTGCGACAGGAGATGCTGGCACCCATCTCCTCGGCGAAAACCCGGTAGCGCAACCGCTGTGCGGCGCGCACCTCCTCGCTGTCCCTGGCCACCAGCAGGGAGTAGCGCGGAGCGTCATCGGACAGGTCCGCGCCCTTGGCGGCGGTGCTGACCAGCAGTCTGGACTGCGTCATGCACTCGGTGTACCCGCCCATTCGGCCCGAGGAAAGTCCATTCGATGACGCGTCGGTGGAAAATCGGTGAAGACCCTGTGCCGCCTCCGGGGAGAC
Source organism: Crossiella sp. CA198 (assembly GCF_052078295.1). Lineage (NCBI taxonomy): Bacteria > Bacillati > Actinomycetota > Actinomycetes > Pseudonocardiales > Pseudonocardiaceae > Crossiella > Crossiella sp. CA198. The sequence goes on from NZ_JBQJIM010000008.1 coordinate 166,778, forward strand.
CCTGAGTGTGAAACCCGCGTGAGCTGGCGAGACGCGACCGAGGGGGTTCCGGACGCCGTTTCCGGCCCCGGAACCCCCTCGGAGGTCAACTTCATCCTGTCGGGCTAAGTGCTCAGCCCTTGCGCTTGCCGATCTCCTCGGTGAGCTGCGGGGCGACCTTGAACAGGTCCCCGACGATGCCGAAGTCGGCGATCTCGAAGATGGGCGCCTCGGTGTCCTTGTTGACCGCGACGATCGTCTTCGAGGTCTGCATGCCCGCGCGGTGCTGGATCGCGCCGGAGATGCCCAGTGCGATGTAGAGCTGCGGGGCGACCGTCTTGCCGGTCTGGCCGACCTGGAACTGGTGCGGGTAGTAGCCGGAGTCCACGGCGGCCCGGGAAGCGCCGACCGCGGCGCCCAGGCTGTCCGCGAGCTGCTCGACCACGGCGAAGCTCTCCGCGCTGCCCACGCCACGGCCGCCGGAGACGACCACGGATGCCTCGGACAGCTCGGGGCGGTCACCGCCGACCACCGGCTCCGAGCCGGTGACGCGGGCGACCCGGTCACCGGCGGCGGGGACCGTGACGGCCTCCTCCGCCGCGGCGCCGTCGGCCGGGGTGGCCTCGATCGCGCCCGGACGCACCGAGATGATCGGCACCCCCGAGGTGACCTGGGACTTCACCGTGTAGGCGCCACCGAAGACGGACTGGGTGGCGGTGCCGTCGGCGGCCACGTCGACCGCGTCGGTGAGCACACCCGAACCGATCCGGATGGCCAGCCTGCCGGCGATCTCCTTGCCGTCGATGGTGGCCGAGACCAGCACCGCGGCCGGGCTGACCCGCCCGGCCAGCTCGGCGAGCACCGCGACCTTCGGGGAGATCAGCACGGTGGCCGCCTCCTCGGACTCGGCCACGTACACCTTGGCCGCGCCGTGGCCCGCGAGGGCCTCCTTCAGCTTGGCGGCGGTGCCGGGCGAACCGACCACGACAGCGCTGGGCTCACCGAGTGAGCGCGCGGCCGTCAGCAGCTCGAAGGTCGACTTCTTGATCTCGCCGTCCACGTGGTCGACGAGGACCAGTACCTCGGACATGGGTCTTCCTCCCTCTGCTGCTCAGACGAGCTTCTGCGCGGACAGGTACTCGACGATCTTGGTGCCGCCGGTGCCGTCGTCCTCGATCTTCTGGCCGCCGGAGCGCGGGGGCTTCGGCGCGGCCTCGACGACCTTGGTGCTGGCCGCGGCCAGGCCGACCTCGCCCGCGTCGATCCCGGCATCGGCCAGGGACAGCGAGCTGACCGGCTTCTTCTTGGCGGCCATGATGCCCTTGAAGGACGGGTACCGCGGCTCGTTGATCTTCTCGGTCACGCTGACCACGGCGGGCAGGGTGGCCTCGACGAAGGTCAGGCCCTCGTCGGTGACCCGCTGCACCTTGACCGTGGTGTCATCCAGCTCGACCTTGCTGGCCTGGGTGATCACCGGCAGGCCGAGCACCTCGGCGACCATGGCCGGCACGGCGCCGCCGCGGCCGTCGCTGGACTCGTTGCCCGCGATCACCAGGTCCACGCCGTCAATGCTGCTGACCAGCTTGGCCAGCGCCTTGGCGGTGGTCACCTGGCAGGAGCCGTGCAGTGCGGGGTCGGTGAGGTGGATGGCCTTGTCCGCGCCCATGGACAGGGCTTTGCGGATGGCCTCGGTGGTGCGCTCGGGGCCCATGGCGACCACGGTCACCTCGCCGCCGTGTGCCTCCTGGATGCGGAGGGCTTCTTCGACCGCGCGCTCGTTGATCTCGTCGAGCACGGCGTCGGCCGAGTCACGGTCCAACGTGTGGTCGGCTTCGGTGAGCTTGCGCTCGGAATAGGTGTCAGGCACCTGCTTGACCAGGACGACGATGTTCATGGGTCCTCTTCGACCTCCGAGACCAAGGACGGCATCCACCTGTGCGGGAGGATCTTCGCGAACCTTCCCACGTCGAAAGCCCCCAATGCACGGTGGCCTCGACCACCTGCATGTTACCCGCGAGTAATCTGCCTGCAAGGCGGCCTCAGCAGGCCCGATTCGTGACAGTGCTCACCATCGGGGTGCCCGCTGGGGCGAGATACCGCACTGAAACCGCTTCCCTGGATGCAAACCTTTAATACGGCGTCTAGCGTGGCCTGCCATGTACCGGCGAGTAGCAGTGGTCACTGACTCGACGGCCTGCCTGCCGACCGGGCTGGCCGAGCGGATGGGCATCTCCGTGGTCCAGCTGCAGCTGCAGGTGGGCGAGAAGGCCAGCGACGAGGCGTACCTGCCGCCGGATGAGGTAGCCGAGGCCATGCGCAACCAGATCCCGGTGCGCACCTCGCCGCCGCCCTCGGCCGCCTTCTTCTGGACCTACCAGGAGGCCGCCGCCCGGGGCGCGCAGGCTGTGGTGTCCGTACATCTTTCCGGCGAGCTTTCGCAGACCCTGGAAGCCGCCAAGGAGGCCGCCGCGCAGTCCCGGATCCCGGTGCACATCATCGACTCGCAGTCCTGCGGGATGAGCCTGGGCTACGGCGCGCTGGCCGCGGCCGAGGCGGCGGGCGCGGGCGCGAACGTGGCCCAGGTCCAGGGCATCGCCCAGTTCCGCTGCCACCACGCCAGCGAGTTCATCTACGTCGACACCCTGGACTGGCTGCGCAAGGGCGGCCGGATCGGCGCCGCCTCGGCCCTGATCGGCACCGCGCTGGGCATCAAGCCGGTGCTGACCCTGCAGCGCGGCGAGATCGTGCCGTTCAGCAAGGTCAGGGGCGCCGAACGGGCGCTGGAGAAGCTGGTGGAGGCCGCGGTGGAGCGGGCGGGCGACCGGCCGGTGGACGTCGCGGTGGAGCACTTCGGCTCGCCGGACCGGGCGCGCAAGCTGCTGGAACAGCTCCAGGCCCGGGTCAGCTACGGCCGCGAGTTCCTGTTGACGCAGGTCAGCTCGATAATAGGAGCACACGTGGGGCCAGGGGCCCTGGGCGTGACGATCTCCCCGCTGCGCTGACGGCAGCTTGCTGCCAGCCCGTTCTCCGGGCCGCCGGGCGATCACACACTTCCGGCATGCCGATCGCCGAGCCGTCCAGCCCGCTGTGGTGGCTGGTCCGACTACAGGTGCCGTGGCCGGACACCGATGAGGACCAGGCCGAGGAACTGTCCCGGCACTGGACCGACAGCTCGGTCCGGCTCAGCGAGACCATCGACCGGGCCGAGCACACCGGCGCCCAGGTGCCCGGCAGCTGGGCGGACCCGGCCGGGCAGGCGCTCGCCGGCAGGCTGCGTGATTCCGCCGAGTTCCGCCGGGTCCAGGACGAGATGCGCCGGGCAGGCGAGGACGCGGGCCGCTTCGCCGCCGAGGTGCGCGGCACCAAGCAGGCGATCGCGCGGTACATCGAGGAGAGCACGCCGAACTTCCTCAAGACCCTGCTGCTGGCCGCCACCCCCGCGGGCGGCGCGGCGCCCGGGATCTACGCCGCCGCGGTCGCCGAGAACCTGACCCAGCTGCTCGACGCCGCCGCCGAGCGGATCCGCGGCGGGCAGAGCGCGACCGTGCTGGCCGATCCGGCCGCTGGCAAGTTCCCGCCACCGCCGCCGGGCAACGATCCGGAGGCCACCGCGGACTGGTGGAAGAACCTGACCGACGGCCAGCGGGACACGATCATCGCCGAGCACCCGGAGCTGATCGGCAACCGGGACGGCATCCCGTTCGCCGACCGGGACAAGGCCAACATGAACCGGCTGCCCGAGGAGCGGGCCCGGCTGCGGGCCGAACGGGACGAGCTGGTGCGGCGCTACGAGAACGACCCGGACAAGCCGTTCCTGTACTGGGAGCGGCAGGCCGAGGCCGAGGAGCACCGCAAGCAGCTGGCCGTCCTGGACGCCAAGCTCGCCTCGCTGGACGTGGTGGAGAAGGTGGCCAACAAGGACGGCCGCAGCCTGCTGCTGCTCACCACCGACAAGGAGCGGGTGGAGGCGGCCATCGGCAACGGCGATGTGGACAACGCCAACCAGGTCGCGGTGTTCACCCCCGGCCTGACCACCACCGTGGACGGCGCGCTGAACAGCTACGACACCGATCTGGCGGTGCTCAAGGAGCGCACCGAGCAGGTGCTGGACAACAACGGCCGGGACAAGGAAACGGTGGCCACGGTGGCCTACCTGGGCTACCAGGCGCCGCAGATCACCGTGGACAGCCTCACCGACCCGGCGCAGACGGTGGCCCTGGACAAGGCAGCGCGGGCAGGCGCGGACAACCTCGCCGGGTTCCTGCGCGGCATCGACGGGGCCCGCCCGGTGGACCCGCAGCTCACCGCGCTCGGCCACTCCTACGGCTCCACCACCACCGGCCTGGCCCTGTTGCAGGGCACCGGCGTGGACCGGGCCGCGATCTGGGGCTCCCCCGGCTTCGGCACCACGAATCCGGCCGAGCTGGGCCTGACCCCGGAACGGATCCTGGTGCTGGAGAACCCGGACGACCCGGTCACCTACCCCGGGGTCTTCGGCGGCGATCCCGGCACCGGCCTGCCCTCGATCAGCGGCGACACCGGCTCCGCGCCCCCGCGCTATCCCGATGACCAGCCGCTGACCGCCGGTTCCGGCCATTCCGGGTACTCCGCCAGGGGCAGCACCAACGTGCACAACGTCGCCGCGCTGATCGCGGGCGAGCAGGACGACATCATCCGGCGCCCGCCGATCAACCCCTGGGAGAACCTGACCACCGGCCGCGGCCTGGGAGGCAACTGATGAGTTCGGCGGACATGGACCTGGGTGCGGTGGCGGCCTCGATGCGGTCGCTGCGGGACAACGCGGACCAGTACCTGCAGGCCTGGGAGACCGCACGGGCCAAGCTGGACGGATTCCTGCCCGCACTCGGCGCCGGGGTGCTGGGCCAGGCGTTCACGCCGAAGTACCGGGAGGTGGACGCCTCGATCCGGGAGTCGGCGGAGGTGGTGCCGCGGCGGTACCGGCGCTTCGCCAAGGCCGGGTCGGACTCGGTGATCCAGTACGAGCAGGCCGATGTGGCCAGCGCGTCCCTGTTCCTGGGAGGCTGACCCTCGTCAAGGCGCGTCCCTCATGACGGTCGCTCGGAGCGTGCCACCATGGCCGTGTGCGCAATGATCTTGCTGAGCTGCTGGGCACCCAGGAGACCGTCAGCCTGGAGTTCAACCAGTCAAGCAAGAACAGGGATGGCCTTGGCCAGGTCGTGTGCGCCTTGGCCAACGACCTGGCCAAGACTGGCGGTGGAGACCTCCTGATTGGCGTCGCGGACAATGGAACCCCGGTCGCCGGAGTCGACATCAGTGACAACGAACTGCTGACTCTCACGGACTTCCTGCGCGACAGCGGCCGAATTCTGGACCGCCCCTCACTCACGGTGGAGGTGGCGAGTTTTCAAGGCAGTCCGGTCATCCGCGTGCACGTCGAAGCGTCGGCCACGCCACCGGTGCGGTTCAAGGGCATTGCCTGGGTTCGTCCCGGTCCCACCACACGGGAAGCGACCCGGGATGACGAACGGGTGCTCAGCGAACGGCGGCGAGCCCTGGACGGCCCGTATGACACGCGGCCGATCCACAGCGCCGGTCTCGATGATCTGGACCTGTCGCTGTTCCGCTCGGACTACCTGCCCGCTGTGGTCGCGCCCGAGATCATCGAAGAAAACCACCGCCCGCTCGAACTTCAGCTCGCGTCCTTGCGCATGGCCACCTCCGACGACGTGCCCACGGTGGTCGGCGTGCTCGTGCTCGGCATCGATCCGAGTGCCCATATTCCGGGTGCCTACGTCCAGTTCGTCCGCTATCAGGGCGTTGATCTGGACGCGGCGGTGTCCGACGAGCAGGAACTCCGGTCCAACATCGTGGGTAGCGCGACCAGACTCGCCGCCGTGCTGCGCGGGCACCTGCACACGCGACTGACCGACCACGACGGCTTTCGCGAGGAACAGCGACCCGACTACCCGTTCGAGGCGTTGCGCGAGGTCTGCATGAACGCGGTCATGCACCGGAACTACCAATCCTCCTACGCGCCGGTGCGAATCGTGTGGTTCGACGATCGGATCGAGGTGACAAACCCGGGTGGCCCGTACGGACAGGTGCGCGAGGACAACTTCGATCGGGTCAACGACTACCGCAACCCTTCGCTGGCAGCGGCAATGAAGTCGCTCGGTTATGTCAACCGATTCGGCCGGGGAATCGGCCGGATCCGGGCCGCCCTGGATCGCAACGGCAATCCACCGCCCGAGTTCACGGTGGACGATTCGTCGTGGACCGTCGTACTCAGGAGAGCGACATGACGTCCATCGCGTTGTTCAACAACAAGGGCGGGGTGGGCAAGACGACGTTGACCTACCACCTGGCACACATGTTGCAACGACTCGGACATCGCGTGCTCGCAGTGGATCTTGACCCGCAAGCCGATCTGACGTCGCTGTTTCTCCAGGACGAGGACCTGTCACTGGTGGCAGCCCAGCCGACGATCTCCACCATCACGGACGCGCTGGATCCGCTCATGCGCGGTCGCGGCGACATAGCCGCGCCCGACCTCCTGGAAGCGACCGATGGACTCTGGCTGCTGGCAGGCGACATCGGCATCGGGGACTTCGAAGACGGGCTGCACGATGCCTGGGCGCGGACCCTCCGTAATGACGATCTCGGTTCAGTCCGGAAGGTGACCGCGATCCACCAGGTCATCGCGGCTGCCGAAAAACTGGTGGACGCGGACTTCGTGCTGATTGACCTCGGTCCCAACCTGGGTGCTGTCAATCGGGTGGCCCTGTTGTCCGCCGACACCGTGGTGGTCCCGGTGACCACGGACAGCTACTCGGTCCGAGGTTTGCGTTCGCTCGGAGCAAGCCTGCGAAACTGGCGAGCCACCTGGCAACAGGATCTGCTGCCGCAGGTGCCCGGCGACATCGCGGCTCCGGTTGGACGCATGCACCCGCTCGGTTATGTGCTGGTGCGGTCCGCGATCACGCGCATCGACCGCCCATCACTGACCTACCAGCAACGAGTGGAGGCACTTCCGCGGATTTTCGCCGAGGCCCTGCTGGACGAACCGACGAGTGAACCGGGCACACAACACGAGCTGGCCACGATCAGGAACTATCGGACCCTTTCGCTGCTCGCCCAGGAACACCGGAAGCCGATGTTCGCCCTGCTACCCGCGGACGGCGCACTGGGCAGCACAGGGGTGCTTGTCCGGAAGTGTTACCAGGAGTTTCACCAGCTGGCGACAGAGCTACTCCACCGGCTTGCCGGCCGTACCGCCGAGCAGAAGCCGGGCTGACCCTCGTACCTGGAGTTACTGACCGGTAGGGTACGACGGGTGACCGCCGAATCGCTGCCGCTCACCGGTGAGCGCACTGTCCCGGGCATCGCCGAGGAAAACTACTGGTTCCGTCGGCACGAGGCGGCGTACGCGGCGCTGTTGCCGCACTGCGCGGGCGCGACCGTGCTGGAGGCGGGCTGCGGGGAGGGCTACGGGGCGGATCTGATCGCCTCGGTGGCCGCGCGGGTGGTCGGGCTGGACTACGACGAGCTGACCGTGGCGCACGTGGCCACGTGCTATCCGCGGGTGTCGGTGCTGCGCGGGAACCTGGTCGCGCTGCCCTTCGCCGACGGCGCGATCGACGTGGTGGCCAATCTGCAGGTGATCGAGCACCTGTGGGACCAGCCGGGGTTCCTGGCCGAATGCCTGCGGGTGCTGCGGCCGGGTGGGCGGCTGCTGCTGACCACGCCGAACCGGATCACCTTCTCGCCGGGTCGGGACACCCCGCTGAACCCCTTCCACACCCGGGAACTGGCCGCGGCCGAGCTGGACGAGCTGGTGCGCGCGGCGGGTTTCCGGGTGGAGCTGCTGGCCGGGTTGCACCACGGGCCGCGGCTGCGCGCGCTGGACGCCGCGCACGGCGGGTCGATCATCGAGGCGCAGGTGGCGGTGGTGCTCGGGGACGGGCCGTGGCCGGAGCCGTTGCTGGGCGATGTGGCCGGGGTCGGGGTCGCGGACTTCGCCATCCACACCGAGGACATCGACGCCAGCCTGGACCTGGTGGCCGTGGCGGTGCGGCCGTGAGCGCGGAGCCGATCGGCAGTTTCAGCCTGGTGCTGCACAGCCATCTGCCCTGGCTGAGCCACCACGGGGTGTGGCCGGTCGGCGAGGAATGGCTGTACCAGGCCTGGGCGCACTCCTACCAGCCGCTGCTGCGGATGCTGGAGCACTTCGCCGCCGAGGGTCGCCGGGATGTGCTGACCCTGGGCGTGACGCCGGTGCTGGCCGCGCAGCTGGACGATCCCTATTCCGTGCGCGCCTACCACCACTGGCTGGGCTCCTGGCTCACCCGCGCGCATTTCGCCGGCGCCCAGTGGCGGCAGGGCGATCCGCTGCTGCGCGAGCTGGCCGCGGCCGAGCACCGGCAGGCGTCGGAGACGCTGGCCGAGTTCGAGTCGCGGTGGCGGCACGGGTTCTCCCCGGTGCTGCGACCGTTGGCGGACAACGGGATCATCGAGTTGCTGGGTGGTCCGGCCACCCATCCGTTCCAGCCGTTGCTGGATCCGCGACTGCGCGAGTTCGCGTTGCGGCTGGGGCTGGCCGACACCGCGTCCCGGGTGGGCCGGGCGCCGGAGGGGATCTGGGCGCCGGAGTGCGGGTACGCGCCGGGCATGGAGACCGGGTACGCGGCGGCCGGGGTGCGGCGGTTCCTGGTGGACGGTCCGGCCCTGCACGGCGACACCGCGGCGGCCCGGCCAGTCGGCTCCTCGGAGGTGATCTGCTTCGGGCGGGACCTTGAGGTGACCTACCGGGTCTGGTCGCCCAAGGCCGGGTATCCCGGCGATCCGGCCTACCGGGACTTCCACACCTACAACCACCCGTCCGGGCTGAAACCCTCCAGGGTCACCGGGAAACACGTGCCGCCGGAGCAGAAACGGCCCTACGACCCGGAGCTGGCCGCGGTCGCGGTGGCCAGGCACGCCGCCGACTTCGTGCACACCGTGGTGCGCAGGCTGACCGAACTGGCCGCGCGGGACGGGAAACCGGGCCTGGTGGTGGCCGCCTACGACACCGAGTTGTTCGGGCACTGGTGGCATGAGGGCCCGGCCTGGCTGGAGGCGGTGCTGCGCGCGCTGCCGGCAGCCGGGGTGCGGGTGACCACGCTGCGTGGCGCGCTGGAGGCGGGTCACCTCGGCGCGCCGGTGGACCTGCCCGCCTCCTCCTGGGGTTCGGGCAAGGACTGGCGGGTCTGGGACGGCGAGCAGGTGGCCGATCTGGTCACCGACGGCGCGGACCTGCAACGCCGGGTACTGTCCACAGTGGACTCGTCATTGTCCGGCACGACCCGGGACCTCGCCTTCGACCAGCTGGTGCGGGAGACGTTGCTGAGCCTGTCCAGCGACTGGGCGTTCATGGTCACCAAGGACTCCGCTGCCGACTACGCGCGGCGGCGGGCGAAGATCCACGGCGGGCACGCGCACGAGCTGGCCCGGCTGCTCGGCGAGGGCGACCGGCGGCGGGCACTGCGGCTGGCCGCCGAACTGCGCGCGCCGGACGGGTTGTTCGGCCAGCTCGACGCGCGTGGGCTGCGGGCCGGGTCCGGTGGGTAGGTTGTCCGCACACGGGGAGGAACGGGTGTCCGCATGCGCGTGCTGATGTTGTCCTGGGAGTACCCGCCGGTCGTGGTCGGCGGCCTGGGCCGTCATGTGCACGCACTGGCGAAAAGCCTTGCCGCCCAAGGGCATGACGTGGTGGTGCTGTGCCGCCAGCCCGCGGGCACGGACGCGGTGACCCACCCCGGCGAGGACGTCCTCGGCGAGGGCGTGCGGGTGGTCCGGGTGGCCGAGGACCCGGCGCACCTGACCTTCGAGGACGACCTGGTCGCCTGGACGCTGGCCATGGGACACGCGATGACCCGCACCGGCCTGGCGCTGTTGCGAGCGTGGCGGCCGCAGGTGGTGCACGCGCACGACTGGCTGGTCGCGCACGCCGCGATCACCCTGGCCGAGGCCGCGGACGCGCCGCTGGTCTCCACCATCCACGCCACCGAGGCGGGCAGGCACAGCGGCTGGCTGTCCCACACGCTGAACCAGCAGATCCACTCGGTGGAATGGTGGCTGGCCAACCGCTCCGACGGCATGATCACCTGCTCGGCCGCCATGCGTGATGAGGCACTGCACCTGTTCGAGGTCGAGCCGGAGCTGATCACCGTGCTGCACAACGGGATCGAGCCCCGCCGCTGGCGGGTCGACCAGGCCGAGGTGGCCCGCGCCCGCGCCACGCACGCCCCCGACGGCGCGCCGCTGCTGCTCTTCTTCGGCAGGCTGGAATGGGAGAAGGGCGTCCAGGACCTGCTCGCCGCCCTGCCCCGGATCCGCCGCTCGCACCCCGGCGCGCGACTCGTGGTGGCAGGCAAGGGAATCCACGAACCACACCTGGTCGCCGCGGCCCGCAAACTCCGCGTCCGGCGCGCCGTCGACTTCGTCGGCCACCTCTCCGACCAGGCCCTCTCCGCCCTGCTGCCCGCCGCCGACACCGTCATCCTGCCCAGCCGCTACGAACCCTTCGGCATCGTCGCCCTGGAAGCCGCCGCCGCGGGCGCGCCCCTGGTCGCCTCCACCGCGGGCGGCCTGGGCGAGGTGGTGCGCGACGGGCGCACCGGGTTGTCGTTCACCCCGGGCGACCTGGACGGGCTGACCAGCGCGGTGCGCGCGGTGCTGGACGATCCGGCCGCGGCCAAGCGACGGGCGAAGGCGGCCAAGGCGCGGCTGTCCACGGACTTCAACTGGGATCTGATCGCGGCCGACACCGCGGCGGTGTACGCGGCGACCGGCCGTCGGCCGCACCCGGTGCTGGGGCGGCCGAAGATCCCCTCCGGCAACGTCTTCGGCCGGGAGTAGCTACTCGCACACCTTGCCGTCGTGGTCGGCGTCCTTGTACCAGTGATATTCGGGATCGACGCCGAGGTAGTACGGGCCGAGGCCGTTCGCCTTGGCCTCCTTGCAGGTCCGGTATCGCCGGTCGGTTTTCGGCTGCGGTGGCGGAGGCGGCGGTTTCGGGGTGGTCCGCGGCGGCGCGGGCGGCCTGGCCGAGGTCTGCGGCACGGGCGGCGGGGGCGGCTGCGACGGCATCGGCGGGGGCGCCGGAACGGTTGTGGTGGTGGTTGCCGCGGTGGTGGTCCCGGTGGTGCTGAACGAGGTCTCCGGCACCCGGGACGGTTGCCCCGCCGGGGGCGAGCCACAGCCGGCGAGCAGCGCGCCTGTCCAGCACACTCCGGCCACCAGCCACAATCGGGACACAGCCACGATTCACCTCGCGCTGTTCAGCCCCGACGACGACAGGAAGGAGCACTCTAAGCCGCCCTTCGCCGGGCGGTGCTGGACTGAACGGGTGATACCTGGTCCTGGTCCGGGTAGCTTCGAGGACATGCTGTTGTGGATCAACGGAACCTTCGGCGCAGGCAAGACCCAGGTCGCGCACGAGATCCAGCGTCGGTTGCCCGGTAGTCACATCGCCGATCCCGAGCACCTCGGCTGCGGGATGCATCGGATGATGCCCAGGGACAGCCGTGGTGACTTCCAGGACATCCCGCTGTGGCGCACCGGCACCAGGGAGATGCTGGACCAGGTCGCCATGGACGCGGCCGGGGTGGTGATCGTGCCGATGACGCTGGTGAATCCCGCCTACTACGAGGAGATCATCGGCTGGCTGCGCGAGCGCGGGCACGAGGTCAGCCATCACACGCTGGTCGTGCCGGACCGGGAGTTGTTGCTGCGGCGGTTGCGCAGCCGGGGTGAGACCCGCAACGGCTGGGCCGCGCTGCAGTACGACCGCTGTGCCGCCGCGCTGGCCGATCCGCTCTTCGCCACGCACGTGCCCACCGTGGACCGCACCGTCGCCGAGGTCGCCGAGCTGGTGGCCGCGGGGGCCGGACTGCGGTTGCTGCCCAACCGGGACAACGCGCTGACCGCCCAGCTGCGGCGCTGGCAGGTCCAGCTCCGGCACATCCGGGTCGGCTGAGCCGGCCGGGCGGCGCGGCCGATGACCGCGCCGCCGGGCCGGGCCTACTCGCCCTGGGTCTGCCGCATGGCCTCCTTGGCCTTGCGGGCCATGTCGGCCACGGCGGCCCGCCGGGCGGCGTCCGCCTCGTAGTCCGCGCGCCGGTCCCGGACCACCCTGGCCGGTGCGCCGACCGCGATCGAGTACTCCGGAATATCGCCCTTGACCACCGCGTGCGCGCCCAGCACCGAACCGCGGCCGATCCTGGTCCCGCGTAAGACGGTGACCTTGGTGGCCAGCCAGCAGTCCGGGCCCAGCCGGACCGGGGTCTTCACGATGCCCTGGTCCTTGATCGGCTGGTGGATGTCCGCGGTGACGTGGTCGAAATCGCAGATGTAGACCCAGTCCGCGACCAGGGTGGAGGCGCCGATCTCGATGTCGAGGTAGCAGTTGACCACGTTGTCCTTGCCGAAGACCGCCTTGTCGCCGATGCGCAGCGAACCCTCGTGGCAGCGGATCGCGTTGCCGTCGCCGATGTGCACCCAGCGGCCGATCTCCAGCCGCCCGTAACCCGGCCTGCAGTGCAGGTCGACCTTGCGGCCGAGGAAGACCATGCCGCGCAGGATCACGTGCGGGTTGAGCAGCCGGAACTTCAACAGCCGCCAGTAGCGGACCAGGTACCAGGGCGTCCAGGCGCGGTGCTTGATCACCCAGAGCAGGGAGGCCACGGTCAGGAACTTCGCCTGCCGCGGGTCCCGCCGTGACTTCCGCCACGAACCCAGACGCGACGCGAGCGGCGCGCCCCACATGCTCGTCATGAAATCGAGACCCTAACGGGCCAGTAATAGGCAGGATAGGGGCCGTGCCTGTATCCATCACCGTTGTCGGCAGCGTCAACCTCGATCTCATCGCCCGGTTGCCCGTCCTGCCCCGTCCCGGCGAGACGCTGACCGCCACCCACTACGACCAGGCCCCCGGCGGCAAGGGGGCCAACCAGGCCCTGGCCGCGCGCAGGCTGGGCGCGGACGTGCGCCTGGTGGCCGCGGTCGGCGACGACGCGCTGGCCGAGGACGCGCTGGCCCTGCTGCGGGCGGCCGGGGTCGACCTGTCCGAGCTGGCCGTGGTGCCGGGACCGACCGGGCTGGCGCTGATCCAGGTCGACGAGTCCGCCGAGACCACCATCGTGGTGGTGCCCGGCGCCAACGCGCACCTGAGCGTGCGGCCGGCGCAGCTCACCGGCGCGGACGGGGTGCTGACCGTGCTGGAGGTGCCGGAGGCGGCCGTGGTCGCCGCGGCCGAGCACGCCACCGGCTTCTTCGCGCTCAACGCCGCCCCGGCCCGCCCGGTGCCCGCTGAGGTGCTGCGCAGGGCCGACCTGGTCGTGGTCAACCAGAGCGAGTTCGAGCAGATCGACAACATCGAGCTGGCCCGCACGGTGGCCATCACGCACGGCGCCAAGGGCGCGGAGCTGCGCAGGGACGGGCAGATCGTGGCCGAGGCCGCGCCGCCGAGGGTGACCGCGGTGGACGGCACCGCGGCCGGGGACGCCTTCACCGCCGCGCTGATGCTCGGCCTGCTCGAAGGCCGCTCCGACACCGAGGCGCTGCGCCGGGCCTGCGCGGTCGGCGCGCTCACCGCCACCCGGCACGGCGCCCAGCCCGCGCTGCCCACCCAGACAGAAGTTGAGGAGGTGCTCGCATGAGCCCCACGCCCCTGATCCTGGACACCGACCCTGGCATCGACGACTCGGTCGCGTTCCTGTTCGCGGTGAACAGCCCCGAGCTGGACCTGCGTGCGGTGACCACCGTGTTCGGCAACGTCGGACCCGAGCTGACCAGCGCGAACGCTCTCCGGCTGCTCACCATGCTGGGCCGGACTGATATCCCGGTCGGCATCGGCGCTGATCGTCCGCTGGTCTACCCGGCGGCCTTCCGCGCGGAGGGCTGGCACGGCACGGACGGCCTCGGCGGCCAGTCCGCGCTGCTGCCCGAGCCCGCCGCCGCGCCGGACCCGAGGGGCGCGGTCCAGCTGATGGCCGACACCCTGCGCGCGGCCGAGTCGCCGGTGACCATCGTGGCCATCGGCCCGCTGACCAACGTGGCGCTGCTGCTGGCCAGTTACCCGGAGCTGAAGCCGAGGATCGGCCGGCTCTCGATCATGGGTGGCGGGCTGGCCGCCGGGAACACCACGCCCGCGGCCGAGTTCAACATCTGGAGCGACCCGGAGGCGGCCCGCCGGGTGCTGGTCGAAGAGGACGTGCCGACCAGCCTGGTCCCGCTGGACCTGTCCCTGCGCTGCGCGGTGGACAGCGCCTGGCTGGCCGAACTGGCCGCCGCGGGCGGTCCGGCCGAGACGCTGGCCAAGGTGGTCGACCACTACCGGCGGCAGTACCTGGCCTTCTACGGGGTGGACGAGGTGGCGCTGCACGACGTGCTGGCCGTGCTGGAGGCGGCCCGGCCCGGGATGCTGCGGCGGACCGCGCTGCCGGTGGAGGTGGACTGCGGCACCGGACCCGGCCGCGGCGCGACCTTCGGCAACCGGATGCCCGATGCCACCGGCCGGCGGATCGACGTGCTGCTGGACGCCGACGTGGCCGAGGTCAGCCGATTCGTGCTGGACCGGCTGACCTCCGGAGTCCCGGCTACGCGCTGACACTTGCACCGGCAAGGGTCAACCTGCCGGGTACATGCGTGGATCCCTCGGGTGACCCGGCGTCCCCGAGGGTTCCACCGCTGTGCCGGACGTGCGACAAGGATGGGGTGTTCACGACCGCCCGCTCCACCGCCCGCGTCCGTGCCGCCGTCGTCCCGTCGTTCCGGCTGACCAGTCTGGCCCTGCTGCTGAGCTGTCTGGCCGGGTTGCTCGCCGTCCAGGCCCCGCCCGCCTCCGCCCAGGTGCGCGCGGTGGCCGAGCTGCCAACGGACCTGGAGAAGATCCGGGCGGGCGAGTCGACCGCGCTGTACGGAAGCCCCGAGCCGCGGGCGCTGGAACAGCGCAAATCCGCGGTGGTCAGCCTGGGCGACAGCCAGGTCTCGGGTGAGGGCGTTGGCAACTACGAACCCGGCACGGACGGACCGGTGAACTTCTGTCACCGGTCGGTGGACGCCGCGGTGCACCAGGCTCGGTTCGACACCGAACTGAGGTTCAACCTCGCGTGCTCCGGCGCGGAGAGCACGCACCTGGTGTACCGCAGCGGCTCGAAGCAGTTCGACGAGCTGAACCAGGGCGACAGCCTGGCGATCAAGGCCCGCAACACCCGGATCCGGCTGATCTGGCTGATGTCGGGGGCCAACGACCACGGCGGCCTGGAGTTCGGCCCGCTGGCCAAGGACTGCGCGGGCCGCAGACTGCTGCTGGCAGGCAACTGCTGGCCGACCTACACCGACGTCATGCAGCAGCGGGTCAACAGCAGTCAGGCGTCGCTGGAGAAGGGCATCGCCAGCCTCCGGCAGACCATGCGGGACGCGGGTTACGGCGACGGGGACTACCAGCTCGTGCTCGGCAGCTATCCGAGCCCGTTCAGCCCCGACGTCGAGGACAACCCGAAGTTCCCCGGCTGGGACCAGGGCGGCTGCCTGATCTACCTCAAGGACCAGGCCTTCGGCCGGAACAAGGTGGTGCCGCTGTTCGAGCGCGCGGTCCGCCAGGCCGCGAAGAACACCGGCGCGCGCTACCTGGACACCAGCCGCCTGCTGCACGGCCACGAGGTCTGCACGGACAACCCCTGGGCGCGCGGCCTGACCTTCCTGGGCAGCCAGCAGTCCTTCCACCCCAACGAAGCAGGCCACACCGCCTACGGCGACTGCCTGACCGCCTTCTACGCCAACCCCGGCTGGGCCGAGGCCACCTGCGTCGACCCCGCGAGCACCGGCACGGCCACGCTGTACCGCGGCCTGCTGGACTTCCGCCAGCTCCGCAACACCAAGACCAGCCTGTGCGTGGACTCCGAGGGCTACTCGACCCGGGTCGGCTACCGCCTGCTGTCCTGGAACTGCACCGGCGGCGGCAACCAGGGCTTCTGGCGAGACCCCGCCACGGCGTCCCTGCACATCGAGCTGAACCACGACCGCTGCGTGGGCCCGGCCGGCCCAGCGGTGGCGCCAGGGGCGGCGGCGCAGTTGCAGGAGTGCACCGGGGCGGCGAACCAGCGCTGGGCGGTGGTGGAGGGTCTGCTGCGCTCAACAGCGAACCCGGCAGTCTGCCTGGCCCCGGTGGCCGAAACACCGGGGGCAGCCGTGCAGCTGACAGCCTGCAACCCAGCCGACCCAGCACAAAGCTGGAGCTTCGAACCACAAACCGGCGGAGTCGGCTTCGGCCACTCCGACTGGATCCCCACCAGCGCCTACTAAGTCTCCCCCGAGTGTTGGCCGTTATGGACGCCGAGTTGGCCGTTGTGGACGGCGAGTTGGCCGTTATGGACGGCGAGTTGGCCCAACTCGTACGCCACGTTGGCCGTTGTGGGACGGAGCGGGGGGTGGGGTTGGGGGTGAAACCCCACGACGAGGGCTCTCGCGTGTTCTCCGTACGGCCTGGAGCATGCAGACCACACCCCGATGAGTGGCCCCTGCAACACAATCCGCCGCCCGGCCAACCCAACGTGACGGGGGCCGCTCATCGGGGTGTGGTTGGCTGGCGGAAGGCCGTACGGAGAACACGCGAGCCCTCGGAGCCACGCTGGAACCGGCCCCGGCAGCCCAAACCCCGCCCCGCAACCTGCTCATGCCGGCTCTTGATCTGCCCCACCCCTCCGGTGGTCTGCCCGGCCGGCGAGGCCATCCTTTTTTTGATCTTCGGCTTGACAGCCACAAGCAAAGATCAAGAGCCAGTGCTCGTGGCCGGTTCCCCATCCCCACCACCGGTTTTCGGGCTTCGCCCGCCCACAACGGCCAACACCCCGTACAACAACGGCCAACACACCGCCCACAACGGCCAACTCGCCGTCCACAACGGCCAACACACCGGGGGTGGGTTACATCGGGGCGCCGCAGAATTGGCAGTAGGGGGCGCCGGTGGCGGACTGGCAGTGTCTGCCGTCGGGGCTGACTGGGCACTCCGGGCGGGCCGCCACCGCACAGCGTGCCAACTCCTGCTCGGCCGCCACGGCCCCCACCAGCGTCATGCCGCCAGGGTGCCCCAGTCGACCATCGGATTATGTGTCGGTCAGCACGCTGGTGCGGTGAGCGGAGGGTGCGTATCGGGCGGCGGCCGCCGCCCCGCGACGAGCGGCACGAGGCCGCCCGCCGAGGGGTGGGGCTGGGACTACTCCGGCTTGGAGCCGGTGATCAGGACGTTGTAGAAGGCTTCCCGGGGGATGAGGCCGGTGAGGAGTTTCTCGTCCACCCAGGACAGTCGCTGCCAGGTGCGGTAGGCGAACATCGCCCAGCCGAAGCCGAGTTTCTCCCTCGGCACCGCGGCCTCGAAGGTGCGGACCGGCCAGCCGAACAGGGCCGCGGTCAGCTCCTCCGTGCTGGCCCGGACGCCGGTCGCGCCTGCCGCGCGGGCCATCCGCTCCAGTTCGGTCGGGTCGAAGGTGTGCAGGTCGACCACGGACTCCAGGGCCGCCGCGCGGGAGGACTCGTCCAGTTCCTCCTGGGGGCGGCGCCAGGCGTCCAGGACCGGGAGCTTGGTCAGGTTGGTGGTCAGCCACCACACGACCCGGCCCAGGCGGCGGGCGTAGAAGTCGCCGACCTTGGTGGGCTCGCCGGCGAAGACGAACCGGCCACCGGGCTTGAGCACCCGCAGCACCTCGGCGAAGGCGGCCTGCACGTCCGGGATGTGGTGCAGCACCGCGTGTCCGACCACCAGGTCGAAGCTCTCGTCCTCGTACGGGATGCGTTCGGCATCCGCGACCCGGCCGTCCACGTCCAGGTCCAGGTTCTTCGCGTTGCGCAGCGCGACCTCGACCATGCCGGGTGAGAGGTCGGTGACCGAGCCCTTGTCGGCCACCCCGCCCTGCATCAGGTTGAGCAGGAAGAACCCGGTGCCCGAGCCCAGTTCCATGGCGTGTTTGTACGGCCCGGCGTCACCCGCGGCGGCCTTGAACCGGCCGACCGCGTAGTCGATGCAGCGCTCGTCGTAGGAGATGGACCACTTCTCGTCGTAGGTGCCCGCCTCCCAGTCGTGGTAGAGCACGTTGGCGAGCTTGGGGTCCTGCCAGGCGGCCTCGACCTGCTCGGCCGTGGCGTGCGGATTGGGGGTGGGGTCAGCGGCCAACGAACTTCGCCTTTCCGGGACCGTTCTCCACGAACGAGGTCATGCCGATCTTCTGGTCCTCGGTGGCGAACAACGCGGAGAACAGATGGCTCTCCAGCTTCATTCCGCTGTTGAGGTCGTTGTCCAGCCCGCCGTCGATGGCGGCCTTGGCCGCGGCCAGCGCGGCGGCCGGACCGGTCAGGAACGGCTGGACGTAGCGCAGCGCGGCGGCGTAGACGTCATCCGGCCCGACCACCTCGTCCACCATGCCGATCCGCAGCGCCTCCTCGGCGCCGACGAACCGGCCGGTGTAGACGATGTCCTTGGCCTTGCTCGGCCCGACCAGCCGCGCCAGCCGCTGGGTGCCACCGGCACCAGGGATGATGCCGAGCAGGATCTCCGGCTGCCCCACCTTGGCGTTGTCCCCGGCGATCCGCCGGTCACAGCACAACGCCAGCTCGAACCCGCCGCCCAGGGCGTACCCGGTGATCGCGGCCACGGTCGGCTTGGGAATCTCCGCCACCGAGGACAGCGCCGAGGACAGCGCCCCAGCGCGGGCGGCCATGTCCGCGTAGGACATGTTGACCATTTCCTTGATGTCCGCCCCGGCCGCGAAGACCTTCTCGCCGCCGTAGACGATCACCGCGCGCACGTCGGCCCTGGTGGCGGCCTCGGTCGCGGCGGCCCGGATCTCCTCCTGGACCTGCTTGTTCAGCGCGTTCATCGGCGGCCGGTCCAACCGGATGGTGCCTACCCCACCGTCGACTTCGAGCCTGACGAACTCACCCACGCTGGTGCCCTCCTCGCGCTGACCCATGCTTGCGAGAGGAAGGCTACCGCGCAGTAACCCGGCTGGCTCCGGCGCTCACTTCCGCCAGGCGAAGAACCGGTCGCCGTTGCGCTGCAAGGTCAGGTTCTGGCCGAAGGCGGCGGAGAGGTTGTCCTCGGTCAGCACGTCGTCCAGCAGGCCCTGGGCCACCACGCCGCCCTCGCGCAGCAGCAGCGCGTGGGTGAAGCCGGGCGGGATCTCCTCCACGTGGTGGGTCACCAGCACCATGGCCGGCGCGTCCGGGTCCATGGCCAGCTCGGAGAGCCGGGCCACCAGGTCCTCCCGGCCACCCAGGTCCAGGCCGGCCGCGGGCTCGTCCAGCAGCAGCATCTCCGGGTCGGTCATCAGCGCGCGGGCGATCAGCGTGCGCTTGCGCTCGCCCTCGCTCAGCGTGCCGAAGGTCCGGTCACCCAGCTGCGCGATGCCCATCGCCTTGAGCAGCTCGTCGGCGCGGCGGGTGTCCTGCTGGTCGTAGTCCTCCCGCCAGCGCCCCAGCACCGCGTACCCGGCGCTGACCACCAGGTCGCGCACCAGTTCCTCGCCCGGCACCCTGGCGGCCAGTGCGGCCGAGCAGAAGCCGATCCGCGGGCGCAGCTCGAAGACGTCGGTGCGGCCGATCTTCTCGCCGAGGATGTGCACCGTCCCGTAGGTCGGATGCATCTCGGCGCCGGCCAGCCGCAGCAGGGTGGTCTTGCCTGCCCCGTTCGGGCCCAGCACCACCCAGCGCTCGTCCAGCTCCACCCGCCAGTCAATTCCACGGACCAGCGTGGTGCGCCCTCTTCGGACACCCACGGTGTCCATGCGCACCACCAGATCGGTTACATCGACACCGTTGGCCCCGCTGGCCGGCAGCCCGCCGTGCTCGGTCACGGACCCCATTCTTGTCATCCCGCTCCCGGGCCCGTCCACCGGGGAGGCACGCCGACCGCTCGGCGCTCCCGCAACCGGCCCCGGAGGAGGCAAGATCAAGGCCATGACTGCCGAGGTCGACACCCAGGTGCTCGCCGGAAGGCCGTTCCCGCTCGGGGCGCATCCCGAACCCGGCGGCGTCCGGTTCGCGGTGGCTTCGGCATCCGCCGAGGCAGTCGAGGTGTGCCTGGTCGAGGACGGGCCGAGTGGCCTGGTGGAACGCCGGTACGAGCTGACCGAGCGCACCTTCGGCGTCTGGCACGGCCTCATCCCCGGCGTGACCCCTGGCCAGCGCTACGGCTACCGGGTGCACGGCCCGTACGAGCCCTACCGCGGGGTGCGCTGCAACCCGGCGAAAATCCTGCTCGACCCCTACGCCAGGCGGATCAGCGGCACTGTCACCGATCTGGACGCGACACTGGGCCATCTGGGCGAGGACCCGATGAGCGGCATCCCGTCCGCGGTGGACTCGCTGGGCAGCGTGCCGCTCTCGGTGGTCACCGCGCCCGGCGGGCCGGACACCGGGCCGCGGCCGGAGGTGCCGTGGGAGGAGACGGTCGTCTACGAGCTGCACGTGCGCGGCTTCACCCAGCGCCACCCTGCCGTGCCACCGCACCTGCGCGGCACCTACCTGGGCGTGGCGCACCCGGTGGTCATCGAGCACCTGGTCCGGCTCGGGGTGACCGCGGTGGAACTGCTGCCGGTGCACTCCTTCGCCGACGAGCCAGCGCTGGCCAGGGCCGGGCGGCACAACTACTGGGGCTACTCCACCCTGGGCTTCCTGGCCCCGCACGCGGCCTACGCCAGCGAACCCGGCCGGGAGGTCGAGGAGTTCCGGGAAATGGTCGCCGCCCTGCACGCGGCCGGCATCGAGGTGCTGCTGGACGTGGTGTTCAACCACACCTGCGAGGGCGGCCTGGACGGCCCCACGCTGAGCTTCCGCGGCCTGGACGCGCCAGCCTACTACCTGCACGGACCGGGCGGCGGCGGCTTCGACCTCACCGGCTGCGGCAACACCCTGGACGCGGGCTCGCCCACGGTGGTCCGGCTGGTCACCGACTCACTGCGGTACTGGGCGGGCGAACTCGGCGTGGACGGGTTCCGGTTCGACCTGGCCAGCGTGCTGGGCAGGCCGGGCGGCGGCGGTTTCGACCCGCACGCCGGGCTGCTCACCGCGATCGCCACCGACCCGCTGCTGTGCCAGCGCAAGCTGATCGCCGAGCCGTGGGACGCCACCGGCGAGGGCTACAAGGTCGGCGATTTCGGCGTGCAGTGGGCGGAGTGGAACGGCCGGTTCCGGGACACCGTGCGGGATTTCTGGCGCACCAGCACCGATGTCCGCGATCTGGCCTACCGGCTCACCGGGTCCTCCGACCTGTACGCCGACGATGGCAGGCGGCCGTGGCAGTCGGTGAACTTCGCGACCGCGCACGACGGCTTCACCCTGCGCGACCTGGTCTCCTACAACGACAAGCACAATGAGGACAACGGCGAGGACAACCGGGACGGGGCCAACGACAACCGGTCCTGGAACCACGGTGTGGAGGGCGAGACCGCCGACGGCGCGGTGCTGGCCCTGCGTGCCCGGCAGGCCCGCAACCTGATGTCCTCGCTGCTGCTGGCCACCGGCGTGCCGATGCTGACCGCGGGCGATGAGCTGTGGCGCACCCAGGGCGGCAACAACAACGCCTACTGCCAGGACAACCAGATCTCCTGGCTGGACTGGACCGGGCCGACCGTGCCGGGCTCGCCCGCCTTCGCGATGCTCTCCTTCACCCGCCGGGTGATCGGGTTGCGGCGGCAGTGCCCTGCCCTGCGCCAGACCGAGTTCTTCGAGGGCAGGGCCACCCCGGAGGACGAGCCGGACCTGGTGTGGCTGCGCCCGGACGGCCAGGAGATGGCCGAGACGGACTGGTTCGACGGCTCCCGGCACTCCCTGGGCATGTGGATCGACGGCGCGGACTGCCGCAGCCACACCCGCTCCGGCGAGCAGGTCGAGGATCACTCCTGGCTGCTGGTGCTGCACGCCGATCCGGCGCCGGTGGAGTTCGTGCTGCCCGGCCCGGAGTACGCGCGCTGCTTCGAGCAGGTCCTGGACACCGGGTCGCCGGACGGGGCGCCCACGCTGCCCGGCCCACTCGCGCCGGGCACGCCGCTGCCGGTGCCCGGCCGCACCCTGATGTTGTTGCGGGCGAGCAGGTGATCCGGCCCGCCAGATGGGATGGCACTGACAACAGGGTCAGGTTTCTGGCACGATCGGCTCATGATCTGCCCGCCGCTATGGCGTGACCGCACTATCGACCTGCTCCGGGTCGCCAGTTGCGCGTGTCCGCTGACGCGGCGCGGCCGCTGAGCCCTCTCCGCTCAGCGTCTCTCCCTTTCTTCGCTGGTCCGCACGCCCACGCGCGTTCTGGACCGGCGCCGCGCCGCGTCTGGCTCCGCACCCATCGAAGCCACCCGCGACCTGGAGCGAGCACGTGAGGACTTCCCTGTCCCGTCCGGAGATCCACCCGGCCCTGGACCTGCCCTACCTGCACGATCTGCTGCACCCGCGCCGCCCGCTGTGGACCCCGGGGGAACTGCGCGGCCTGACCACCACGGTGACCAGTGAGCTGACCACGCCGCTGCTGTCCATCCTGGAATTCGGCACCGAGGAACGCTGGTGGGCGCGGCTGGCGCTGACCGAGGGCGTGGAGCTGTGGCTGCTGTCCTGGGCCCAGGGCCAGGGCACCCTGCCGCACGACCACGGCGGCGCGTCCGGCTCGTTCACCGTGCTGCAGGGCGAACTGCGCGAGGACTACCGCTACCCGGGCGGCCCGATCCGCTCGGCTGACCGGGCCACCGGCACCACGGTCGCCTTCGGCCGCGGCCGGGCGCATCAGGTGCGCAACCTGGGCGTGCCCGGCGCGGCCAGCGTGCACGCCTACTCGCCGCCGCTGCTGCCGACCACCGAGTACGCCACGCTGGCCGAGTACGTCGTGGTGCCCGAACCGCGCACGCCGCCGGAGGAGAGCCGATGACCCAGACCGTCGAGGAGTTGCTGGCGCAGGCCAGGGCCGTGCTGGACCGGGTGGAACCGGCGGCCGCCGAGGAGTTGCGCCAGGCGGGCGCGCTGGTGGTGGACATCCGGCCACTGGCCAACCGGGCCGCCGAGGGCGAGATCCCGGACGCGGTGCCGGTGGAGCGGATCGTGCTGGAGTGGCGGCTGGACCCGCGCGGCCAGTGGCGCCTGCCGGGCCTGGACGCCGACCGGCCGGTGATCATCGTCTGCAACGAGGGCTACTCCTCCAGCCTGGCCGCCAGGGACGTGCAGCGGCTGGGCCTGCACCGGGCCACCGACCTGGTCGGCGGGTTCCGGGCGTGGAAGGCGGCCGGTCTGCCGGTGGTGCCGGGCGGCACACCCGCGGTGCCCTGACCGGGACAGGTGGCGCCGTCCGCGACCGGCGCCACTGTCCTGGGTTTCCCGGCTGTGGCCCGACCGCCAAGCCTCCACCCGCTGTCCAGCGCATTTCCGCCCGCTATCGGCACTTTCGCCCGATTGGGCGGCAAATGCCTTGCGCGGAACCGCCCGATCCGCCCTGGCAGCACGGAGAATGCGCTCTCCCTGTCCTCTCCCGGCCCTGACCAGAACCGGTCGCCCCGCAGCCCGTCCGGCCGTCGGCTCCGGCCGCCCCGGCGCGTTCCCGAACGGGCTGGCCGGCCTGGAGCGCCTCTAGCACCCCCGCGCTCACCAGCGGGGATCGCCACTGCCCTATCGGGCACACCTCGTCGCCCTCGGATACGTCCGGACGCCCGACGGAACCGGCTGGTACCGCGTACCGTCTCGAAAGCATGGGCTCCCTGACTCGCCCGATCCGACCCGGACGGATGTTCATCGCCTCCGCGGCCATCGCCGTGGTGGCCCTGGAACGTGCCCTCGATCCGGCCGTGGTCGGCATGCTCGGCGCGGTGATCGGCATGCTGGCCGAACTCATGGCGTTGCAGCTCGGCCTGCTCCTGGGCGCGCTGGCACTGCGGGTGCGGGTGCACGACGTGGTGCTGGGTCTTGGCGCCCGGGTCTACGAACTGCGGACGCCGCGCCGGACGGTGTCGCTGCGCCTGCTGCCGATCCTGCTCGGCGTGTCGGTCGGACCGGGGGCCGCGCCTGCGCAGTCCCGGATGTGGCTGGCCGGAGCGGTGTCGGCGGTCTGCGGCGCCGGGGCCGCGGCGGCCACCTTCGCCGTCGTGGACGCCCCGTTCGGCCGTGGCCTGGCCGTCGGCGCGCTGGCCTCGGGCGTGTACTGCCTGCTGCCGCGCCGGGACGCGGGCACCACCTCCACCGGGTGGCTGCTGTTCCAGTTGCCCAGGTTGCCCAAGCACCGGGTCGCCGAGTGGCAGTCCGCGCCGCTGGTGAACGAGGCCATCGACGCGGTCAACGGCGGCGACCTGGAGACCGCCGAGGCGCTGACCGCCGAACTCTCCAGGGAACACCCTGGCAGGCGCACCACCACCGCCACCCGGATCGCGCTGCTGGAGGCCCGCGGCCGCTACGCCGAAGCGCTGGCGCTGACCATCGGCCTGGTCTCCGACCCCACCCAGGAACCCCGGGACCTGGCCTTCGCGCTGGCCTCGCTGGCCGCGCTGACCGCGAACGCGGTGGAGGTCGGCCAGCTGGACGCGGCCACCGGCCTGCCCACCGCGCGGCAGGCGGTCGACGACGCCGAACAGCTCGGCTACCCGGGTTTCAAGCTCACCGGCACCAAGGCCCTGCTGGAACTGCTCGCGGGCAACGCCGACCGGGCCGCCATGCTGGCCCGCTCCGGCGCCCGGCACGGCGGCGCCACCCTCAGCCGCGCCGACGACCTGGCCACCCTGGCCAGGGCCCTGATGGCCACCGGCGACAACCGGGCCGCCCGGTTGGCCCTGGACGAGGCGGAGACGCTGGCCCCGTGGTGGCCCAGGGTCGCGGGCACCCGGGCGCGGCTCAGCGTCACCTGACCCGGCTTGCCGCCACCTGGCGGATGCGATCTGCTGTCAGACATGCCGCCACGCGCCTCCTGGACCTCCGGACCGCGCAGCGTCGTCGTCCTGGTCGGTTTCCTGCTGGCCAGCTACCTGGTCGCGGCGGTGGCAGGCATCTCGGCGAGAGCGGGCGTCGCGGCCTGGTACAACGCCGCGCCCAAACCCTTCTTCACCCCGCCCAACTGGATGTTCCCGCCGATCTGGACCGTCATGTACGGCCTGATCGCGCTGGCCGCCTGGCAACTGTGGCTGCACCGGGACACCCACCCGCTGGAGGTTAGCCGCGGCCTGTGGCAGTGGTGGACCCAGCTGATGTTCAACCTGGCCTGGACCCCGATCTTCTTCGCGATCAAGTGGCTCTGGCCCGCCCTGATCCTGATCGTGGTGCTGGACGTGATGGTCTGGGTGACCCTGTGCAGCGCGGCGAAGGTGAGCAGGGCGGCCACCTGGTTGCTGGTCCCGTATTTCGGGTGGCTGCTGTACGCGACCGCGCTGAACCTGGGTGTCGCCCTGCTCAACCCCTGAGCACTCAGCCCGCCAGCACCACGCGACCCAGCTCGGCCGCCGAGGCCAGCAGCGGGTGCCGCGGCAGCACCCGCACGGTGTACCCCGCCGATCCCGCGTACGGCAGCTCGATCTCGGCGAAGTAGCGCCCGTCGCCGTCGTAGCGCATCGGCACGGTGACCACGTCGCGCAGCTCGTCCGCGTCGTCCACCCGGCCGACCACGGCCTGCACCTCGACCTCGGCCGGTTCCAGGCCTGCCAGTTCGACCCGGGCGGTGACCGGCACGGTGGCGCCGAGCACCGGGGTGGCGGAGCTGCCGTTGGTGGCGAACTCGGTGTCGAGCACCTTGACCCTGCTCCACGCGGCCTGCATCCGGTGCCGGTAGCCGGTCAGCTCCTTGGCCCCGGCGAAACCGTTGTCCCGCACCGCGTGCGCGGAGCGGCCTGCCGGCGCGTAGTAGCTCTCCACGTACTCCTTGACCATCCGGGAGGCCTGCACGTTCGGGCCGAGGGAGGCCAGGGTGTGCCGGACCATGGCCATCCACTGGGCGGGCACGCCGTCCGGGCCGCGGTCGTAGAACAGCGGGGCGACCTGGTTGCCGAGCAGCTCATACAGCGCGGTGGCCTCCAGGTCGTCGCGGCGGTTGGGGTCGCTGACGCCGTCGGCGGTGGGGATGGCCCAGCCGTTGCTGCCGTCGTGGAACTCGTCCCACCAGCCGTCCCGGATGGACAGGTTGAGGCCGCCGTTGAGCGCGGACTTCATGCCCGAGGTGCCGCAGGCTTCCAGGGGGCGCAGCGGGTTGTTCAGCCACACGTCGCAGCCCCAGTACAGGTACCGGGCCATGGACATGTCGTAGTCGGGCAGGAACACGATCCGGTGGCGCACGCCCGCGTCGTCGGCGAAGCGCACGATCTGCTGGATCAGCGCCTTGCCGCCGTCGTCGGCCGGGTGCGATTTGCCGGCGACCACCAGCTGCACCGGGCGTTCGGGGTGCAGCAGCAGTTCGCGCAGCCGGTCGGCGTCGCGCAACATCAGGGTGAGCCGCTTGTAGGTGGGCACCCGGCGGGCGAAGCCGACGGTGAGCACCTCGGGGTCGAAGACCGAGCTGGTCCAGCCCAGTTCCAGCGCGGAGGCGCCGCGCTGCAGCCAGGACACCTTGACCCGGCGGCGGATCTCCTCGACCAGCCGGGAGCGCAGCGTGCTGCGCAGTTCCCACAGCCGCGCGTCGGTGACCGGCTCGAACCCGCGCAGGCCGACCCCACTGTCCACTTCGGACTCGCCGAGCAGCTTGCTGATCTCGGTGGCGGCCCAGGTCGGGCCGTGCACGCCGTTGGTCACCGAGCCGATCGGGACCTCGCTGACGTCGAAGCCCGGCCACAGCCCGGAGAACATCTCCCGGCTGACCTTGCCGTGCAGCTGGGACACGCCGTTGGCGCGCTGGCCGAGCCGCAGGCCCATGTGCGCCATGTTGAACATGCCGGGGTTCTGCTCGGCGCCCAGGGCGAGCACCCGCTCCGACGGGATGCCGGGCAGCAGGCCGCCGGACTCGTTGCCGGGCGCGCCGAAGTAGTGCTGCACCAGGTCGACCGGGAAGCGGTCGATGCCTGCCGGGACCGGGGTGTGCGTGGTGAACACGGTGCCCGCGCGCACGGTGGACAGCGCCTGGTCGAAGTCCAGGTTCTCGGTGGTGACCAGCTCGCGGATGCGCTCCAGGCCGAGGAAACCGGCATGGCCCTCGTTGGTGTGGAAGACCTCGGGCTGCGGGTGGCCGGTCAGCTCGCAGTACACCCGGACCGCGCGCACGCCGCCGATGCCTGCCAGGATCTCCTGCCGGATGCGGTGGTTCTGGTCGCCGCCGTAGAGCCGGTCGGTGACCCCGCGCAGGTCGTCGTCGTTGTCCTCGACGTCGGAGTCGAGCAGCAGCAGCGGCACCCTGCCGACCTGGGCCTTCCAGATCCGCGCGCGCAGCACCCGGCCGGCTGGCATGGCCACGTGCACCAGGATCGGCGCGCCGGAGGGCTCGGTCAGCGGTTCCAGGGGCAGGCCGCGCGGGTCCAGCACCGGGTAGTGCTCGACCTGCCAGCCGTCCAGGGACAGCGACTGCCGGAAGTAGCCGGAGCGGTAGAGCAGGCCGACGCCGACCAGCGGCACGCCCAGGTCGGAGGCTGCCTTGAGGTGGTCGCCCGCCAGCACGCCGAGGCCGCCGGAGTAGTTCGGCAGCGCCTCGGTGACGCCGAACTCCATCGAGAAGTAGGCGATGGAGGCGGGCAGGGTCTGCTCGCCGACGCCCTGGGCGCCCTCGATCTCCTCCTGCCGCCGCTGGTACCAGCGCGGCTGGCCAAGGTAGCGCTGCAGGTCGTCGTCGATGGCCCTGGTCCGGGTGAGGAAGCTCTCGTCGGTGGCCAGCTTCTGCAGCCGTTCCACCGGGACCTGGGCGAGCAGCCGGATCGGGTCGCCGCCGGTGTCCCGCCAGATGGTCTCATCGACCGTGGCGAACAGGTCCTGGGTGGGCGGATGCCAGGCCCAGCGGAGGTTGGTCGCCAGTCGCCCCAGCGCGGCGATCGGCTCGGGCAGGCTGGCGCGGACGGTGAAGCGACGCAAAGCTCTCACGGACGCGGACCATATCCCGCGCCCCCGCACCGGTGGCAACATTCCCAGCCCAGCCTGCAAACAATTGCACGATCCACAGGCCGGAATCTGTCCACAAGGCCCCCTGGTCGGGACTGGACCGCTCGGGGGAACCCGCCCATGATGAGTGTGCGCCAGCGCACAGCGGGCTAACCAATACGTGTGATGCGACCGCCTGGCCCGGTGACGGTGAGCTGGATCGAGTCAGGCAGACTTGCAACTACCCGAATCCTGAGCGTGACGAAGGGCGGCGCCGGTGACTGGTCGGCTCGGTATCGACGAGGTCTCCCCCCTCATCGACTGCGGACGTTTCCCCGCCAAAACCGTTGCCGGCGAACATGTTCCGGTGTTTGCCACGGTCTGGCGGGAGGGCCACGACGCGATCGCGGCCACCGTGACCTGGAAGGGCCCCGGCGACCGGGTGTCCCGGCAGACCCGGATGGTCCCGGAGGGTGTCGGCCTGGACCGCTGGACGGCGGTGATCACCCCCGATCGGGAGGGCCTGTGGACCTTCCGGATCGACGCCTGGAGTGACCCGTGGGCCACCTGGCGGCACGCGGTGGAGGTCAAGGTCGGCGCCGGTCAGGGCGCGGCCGAACTGGACAACGATCTGGAGACCGGCGCCCGGCTGCTCGAACGGGTGGCCCGCCGACCCGATCGGCGCAACGAGCGGGCCCAGCTGATGTCGGCCGCGCTCGGCCTGCGCGATGCCGCCAGGGGACTGCCGGAGCGGATCGCGCTGGCGCTGTCCGAGCCGGTGCAGCGGATCATGCACGAGCACCCGGTGCGCGAGCTGCTGACCAAGGGCAAGTGGCAGCAGCTGTGGGCGGACCGCCAGCGCGCCCGGTACAGCTCCTGGTACGAGCTGTTCCCGCGCTCCACCGGCGGCTGGGACTCCTCGGGCAAGCCGGTGCACGGCACCTTCAGCACGGCCACCGCGGCGCTGGACCGGATCGCGGGCATGGGCTTCGACGTGGTTTACCTGCCGCCAATTCACCCGATCGGGCGAGTCAACCGGAAGGGCCCGAACAACAGCCTGATCTCGGTGCCGGAGGACCCGGGTTCGCCGTGGGCGATCGGCGCCGAGGAGGGCGGGCACGACGCGATCCACCCCGACCTGGGCACGCTGGAGGAGTTCAAGGGCTTCGTGCACCGGGCTGGCGAGCTGGGCATGGAGATCGCCCTGGACCTGGCCCTGCAGTGCGCGCCGGACCACCCCTGGGCCGCCGAGCATCCGGAGTGGTTCACGGTGCGGCCGGACGGCACCATCGCCTACGCGGAGAACCCGCCGAAGAAGTACCAGGACATCTACCCGGTCAACTTCGACAACGACCCGCAGGGCATCTACGCCGAGGTGCTCCGGGTGGTGCTGCACTGGGCCGAGCACGGGGTGCGGATCTTCCGGGTGGACAACCCGCACACCAAGCCGCCGGACTTCTGGCACTGGCTGATCTGGCAGGTCAAGCAGACCCACCCGGATGTGCTGTTCCTGTCCGAGGCGTTCACCCGCCCGGCCCGGATGTACGGGCTGGCCCGGCGCGGCTTCACCCAGTACTACACCTACTTCACCTGGCGCACCGCCAAGCAGGAGCTGATCGACTTCGGCGTGAGCCTGGTCGAGCACTGCCTGGACGGCACGCCGAACCTGTTCGTCAACACCCCGGACATCCTGCACGAGTCGTTGCAGCACGGCGGTCCGGCGATGTTCGCCATCCGGGCCGCGCTGGCCGCCACGCTCTCGCCGAGCTGGGGGGTGTACTCGGGGTACGAGCTGTACGAGGGCACCGCGGTGCGGCCGGGCAGCGAGGAGTACCTGGACTCGGAGAAGTACGAACTGCGGCCACGGGACTTCGCCGCGGCGCTGGCCGAGGGCCGGTCGCTGGAGCCGTGGCTGCGCAGGCTGAACGGGATCCGTCGGGCGCATCCGGCCCTGCACCAGCTGCGCACGCTGCACTTCCACCACGTGGACAACGACGCGCTGATCGCCTACTCCAAGCAGGATCCGGCCACCGGGGACACCGTCGTGGTGGTGATCAACCTGGACCCGGACAACGGCCAGCAGGGCACGTTGTGGTTGGACCTGCCCGAACTGGGTATGGACTGGGGTGAGCGTTTCGTCGCCAGGGACGAGGTCACCGGAGACATCTGGGACTGGGGCCAGGGCAACTTCGTCCGGCTGGAACCGCATCACTCGGTCGCCCACGTCGTGACGATCCAACGCTACTGAACCGAAACCTGTTGATCACGAAGCTGACGAAGGCTGGTCGTCATTGCCCAAGCCCCGAGAGTCCCGTGTGGAGGCGTCCATGACTGTTGTGCCCGGCCAAGTGGGTGTGCAGCACACCGGCGAGGCGCTGACCGCGGACGGCCATCTGGTCGAGCCCAAGGCGGAGGACTTCCGGCATGCCCGGCTGGCCCCGCGTGAGCCCGGCTGGTTCCAGCGCGCGGTGTTCTACGAGGCGCTGGTCCGGGCCTTCTCCGACTCCAACGGGGACGGCTCCGGCGACCTGCGGGGCTTGGCCGGACGGCTGGACTACCTGCGCTGGCTCGGGGTGGACTGCCTGTGGCTGCCGCCGTTCTACGCCTCGCCGCTGCGCGACGGCGGCTATGACATCAGCGACTTCCGCTCGGTGCTGCCGGAGTTCGGCAACGTCGACGACTTCGTCTACCTGCTCGACGAGGCGCACCGGCGCGGCATCCGGGTGATCACCGACCTGGTGCTCAACCACACCTCGGACGCGCATTCCTGGTTCCAGCAGTCCCGCAGCGATCCCGAGGGGCCCTACGGCGACTTCTACGTGTGGAGCGACGACGACTCCAGCTACGCCGACGCGCGGATCATCTTCGTCGACACCGAAAGCTCCAACTGGACCTACGACCCGGTGCGCGGGCAGTTCTACTGGCACCGGTTCTTCTCCCACCAGCCGGATCTCAACTACGAGAACCCCGCGGTGCAGGAGGCCATGCTGGACGTGCTGCGGTTCTGGCTGGACCTGGGCATCGACGGTTTCCGGCTGGACGCGGTGCCCTACCTGTTCGAGGAGGAGGGCACCAACTGCGAGAACCTGCCCAAGACGCACGCCTTCCTGCAGCGCTGCCGCAAGGTCGTCGACGACGAGTACCCGGGCCGGGTGCTGCTGGCCGAGGCCAACCAGTGGCCGGCTGACGTGGTCCCCTACTTCGGCGCCACCGAGATGGGCGGCGACGAGTGCCACATGGCCTTCCACTTCCCGCTGATGCCGCGGATCTTCATGGCGGTGCGCAGGGAAAGCCGTTTCCCGATCTCGGAGATCCTCGCCCAGACCCCGGCCATCCCCTCGGGCTGCCAGTGGGGCATCTTCCTGCGTAACCACGACGAGCTGACCCTGGAAATGGTCACCGACGAGGAACGCGACTACATGTACGCGGAGTACGCCAAGGATCCGCGGATGAAGGCCAACATCGGCATCCGCAGGCGCCTGGCCCCGCTGCTGGAGAACGACCGCAACCAGCAGGAACTCTTCACCGCGCTGCTGCTGTCGCTGCCCGGTTCGCCGGTGCTCTACTACGGCGACGAGATCGGCATGGGCGACAACATCTGGCTCGGCGACCGCGACGGCGTGCGCACGCCGATGCAGTGGACGCCGGACCGCAACGCCGGGTTCTCCAAGTGCGACCCGAACCGGGTCAACCTGCCGGTGATCAACGACCCGGTATACGGCTACCAGGCGGTCAACGTCGAGGCGCAGCTGAACAACACCTCCTCGCTGCTGCACTGGACCCGGCGGATGATCGAGGTCCGCAAGGAGCACCCGGCCTTCGGGCTGGGCACCTTCACCGAACTGGGCTCGTCCAATCCGAGCGTGCTGGCCTACCTGCGGCGCTGGACGCCGGAGGAGGATGGTGAACCGGAGGACGTGGTCTTCTGCGTGAACAACCTCTCCCGGTTCCCGCAGCCGGTGGAGCTGGATCTGTCCGCGTTCGCGGGCTACACCCCGATCGAGTTGACCGGCGGTGTGCACTTCCCGGCGATCGGTGAGCTGCCGTACCTGCTCACCTTGCCGGGGCACGGTTTCTACTGGTTCCAGATCGCCGCCACGGCAGAAAGTGGTGACGCCCGTTGACCTCAGCCCGGCTCGACCTCACCGTGCTCCCGGAAGCCCTGACCGGCGCGCTGCCCGACTGGCTACCGGGGCAGCGGTGGTTCGCCGGCAAGGACCGGCCGGTGCTCGGCGTGCGCACCCGGCGGCTGACCGTGCTGCGGGCGGAGGATCCCGCGCTGGTGCTGGCCGTGGTCGAGGTGGACCAGGGCGGCGAGCCGGAGCGGTACCAGCTGCTGCTGGGCGCTCGCCCAGCGTTGCCGGACTGGCTGCAGACGCACCGGATCTGCGACTGGGACGGCTGGGACTGTTACGACGCCGCGCACGATCCGGAGCTGGCCGGCGAGCTGATCGAGCTGATCGCGGCCGGCCGGGAGATCGAGGACCTGCGGTTCACGCCGGAGCCAGGGGTGGAGCTGACCACCGGGCTGCGCGGGCGGCCGGTCGGGGTGGAGCAGAGCAACACCTCGCTGGTCTACGGCAGTCAGTACATCCTCAAACTGTTCCGCAGGCTGGTGCCAGGGGAGAACCGGGACCTCACGCTGCACCGCGTGCTGGCCGCGGCCGGGTGCGAGCACATCGCGCCGCCGCTGGGCTCGATCAGCGCGCCGGAGGGCACGCTCGGCATGGTGCAGTCCTTTGTGGAGGGTGCGGCGGACGGCTGGGCGATGGCCACCGCGAGCGTGCGGGACCTGATGGCCGAGGCGGATTT
Organism: Crossiella sp. CA198; assembly: GCF_052078295.1. Lineage (NCBI taxonomy): Bacteria > Bacillati > Actinomycetota > Actinomycetes > Pseudonocardiales > Pseudonocardiaceae > Crossiella > Crossiella sp. CA198. The sequence goes on from NZ_JBQJIM010000008.1 coordinate 199,589, forward strand.
ACACGCCGACGAGGTCGGCGGCGACTTCGCAGGCGAGGCGCGGCGGCTGGGCCACGCGGTGGCCGAGGTGCACGCGGACCTGCGGCGGGCGGCCGAGACCCGGCTGGCCACGCCAGGGGAACTCACCGCGCTGGTCGCGGCCATGCACCGCAGACTGGACGGCATGCTGGAGTCGGTGCCGGAGCTGGCCGAGCACGCCGAGGCGCTGCACAAGGCCTTCGACGCGGCGGTGGCCGCGGGCGAGCCGGTCGAGGTGCAGCAGGTGCACGCGGACCTGCACCTGGGCCAGTGCCTGCGCACGGCCACCGGCTGGGTGCTGATCGACTTCGAGGGCGAGCCCGCCGCACCCGCGGCCGAGCGCGCCCGGCTGCGCTCGCCGCTGCGCGATGTCGCGGGCATGCTGCGCTCCTTCGACTACGCCGCGCACCAGCGCCTGGTCGGGCATACCGACGACCATCAGCTGACCGTGCGCGCGCTGGAATGGGCGCAGCGCAACCGGACCGCGTTCTGCGCGGGCTACGCCGAGGTGGCGGGCGATCCGCGGGAGCACGCCGAGCTGTTGCGCGCACTCGAGTTGGACAAGGCCGTCTACGAGGTGGCCTACGAGCACGCGAACCGGCCGGAGTGGCTGCCCATCCCGCTGTCCTCCATCGCCAGGATCACCTCCGGAGAGGAACCGTCGTGACCAGCCTGGACGCCTGCGCCCCGCACCCGGACGAGGTGCGGCGGCTGCTGACCGGCTCGCACCACGACCCGCACTCGGTGCTGGGCGCGCACCCGCACGCCGACGGCACGGTGGTGCGCGCGCTCAAACCGCACGCCAGCGCCGTGACCGTGCTGCAGGACGGGGGCAGGTACCCGCTGGTCCCGGTCGGCGACATCGGCCTGTTCTCCGGCCCGGTCCCGCACCAGCCCGGCGACTACCGGCTGGAGGTGGTCTACGGCGACCACACCGAGACGGTGGACGACCCGTACCGCTGGCTGCCCACCCTGGGCGAGCTGGACCTGCACCTCATCGGCGAGGGCAGGCACGAACGGCTGTGGGACGCCCTGGGCGCGCACTACCGCAGCTATGAGACGCCGAACGGCCTGGTCACCGGCACCTCGTTCGCGGTGTGGGCGCCGAACGCGCGCGGCGTGCGGGTGTGCGGGGACTTCGACGGCTGGAGCGGTCTGGCCAACCCGATGCGGTCGCTGGGGTCCAGCGGGGTGTGGGAGGTCTTCGTGCCCGGCGTGCAGCCCGGCACCAAGTACAAGTTCAAGCTGCTCGGCCAGGACAACTCCTGGTACGAGAAGGCGGACCCGCTGGCCTTCGCCGCCGAGGTGCCGCCCGCCACCGCCTCGATCGTGACGGTGGACCGGCACGAGTGGGTGGACGCGGAGTGGCTGGTCACCCGCGAGGCCACCGACTGGAGCCGCAGCCCGATCAGCGTGTACGAGGTCCACCTGGGTTCCTGGAAGCCGGGCCTGGACTACCGCGAACTGGCCAAGGAACTCGGCGACTACCTCGAGCAGACCGGCTTCACCCACATCGAGCTGATGCCGGTGGCCGAACATCCCTTCGGCGGTTCCTGGGGCTACCAGGTCACCAGTTACTACGCCCCCACCTCCCGCTTCGGCAGCCCCGACGATTTCCGCTACTTCGTCGACCACCTGCATTCGCGCGGCATCGGCGTCATCGTCGACTGGGTCCCGGCCCATTTCCCCAAGGACTCCTGGGCCCTGGCCCAATTCGACGGCCAGCCCCTGTACGAACACGCCGACCCCCGCCGCGGCGAACACCCCGACTGGGGCACCCTGGTCTTCGACTTCGGCCGCACCGAGGTCCGCAACTTCCTGGTCGCCAACGCGCTGTACTGGATCGACGAATTCCACATCGACGGTCTGCGCGTGGACGCGGTCGCCTCGATGCTCTACCTGGACTACTCCCGCGAAGAAGGCCAGTGGCTGCCCAACGCCCACGGCGGCCGGGAAAACCTGGACGCGGTCCAGTTCCTCCAGGAACTCAACGCCACTGTCTACAAACGACACCCCGGCGTGATGATGATCGCCGAGGAGTCCACCTCCTGGCCCGGCGTCACCCGCCCCACGCACCTGGGCGGCCTCGGCTTCGGTTTCAAGTGGAACATGGGCTGGATGCACGACACCCTGCGCTACCTCCAGCATGACCCGGTGCACAGGTCGTTCCACCACAACGAACTCACGTTCTCCCTGGTCTACGCCTGGAGCGAGAACTTCGTCCTGCCTCTGTCCCACGACGAGGTCGTGCACGGCAAGGGCTCCCTCTGGACCAGAATGCCCGGCGACCACTGGAACAAGGCCGCCGGCCTACGCGCCCTGCTCGCCTTCATGTGGGCCCACCCGGGTAAGCAGCTCCTCTTCATGGGCGGCGAATTCGGCCAGATCGCCGAATGGTCCGAATCCCGCTCCCTGGACTGGCACCTCCTGGAAGACCCCCACCACGCAGGCATCCAAAAACTGGTCGCGGACCTGAACCACACCTACCGCGCCCACCCACCCCTGCACACCCAGGACACCAGTCCCGAAGGCTTCTCCTGGATCGACGCGAACGATTCGGCGGGCAACGTCCTCAGCTTCCTCCGCTACGACACCCACACCGCCACCCCGGTCGCCTGCATCGCCAACTTCGCCGGCATGCCCCACCACGACTACCGAGTCGGCCTCCCCCACCCCGGCCACTGGCGAGAAATCCTCAACACAGACGCCGAGACCTACGGCGGCTCCGGCGTAGGAAACCTAGGCCGAATCCAAGCCACCCCCCACCCCCACCACGGCCGCCCAGCCTCAGCCCAACTCCAGCTCCCCCCCAGCGGCGTGGTCTGGCTCGCCTACGAGGGCCCCTGACCAACCAGCCCTCATCAGGGCCACCCCGCCGCACCCCAGCATCTTGCCCGGCTTGGCCTGGCGCGGCCTGGCCTGGCCTGGTCGCATCCCAACCTCGCCTGGCCCCAGCACCTCGCTTCGCCAGGCCGCACCACAACGCCTCGCCTGGCTTGGGCTCACCTCAGCACTTGGCTGGGCCCCAGCACTTCGCCTCGCCCCACCCGCTTGCCTTGCCCTCCCCCGCCCCTCCTGAGCCCTGTCCCTTCCCTGCTATCACAGTTCCCCGGGCAACCCACCCGCGCACAGCACCACACAGTCCGAACTCTTCTTCAACACATCCACCACCACGGGATGCCCCGACGCGTACACCGTCGGATAGTCCACCTCCCCCGCCCCGGCATCCACGGCGAAGGCGATCCGCTCCTCCCCCAGCGAGTACTCGGTCAACACCCCCGGCTTGTCCCCCCGAGGATCAACCCGAGCCCAACGCCCCTCCGCTGCCACCCAAACTCCCACCAGCCCATGCAGCACAAACCCACCGGCCCCATCGGCCAGCCGCTGATAACACAACCCGGCCGCGATCCCCTTGGCCCGCAACAAGGCCACCAACAGATGCGACTTGGCATAACAAAGCCCAGTCCGCTGCGACACCACATCCGAGGCTCGCCAGGTAACCCGCCGATCCCCGGCATCCATCGAATGCGTCACCGCATCCCGAACCCACTCAAACGCAGCCCGCGCGTACCCCTCGCCATGCAGTGCCCACAGCTCCCGCACCACGGCCTCCACCGCCGGACTCCGAAAGTCGACCACCTCATCGTCAACCAGGTAGTCCGCCAGCCCCGCCTCAGCCACAAAAGCAGTCACCGCCACCCCTCCCACACCCGGCGGCTCGTTCGGTAGCCGCAAGCCGCATCACACCAGCCGCAATCCCTAGCCAGCCAGCGAAATACCGCCCACCACACCCCAGCGCCCACCATCCGGCGCCCGCCACCCAGCGCCGAGCGCCCGGCCAAGCCCGCGCCACAGCCACGCCCGCAACCCAGCCGCCAGCCCAGCCAGGTCCGCTGGCCCGCTGGCCTGAGTCAGCCCAGCCCAGCCCACCAAGCCACGCACAGCCCGCAGCCCGCAGCCCGCAGCCCGCAGCCCGCAGCGAGGGATGCTAAGCCCGTTGGCCGGCGGCGATCCGCATCGCGATCCCGTCCAGCAACAACCCAAGGCCAAGCTCGAACTGCTGATCGTGCGTCCGGTCCGTGGCCTCAAGCACCCGCCGGGTGATCTCCGGATACCGACCGCTCTCCACCACCTGCTGGATGTACGGCCCCACGGTGTCGCGCCATTGCTGCTCATCCTGGCCGGTGCGCCGCTGAGCTTCTCGCTCCGCGACCTCATTGACCACACCGCCGAGCACCAGGCTCGACACGGCGTCGACCAATCCGCATGCCTCGGTCGCGTCGTCGGTCGCTCCGCGTGCCGCGGCAAGGGCGAAGTCCATGTGCCGCAACGCATTCGGACCGATCGGCGGGCGACTGCCCAGCACGGACACGAGCCAGGAGTGCCGCAGCATCAACCGCCGTCCCGCGGTGGCGACCAAGTGCAGATCCGCCCGCCAGTCACCGGAGGGCTGCTCCGGCAACTCACACTCGCCGTAGACGTGGTCGACCATCAGTTCAAGCAGATCCTCCTTTCCGGACAGTTGCCGGTACAGCGACGTCGTACCTGTCTCCAGTTCGGTGGCCAGGCGCCGCATCGACACCGCGTCCACCCCTTCGGCGTCCGCGACCCGTACCGCCGCGTCCACCATCCGCTCCACCGTCAAGGCCGGTCTGCGAGCCCGCTCCACCACCACTGGAATGCGAGTCCACACCACGTCGGCCCTTGGCAGCGGGTTGTCCGCACCACTCATTGCTCGTCCTCAGTCCCGCCGGGTTGACAGCCACCCTAGCCGAAGGGCACAGTGTTGCCAAGTCGGGAACGCCGTTCCCAACGAGAGGATGGGACATGACCTACGAAGAAGTCAACGTGCTGGTGGCCGGCGCGGGCACGGTCGGACTGTCCATGGCCATATTCCTTGCCAGACAAGGAATCCAACCCTTGATCGTCGAACGGCGCGGCGGTCTGTCCAACCACCCACGCGCGCTCGGCGTGAGCCTGCGCGGCCTCGAACCCCTGCGCGCCGCCGGACTCGAACCGGCGCTTCACGCGACCCGGTCCCGCCCTTCCCCAACCGGCCGGGTCACCGTCACCTCGCTCGCCGAGGTGCCCGCGCTGGAGCCACCCACGGCTACGGAATCCGGTTTCTTCGGGCTGATGGCCGCCGCCGAGGAGATCAGCCCGGTCACCGGTGGCGACCGGGCGCAGGACCAGCTGGACCCGGTGCTCTTCGAGGCCGCCGTCAGCCAGGGCGCGACCGTGCGATTCGGCGTCGAACTGTGCGCGATCGAACCGGACGAGCACGGTGTGACCGCGATCGTGCTCGACCACGCCACCGGCGAGCGCGGCAGGATCCGCGCCCGCTATCTGGTGGCCGCGGACGGTGCGCACAGCCGTGTCCGCGCCTGGGCCGGCATCACCACCACCGGACCGGGGCCGCTGGGCGGACACATGATCAACATCCTGTTCCGCGCCGAACTGAGTTCACTACTGGCCAACCGGCCCGGCGGGATGTACGAGATCAGGAATCCGCGGGTCTCCGGTCCCCTGTTCTCCGTCGACGGCCAGGACCGCTACGCCCTGCACATCGCCTACGACCCGGCCGCCGGCCAGAGCCCGGCTGACTTCCCACTCGAGCGCTGTCAGGAGCTGGTCGAGGCGGCGATCGGCCGGACGGATCTCCCCGCGGAGGTCCTCTCCGTGTTGCCCTGGCAGTCCACCGCACTGGTGGCCGATCAGTTCTCCACCGGACGGGTCTTCCTCGTCGGCGACGCCGCGCACGTGGTGCCACCGACCGGCGGCTTCGGTCTGAACACCGGGATCGCCGACGCGGAGAACCTGGCCTGGAAGCTCGCGATGGTGCACCGCGGTCAGGCCGGGCCCGCGCTGCTGGACAGCTACGAGGCCGAACGCAGGCCGTTGGCGCTGTTCACCATGGAGCAGGTCCTCTTACGCAGCGTCAACCGGCGGCTGCACTGGGACTTCAGCAAGATCGCCGAACGCAGTGAACTCGGCATCGCCGAGATCCTGGTGGCTCAGGTGGGGCACCACTACGCCGCCGGAGCGGTGATCTCGCCCCGCACCACCTTGCCCTCACTCACCGAGGTGGTGCTCGACGGCTCGCCCGGCACCAGGGCGCCACACGTGTGGGTACGCCACAACGAAGCCCAGGTCTCCACCCTCGACCTGGTGGCGTCCCGGTTCACCGTCCTGGCCGGCCCGGCAGGTCAGGCCTGGTGCGCGGCGGCTGACGCGGCGGCCGAGTCCCTCGGCATACCGGTGACGGCACATCTGCTCCACCCACACCACGGTCCCGTACTCGACGAGAAAGGAAGGTGGCTCACCGCGACCGGTCTCCCCCAGGACGGCGCACTGCTCATCCGCCCAGACGGCTTCGTCGCCTGGCGCTCACCCAGCACGAACTCGGGCACCACCAGCCACCCCACCGCCGGCTCCGACACCACCAGTTCCGGCCTGACCAGCTCCGACCCGACCGCGACGCTGACCACCACTCTGCGCCGCATCCTCGCCCGAGAGGAGGTGACCGCCACGCCCGACAAACCGGTCGCGGTGCCCCAGCCGAGTGCCTGACCAACCCGCCAGCAGACGACCGCGCGACTGAGCACCGCGAAACCCACCAAGTTCATCAGTCGCGACGCACCACAGGCCTTGCCCGGCCAGGCTTCCGCCGATTCCCGTCGGCAGTCCGCACCACCGGCGGAAACCACCTGAACGAGCGGGCCGTCGCGACCGAAAGCCGGACGCGGCGAATGTTGATGGCTACCGCATCGGCCACAACAGCCGCCGTTCTCGGCACAATGGTCCGGTGCGGCCACCACTCCGGCGACGATCGTTGCGGCCCAGTCTCGCTGTGCTCGCCCTGACCACGGCGCTGGTCGCCGGGTGCAGTGTGGCGGTGGCGGGCAGTCCGGTCGCCGCCACCGACTCGGTCGCGGTGGATCCCGGATTCGTCCGGGGCACTGACGGCGGGCTGGTCGACCGGCTCGCCGCGACCGCGGTGACCGACATCGGCGAGTACTGGCGGCAGGCCTATCCGGCCACGTTCGGCAAGCAGTGGCAGGAGCTGGCAGGCGGCTACTACTCGGTCGACACGACCGACCGGTCCGCCAAGCCGCCGCCATGCGCGGCGCAGGCCATCGAGGTGGAGGGCAACGCCTTCTACTGCGCCTCGGTGGATGCGATCGCCTGGGATCGCTCCGCGCTGTTGCCGGTGTTGCGGGACAAGTACGGCGACGCCGCCGTCGTGCTCGTGCTCGCCCACGAGGTCGGGCACGCGGTGCACCACCGGGCTGGCGTGGGCGCGGAGGAACAACGCAAGCAACCCGAGCAGTATCCGACGATCCTGATGGAGGCCATGGCCGATTGCTACGCCGGAACGTTCGTCCGGTGGGTGTCCGACGGCAAGGCGCCGCACCTGCGGGTCACCGCCGACCAACTGGACTCCGCGCTACGCGCGTTGATCTCCTTCCGGGATCCCGTCGGCACCTCGGAAAGCGATGACGCGGCGCACGGCAACGCCTTTGACCGGGTGTCGGCCTTTCAGGACGGCTACCGGGAAGGAGCCGCGTCGTGCGGGCGGATGACGGTGCAGAACCGCCAGTTCACCCAGCGGGCCTTCACCGACTTCGTGGATCGGGCGCGCGGCGGCAACCTGCCGTTCAAGGACATGCTCGACGCGGTCACCCCGAACCTGTCCGCCTACTTCGGTGAGCTGGTCACCAAGGCTGGGCGCACCTGGCAGGCGCCGCTGGTGCGGCGGGGCACGGTGAACGGCGAGTGCTCGCCGGGAACACAGGGCCCGATCGCCTACTGCCAGGACGGGTCGATCTCGGTCGACGTGGACCGGGCCACCGCCCTGCACACCGAGATCGGCGACTACGCCACCGGCACCCTGCTGGCGACCCGATACGGCCTGGCCGCGCTGGCGGCCCTGGGCCGCCCGGTCGGCGAGCAACGATCCGGGCAGCAGGCGCTGTGCCTGGCTGGGGCGTACACCGGCTCGGTGCTGCGACCGACCGAGAGTTCCTTCGGCCTGTCACCAGGCGACCTGGACGAGGCCGTGCAGGTGCTGCTGGGCTTCGACTACGCGGCCCGCGACACCGGCGGGCATGGCCTGGCGACCGGGTTTGAGCGGGTCGGCGTGTTCCGCACTGGCACGCTCCAGGGCACCAGCGCCTGCGGCGTGCCCTGAGCCGCCAGCCGTCCTGCCGCGGCTGCGGGCAGCGGGCAGCGGGCTGAGTGAACCGGAACGGACCGGCGCTCGTCAGTGAGGGTGGGCCGGTCGTGGGTGGCGCGGTTGCACTGCCGCAGACGCGTGGCGTGGCGTGGCGCTTAGGCCAGCAGTGCGGCGGTCGAGTGCGTCGCGTGCAGGTTGAGCGCGTGGGGTGTGGCGTGCGCGTCGTGTGCGCGCCCGGTGGGTGTGGTGGGTGGATTGTCCGGACAGTGGCCGAAGGTGAGGGGCGTTCGCGGTACGGTCTGCGGAGTCGGTGAGAAGGAGCGTCAGGGTGGTCAGGCCCTCGGTTCGGGTTACGTTCTCGTGTGCGGTGAGCGCGCTGGCGCTGGTTGCTCTGGTTGGTGGCTGTGCCGTCAAGGTTGGCGGGGAGGCCAAGCGGGCTGGGGCGGTGCTTGATCCCGGCAAGGTGGCCGGGCTGGATGTCACGGAGGGGGCCAGCGGGCTTCGGAGTGGGGCCAAGCCGGCTGATGTTCCCGTGCAGAACGGGGATGACGGGCCGATGGACATCTTGGCGCGCAATGCGGTCGCCGATGTCCAGGAGTACTGGACCGAGCGGTTCCCGAAGGACTTCGGCAAGCCCTACCAAGGGGTGTCGCGGTTTGTCTCCTATGACTCCGGTGGGGCGAACCTCCAGCTGTGCCGCACCAACACCAAGGAGCTGGTGAACGCGTTCTTCTGTCCGTCCGAGGACACCATCGCGTGGGACCGGGGACAGCTCCTGCCACAGCTCTCCGAGAAGTTCGGGGATCTGGCCGTGGTCACCGTGCTGGCGCACGAGATCGGGCACGCGGTGTCGCAGCGGGCCGGGCTGGCGAAGCCGGGGACGCAGACCATCGTCAGTGAGCAGCAGGCCGATTGCTTCACCGGGGCGTTCTTCAAACACGTGGCTGAGGGGCGGGCGCCGCATTTCCTGGTGTCCACGGGTGAGGGTCTGAACAGCGTGCTGCAGACCATGTTCTCCTTGCGGGATCAGGTCGGGTCGTCGTTCACCAGCCGGAACGCGCACGGCAACGCCTTTGACCGGGTGTCGGCCTTCCAGTTCGGGTTCAGCCAGGGGCCGGTGCGGTGTGCGCAGATCGATCTGGTGGAGATCCAGCGGCGGATCACCGAACTGCCGTTCAAGGCCACCGACGGCAACCGAGGGAACATGCCGATCACGGCGGAGAGCATCCTGCAGATCGTGGAGAACCTGAAGCAGGTCTTCAAGGACTCCGGGGCGGCGCCGCCGGAGGTGCTCAACGGTTCGGTGGCCTGCCCCAACGGCAAGGTGACCCAGCCCGCCTCCTACTGCCCGGCGAACAACACGATCAGCCTGGAAGTGGCGCAGCTCGCCGAGATCGGGGCCCCGCCACAGCGCGGGGCGAAGAAGGGCATGGCGATCGGGGACTTCGCGGCGCTGGCCGAGGTGGCTTCGCGGTACGTGCTGTCCGTGCAGAAGGCGACCGGATTCCCGTTGGACGACACGAACGCGGGACTGCGGACGGCCTGCCTGGTCGGGTCCTGGGGCGGGGCGTTGCTGGAACGGCCGAGCGGCGGGCGCAACCCGGTGGGCACCATCCGGATCTCGGCTGGGGACCTGGACGAGGCGGTGGCCGAGCTGCTGTCCGGGAAGAGCTTGATCGCGGCGGATGTGAACGGGAAGCACGTGCCGTCCGGGTTCGCGCGGATCGAGGCGTTCCGGATCGGGTTCATGGAGGGCAGTGCGCCGTGCGTTGAGGACTTCGGGGCCTGAGCAGGAAGGGCTTCGGCGGGGCCTGAACGGGACGAGCTGAGGCTGGCAACGGAATCCCCCAGGAGTCGGGGTGTGGTGCGAGGGTGGGCCTCGCGGGTGGGTGACTCCTGGGGGATTCCGGGTTGCTCAGAACGTGGCGCTCAGAACAGGGCGCTGGCCAGGTTTCGGCGGGCCTTCATGACTCGTTCGTCGGTTGGGTCGAACAGCTCGAACAGGTCGACCAGGTGTTTGCGGGCTCGGTCCCGGTCCTCGCCCGCGGTGCGGCGGACCGAGTCGATCAGGCGCGCGAACGCCTGGTCCACCTGCTGGTCGGCCAACTCGGCGTCGGCGGCGGCCAGTTGGGCGTCCAGGTCGTCGGGGGTGGCGTTGGCCTTGGCGATCGCGGTGGGGTCGGCCGCTTCCGCCCTGGCGGCGAAGCGGACCTGGGCCACGGCGGCCTTGGCCAGTTCGTTGGCGGGTTCGGCGTTGAGGATTTCCTGGTAGGCGGCTTCGGCGGCGGTGTAGTCGCCGCGTTCGAAGGCTTCCTCGGCGGCGACGAACCTGGGGTCTTCCGGCTCTTCCTCGGCCTCGGCGGCGGGGGCGCCCTGGTTGGCCTCGGCCGCGGCGATGCCGGGGAGGCGGTCGCGCAGGGCGTCGATCAGGGTGGTCAGCCACTCGCGGATCTGCGGCTCGGGCAGGGCGCCGGCGAAGGCGTCCACCGGCTGGCCGCCGGCGATGGCGACCACGGTGGGCACCGACTGGACGCCGAAGAGCTGGGCGATCCGGGGGTTGGTGTCCACGTCGACCTTGGCCAGCAGCCAGGTGCCGTTGGCGGCCTTGGCCAGGCGCTCCAGCACCGGGGACAGTTGCTTGCACGGCTCGCACCAGGTGGCCCACAGGTCGATCACGACCGGGATCTCCAGCGAGCGTTCGACGACCTTGGCCTGGAAATCGGCCTCAGTGACGTCGATGACCCACTCGCTGTCCCCGGCATCGCCGGGAGACGTGGGCGCGCCGGGCTCGGCCGCGGCTGGACGGGACGGCTGGCGGGCCGCCGCGTCGGCCCTGGCCTTGAGCGCGGACAGGTCCACCGCTCCCGCGAGCGCGGCGGACAGTGCGGCGGTCTTACGAGGATCGGGCCTTGTCACGGTTTCCATCCTGACATGACCCGGGTATGTCGCGCCGCGCCGCCCGCCGCATTGGCGGGACGGGCGTCCCCGGCCGGGCCGCCGGAGCACCGCTCGGGTGGGCGGAGAAAGCGGAAAGAAGGGGTTTGCCGGGCGGGAGGGAGGGCGGGAGGGAGGAGAGCGGTGCGGGCGGGGTGGGGGGAAGGGGCGTGGGTGGGGAAGGGGCGTGGGAGGCATGGCGGGCGCGAGCGGGGGGTGGGCGCGGGGACCAGGCGGACGCGAGCCGGGGCGGGCGCGGGGACCAGGCGGACGGGAACCGGGGCGGGCGCGGGGCCGGGCGGACGGGAACCGGGGCGGGCGCGGGGCCGGGCGGACGGGAACCGGGGTGGGCGCGGGGCCGGGTGGGGAGCGGGCTAGGGCGGGGAGCGGTGATGGGTGCGGGTGGGGGTTTGGCGGGGGCGTGGGGTTTGTGTGATAAGTGGACTGATCAGAAGCGGGCGGGCTCGGTGTAGGTGCCCCATTCCGTGCGGAGTACCTCGCAGATCTCGCCGAGGGTGGCCTCGGCGCGGGCCGCGGCGAGCATGGGTTCGATCAGCTCACCATCGCCTTGGGCCGCGGTGCGGAGGTTGGCGAGGGTCTGGTTGACGGTGGGCTGGTCACGCTGGGCTCGGCGTTCGGCGAGGGTGCGGCGTTGGTCGAGTTCTACCTCGTGGCTGACGCGGAGGATTTCCAGGGAATCGGCGGTGACGTCGGTGTGGATGTTGACGCCGACCATTTTCTTGTCGCCTTTTTCCAGGGCTCGTTGGTATTCGAAGGCGGCGTCGGCTATTTCGCCGGTGAAGTAGCCGTCCTCGATGCCGCGCAGGATGCCGGAGGTCATTTCACCGATGGGGTGGTGGCCGGTGGGGACAGCCAGGGCGGCCAGGTCCTTGATGCGGGTGAAGATGTGTTCGGCTTCGGCCTCCAACTTGTCGGTGAGGGCTTCGACGTACCAGGAGCCGCCGAGAGGATCCGCCACGTTGACCACGCCGGTTTCGGCCATGAGGACATGCTGGGTGCTCAGTGCGATCTGGGCGGCTCGTTCGCTCGGTAGGGCGAGGACCTCGTCCAGGGCGTTGGTGTGCAAGGAGTTCGTGCCGCCCAGGACAGCGGCTAGGGCTTCGACGGCGGTGCGGACGATGTTGTTGTCCGGTTGTTGCGCGGTCAGCGACACCCCGGCGGTCTGGGTGTGGAAGCGCAGCCACTGCGCCTTGTCCGTCTTGGCGCCGTAGACCTCGCGCAGCCAGCGGGCCCAGATCCGGCGGGCGGCGCGGAATTTGGCGATTTCCTCGAAGAAGTCGATGTGCGCGTCGAAGAAAAAGCTGAGGCCGGGGGCGAACTTCTCGATGTCCAGGCCGCGGGACAGACCCAGTTCGACGTAGCCGAAGCCGTCGGCGAGGGTGAAGGCCAGCTCCTGCGCTGCGGTCGAACCAGCCTCGCGGATGTGGTAGCCGGAGACCGACAGCGGCTTGTAGGCCGGGATGTTGTCCTGGCAGTAGGCCATCAGATCGCCGATCAGGCGCAGGTGCGGCTCGGGCTCGAAGAGCCACTCCTTCTGCGCGATGTACTCCTTGAAGATGTCGGTCTGCAGGGTCCCGTTGAGCCGCCTGATGTCGGCGCCCTGGCGCTCGGCGGCGACCAGGTACATGCAGAACATCGGCACCGCGGGGCCGGAGATGGTCATCGAGGTGGTGACCTGTTCCAGCGGGATGCCGTCGAAGAGGATGTCCAGGTCGGCGGCGGAATCAATCGCCACGCCGCAGTGGCCGACCTCGCCGAGGGCACGCGGGTCGTCGGAGTCCCGGCCCATCAGGGTGGGCATGTCGAAGGCGACCGAGAGCCCGCCGCCACCGCGGCCCAGGATCATCCGGTAGCGCTCGTTGGTCTGCCGGGCGTTGCCGAAGCCGGCGAACTGGCGGATGGTCCACGCCCGGCCGCGGTAACCGGTCGGGTACAGGCCGCGGGTGAACGGGTACTCGCCGGGCCAGCCGATCCGCTCGAAGTCGGCGGGCTGTGCTCCCGGGCGGGGCCCGTAGACCGGATCCACCTCCACACCGGAGATGGTGCTGAAGTCGACGTCCCTGACCTGGCCTTTTCGCTGCGCGTCGGCGTAGCGGTGCACCCAGCGGTCCCGTCCGGCCTCGACGTCCATGTCGCCTCCAGCCCGTAGTGGGTAGTCCAATAGTAGGACGACCTACCATCACTGGCCAGGCAGCTCAGCCCTCGGAGAGGTGGGCCTCAAGGCGTTCGACCTTCGCGGTGAGCTGGCCGGTGAAGCCGGGGCGGATGTCGGCCTTGAGCACCAGCGACACCCGGGGACCGAAGGCGGCCACCGCGTCCACGGCCTGCTTCACCACCGCCATCACCTCGTCCCAGTCACCTTCGATGGTGGTGAACATGGCGCTGGTTTCGTTGGGCAGTCCCGATTCCCGGACCACCTTGACCGCGGCGGCGACCGCCTCGCTGACGCCGCCGGTCTCACCGCCGGCCGGACTGACACTGAACGCGACGAGCATCGCTGGGGCCTCCCTGGTTCCACGCTGTGAAAAAAGATCCATCTCAGGCTGCTACTGCTCAGTACGCACTGCTAGTTTCGGAGGTTGTGACCGGCCATCCACTCCCCTTCGACCCGATCGCGCGGGCCGCCGAATCCTGGACCCAGCGCATCGGGCCTTCGGAGACGATGGCCGCGGTCACCAGCGTGATGCGCGTGCAGCAGATCGTGCAGTCCGCAGTGGACGGTGCGCTCAAACCGCACCGGCTGACCTTCGCCAGGTACGAAGCCCTTGTGCTGCTTACCTTTTCCCGGCGCGGCAGCCTGCCGATGCGGGTGATGGGCGAGCGGCTGCAACTGCACCCGACCAGTGTCACCAACATCGTGGACCGGCTGGAGAGCGACGGCCTGGTGCAGCGCGAGCCGCACCCGACCGATCGCCGCACCACGCTGGTGGCCATCACCGACGCCGGGCGGGACCGGATGAAGGTGGCCACCGAGGCGGTGGTGGAGGCCGGATTCGGCCTGCAGGGGCTGAGTGGACCGGAGACGGTCCAGCTCACCGCCCTGCTGGCCAAGGTCCGGCACGCCACCGGCGACTTCACGGAGTGACCGCGGCCGCCTGAGTCCGCTTGTTCACCCAGCGCTCGAACACGATGGTGCCGAACGGCGGCACGCTCGCGATCAGCGCCCAGGTCGTGGTGCGCCCGTCCCAGTTGAGCGGCTCACGCACCATGAGCACCACGAACAGGTAGAGCACGAAGATCACTCCGTGCACCGGGCCGAAGATCTTGACCCCCAGGTCGTTGCCGACCATGACGTACTTGAAGAACATGCCGACCAGCAGGCCGGCCCAGGAAAACGCCTCGGCGATGGCTACCGCACGGAAACGCGCTGTGGGCGTAGCGAACACGCCGCTCCCTCCCTCGGGTGAAATGTCCGCTCTCCAGTGTGATTGGTGATCGCGGTCACCCGGACGCCGGGCGGGGCAAGTGGCGGTGAGCTGGGGATTCCAGGAACGCGCAGGGTTTCCGCAGGGGCGCGCGGGCACCGTGGTGACGTGCGGCGAGCGGAGATATGGGGGCGTTCGCCGACGGGATCCGGGCTCTGCCCAGCGGCAGGGCCCGGATCGTCATCCTCGGGGTGGGAACAGCGCCCTGAACTCGGGCAGGCCAAGCGCGGTGCGCAACTCCAGCATGAGCCGTTCGTGATGGGCTGCCTGGTCGGGCTCGCCCCGGTCCTGGTGCAGGGCGGCGAGGACCTGGTGGGCCCGGGTCTGCTGATAGTGTTCGCCGATCTCCACCGCCAGCGCCAGCCCCTGGTGCACCGGCGGCAGGGCGGCGTCGAGATCACCGGTGCAGTGCCGGGCCAGGCCGAGACAGACCAGCGCGTGCCCTTGCAGGTACCGGTTCTCCCGCTGCCGGGCCACCGCCAGCACCTGCTCGTGCTGCGGCACCGCCTCGCCGGGACGGCCCAGGGCCACGCAGGCGATGCCGATCCCGTTGCGGGCGTGGCATTCCAGGTCCACATCGCCGGACTCCCCCGCCACCGTGACCGCCATCCGGTGGTGGCTCAGCGCCGACTCGTAGTTGCCGAACCACTGCTCGGCGAACCCGATCCCGACCAGCGCGTAGCCCTCGACGTCGAGGAAACCCGCGGTGCGGCCGATGGTCAGCGCGGCGCGGTGCCAGGACAGCGCCTCCGCGTGGTCGCCGCGACGCAGGTGGGCCAGGCCGAGGCCGTTGAGCGACCGGCCGATGATCAGGTCGTCGCCGAGGTCCCTGCCGTGCGCCAGTGCCCGGTTGAAGCGCTCGATCATGGTGTCGAACTCGCCGCGGCGCCAGTGGGTGAGGCCGAGGCCGACCAGGGCCGGGCCGATGAGTTCGCGGTTTCCGGTGCCCAGCAACAGGGTGTGCAGGGCGATGGCGTCGTCGTAGCGGCCGGTCCGGTCCAGGTAGTGCGGCAGGGTGGCGGCCAGTGCGGTGAGTTCGGGCCGCCAGTCGCGGCGGGCGGCGAGTTCGGCGGCGGCCAGCAGGTTCGGCCATTCCACCGCGAGCCGGTCCGCCTCCTCGGCGATGGACTGGAGCTGGTGCGCGATCAGCCTGCGTTGCGCGGTGTCGTCGGGTTTGGCGTGTTCGGCGGCGTAGAGCCGGACCAGATCGTGCATCCGGTAGCGGCCGGGGGTGTGCTCCTGGACCAGGTGCAACGCGGTCAGTTCGCGCAGCCGGGGGCGGGTGGCGGGCAGCGGTTCGTCGGTCAGCGCGGGCAGTGCGGTCAGGCCCAGGTCGGGGCCGGGGGCGTGCGCGAGCAGACCGGCCAGTGCGACCGCTTCCGGGCTGAGCGCGTGGTAGGTGGTGGTGAAGACCGCGCGCAGGCTGGCGGTCAGTTCGCCGGAGTCCAGGGCGTCCAGCCGGGTGGTGTCCTCGCGGAGTTCCTCGGCCAGCGCGGCCAGCGGGAAGCCGGGGTGGGTGGCGGCGCGGGCGGCCACGATGCCCAGGGCCAGCGGCAGCCGGGCACAGCGGGTCAGCAGCGCGGTGACCGCCGCGGGTTCGGCGGCCAGCCGGTCCGCGCCCAGGTAGCGGGCGAGCAGGTGGCGGGCATCGGACTCGGCCAGGCCCGCCACCGGCACCGGGCGGGCGCGGTGGGTGGCGAGCAGGCCGTCCAGGCGGTGCCTGCTGGTCACCACCACTGTGCAGGTGGCGCCGCCGGGCAGCAGCGGCAGCACCTGTTCGGAGTCGCGGGCGTTGTCCAGCACGATCAGCAGGCGGCGGCCGGTGACCAGGCTCCGGTACCGCGCGGCCTGGGCGTGCTCGTCCACCGGGACGGCCGAGGGCAGCACGCCGAGGGCGTCCAGGAATCCGCGCAGCGCCACCCCTGGCGGCATCGGCGGGCTGGCCGGGTCGAAGCCGCGCAGGTCCACGTAGAGCTGGCCGTCCGGGAAGGCGGCCAGGTGCCGCTGCGCCCAGTACAGCACCAGCGAGGTCTTGCCGATGCCGCCGATGCCGCTAACCACGCTGGTCTCGCCCACGGTCAGCGCGGCCAGTTCGGCGTCCCGGCCGGTGAACAGCCGGGGCGGCGCGGGCAGCTGGGCCGGGATGGCGCGGGGCTGCGGGGTGAGTGCCGGATCGGCGGTGAGGACGCGCTGGTGCAGCTCACGCAGCCGAGGGCCGGGGTCGATGCCGAGTTCCCCGGCCAGCCGGGCCCGCAGCTCGGCGTAGTGGGCCAGCGCGTCGGCCTGCCTGCCGAGGCGGCACAGCGCGAGCATGAGCTGGCCGGTCCGGCGCTCGTCCAGCGGGGTGGCCGCGACGGCGGTGGTCAGCTCGGGCAGCAGTTCAGCGTGGCGGCCCTGGGCCAGCAGCAGGTCGTCCCGGTCGAGTTCGGCGGTGTGCCGTTCCTGGGCCAGCGCGGTGCGCAGCGGGTCGAGGCCGGGGGCGTCCAGGTCGGCGAAGGGCTCGCCGCGCCACAGCGTCAGGGCGGCCTCCAGCAGGGGCAGCGGCGCCGCGGCGGCGCGGGCCTTGGCGCACAGCGCGCGGAAGCGGTGCAGGTCGACGGCGGTTTCCGGCGCGGTGAGGGTGTAGCCGCCGTTGCCCCTGGTCAGCGTGACCCCGGCCGGCGCGAGGGTGCGGCGCAGCCGGGACAGGTAGCTGCCCAGGGTGTCCCTGGCGGTGTCCGGCAGGCGATCGCCCCAGACCCGGTCCAGCAGCACGGCAGCCGGGACCGGACGATTGATCTCGGTCAGCAACACCGCGAGCACACTGCGCTGCCGCGCGTGCCCCACCTCCAGCGGCCTGCCCGCACTGGTGGCCTCGACCACGCCGAGCAGGCGGAACTCCAGCGTCATGCGCACCCCTCCCCCGGGTAGCCTTCGCGCTCGTGTCCGACGTGTACAGCGACGACTGGATCTGCACCCGCCTGGGTGAGGACGCCGAGCACTTCCTCGGCGCGGTGCACCCACCGGTCTACGAGAACTCCCTGTTCACCTTCCCGAACACGGCCGCGCTGGGGAAGGCGTTGCGGGCCGAGGACGAGAACTTCGTCTACTGGCGCGGCACCAATCCGACGGTGGCGCTGGCGCAGGACAAGCTGGCCGCGCTGGAGCGGGCCGAGCGGGCCAAGTGCTTCGGCTCGGGCATGGGCGCGATCTCGGCGACCATCTCCTCGCAGGTGGCCGCGGGCGATCACGTGCTGGCCATCGGCGCGATCTACGGGCCGACCACCAGCTTCCTGCGCTATCTGACCAAGTTCGGCGTCACGCACACGCACGCGGCCGATCTGGACCAGGCGCGGGAGCTGATCCGGCCGGAGACCAGGCTGGTCTACTTCGAGTCGCCGACCTTCATGGCCTTCCGGGTGCTGGAGATCGCCGCCGTGGTCGAGCTGGCGCGGGCGCACGGCGCGGTGACGATCATGGACAACACCTGGGCCACCCCGCTGTACCAGAAGCCGATCACGCTGGGCGTGGACCTGGTGGTGCACTCGCTGTCGAAGTACATCGGCGGGCACAGCGACCTGGTCGGCGGTGTGGTGTGCGGGTCGGCGGCGCTGGTCCGGCCGCTCTCGCTGGTGGAGTACCAGCTCTACGGCGCGGCGATGTCCCCGCACGACGCGGCCAAGGTGGTCAAGGGGTTGCGCACGCTCGGGGTGCGGATGGCCGCGCACGGCGAGCGGGCACTGCGGGTGGCCGAGTTCCTGGACGCGCATCCGCGGGTGCGTTCGGTCCGCTACCCCGGGCTGCCAGGACATCCGGACCACGAACTGGCGCGGCGACAGCTCAGCGGGTTCTCCGGACTGTTCGCCTTCGAGCTGGACACCGAGGACGTCTCGCTGGTGGAGAAGTTCGTGGACTCGTTGCGGCACTTCAGGATCGGCGTGTCCTGGGGCGGTTACGAGAGCCTGGTGAACGCGCCGGCGGTGACCGTGGAGGAGTCGGTGCGGGCGACCATGGGCATCCCGGTCGGGCTGGTGCGGCTGTCGGTGGGCCTGGAGGACGGCGAGACCCTGGTGGCTGATCTCGCCGCCGCGTTCGAGACCCTGGGTTAGCGAGCGGTGGCCTTGATCCAGTCCACCGCCGGGGCCACCTTGATCGGCCCACTGTCCGAGATCACCCCGGCCAGCCGCCAGCCCCGCCCGTTCCTGACCAGCGCGGGGCCACCGGAGTCAGCGGCGCAGGCGCCCTGGCCACGCCGGGACGGCAGGCACAGACGCTCCTGGCCCTTGCCGCAGCCGGCCTCGGGGGCCACCGGCAGCTCGATCTGCCGCAGCCGGTCCGACCCGGCGCAGTCCATACAGGTGAGCCCCCAGCCGAGCAGCTTCAGCGGGGTGCCCGCACCCGGCGCGCCGGTGCTCAGCTCCATGGGCCGCGATGGCACCCGGCGATCCAGCTTGACCAGGGCCAGGTCCGGGCCACGGTGTCTGACCACCTGGACCGGCTTGACCAGGACGCCGCTGCGGGTGTGGTCCAGGCTGCCGAGCCGGATCCGGTCGACACCACCGGGCTCGCCCACGCAGTGCGCGGCGGTCAGCACCCATTGCGCGGCGACCAGGGTGCCACCACAGACGTGCTTGCCGTCCAGCTGCAGCGAGGCCACCCACGGCGCGGGCGAGCGCACGTTCGCACCGCTGGCGGGTGCGGGCAGGCCGACCACAGCGGTGATGGCGGCGAGCAGGACCAGGAGCTGACGTCTCATGTGGACTTGGTAGCCAGGCAGGGGTTTCCGACGGGTCTCCGCCCGGCTGGGCCTGCCCGAGGCAACTACTGAAGGCCCTGGACAGCGGCTTGGGGGCTCGGCTACGTTCGCCGGACTCAGCCAGTGTTGACAACGTTGACACGTCTCGGGGGTGGCATGCGCAGACCACGATCCGCCGTGTTCGGGCTGGTGGCCCTGACCCTGTTGACCTCGGTGCTCACCGGGTGTGGCACGGGCGGCGGGATCACCTTGCGGGTGATCCAGAGTCTGACCAGTCCGGAGCGGACCGCGTTGCTGCGGGACATGATCACCGCGTTCGAGGCGGCCAACCCGGAGATCGACGTGCGGCTGATCTCGCCGCCGTTGCAGAGCGCGGACCAGAAGATCGCTCAGGTGCTCAGCGCCAAGAACGACGTGGACCTGGTGGAGGTGCGGGATTACACGGTCAAGCAGTTCGTCAACAACCAGAGCCTGCTCGACCTCTCCCCCTACGTGGCGAACTGGCCGGGCTGGCAGGAGCTGACCCCGCTGGCGCGGCAGAAGGCGGCCTCGGTCGGCGGCAAGCCCTACCTGGTGCCGTACGGGTTCTTCCAGAACACCCTGTTCGCCCGGACCGACCGGCTCAGCGAGGCCGGGATCAAGCCGCCCACGACCTGGCCGGAGCTGATCGAGGCGGCGGCGCAGCTGACCGAACCCGGCAAGAACCGGTTCGGGTACTCCTTCCGCGGTGGCGCGGGCACCTTCCACTACGCGGTCTCGATCATCTCCGCCTATGCCGGGCCGCAGGTGGATCCGGCGCAGGGGTTCTGGCGCAAGGACGGCAGCACGATCTTCGCCGCGCCCGAGGCGGTGACCGCGATGGAGGCGTTCCTGCGGTTGTTCAAGACCGGGTCGCCGCCGGGGTCGCTGGCCTGGAGCTATCCGGAAATGGTGCAGGGCTTCACCTCCGGGGTGACCTCGTTGCTCATCCAGGACCCCGAGGTGATCAAGACGACCGAGCGGGCCACCGGGTTGCCCAAGGGATCCTGGACCACGCTGCCGATTCCCAAGGGCCCCACCGGACTCGCCTTGCAGCCCACCGGGTACGCGGGCTGGGGCGTCACCTCGTTCAGCCGCAACCGGGACGCGGCGGTGAAGTTGCTGGCCTTCCTCAGCTCGGCCGAACAGGGGCTGCGCTGGGCCAAGGAGCACTCGCTGATCCCGGTGCACACCGCGGCGGCCCAGGATCCGCAGTTCTCCACCGGCGCGTTCAAGGCCTACCTGGACATGGCCAATGATCCGGCGCAGGTCGTGGTGGAGCGGCCGATCCAGTACCCGGGCTGGGGGCGCTGGCAGAAGCAGGCCGATATCGACGTGCAGTCCTTGCTGGTCGGGGAGAAGACGGTGGCCGAGGTACTCGGGTCCTGGGACAAATTCTGGGCCGAGCAGAAGAAGGCCGGTGGCGCATGAGCACCGACACCGCGCCGCGCCCGGCGTTCGTGCTGCGCCGCAACCGAGGGCTGTTCATCACCGCCTGCCTGGCGCCCGCGCTGCTGCTGGTCGGGGTGTTCACCTACTACCCGATGATCCGCGGCGGGGTCATCTCCTTCCAGAACTACACCCTGTTCGACCTCAGCGACACCGGCTTCATCGGCTGGGGCAACTTCGAGAAAGTCCTTGCCGAGCCAGGGTTCTGGACCGCATTGGCCAACACCGGCATCTGGGTGGCCTTCTCGCTGACCGGCCAGTTCGTGCTCGGTTTCGGGCTGGCGTTGTTGCTGCAGAAGGCTTTCCGCGGTCGCGGGCTCTACCAGGCGCTGGTGTTCTTCCCGTGGGCGATGTCCGGGTTCCTGATCGGGCTGATCTGGCGGTGGATGTTCAACGCCGAGTTCGGCGTGGTCAACGATCTGCTGCTGCGCATGGGGATCGTGGACGCGCCGATCGCCTTCCTGGCCAGTCCGGAGTGGGCGCAGACCGGGCAGATCATCGCCAACGTCTGGTACGGCGTCACGTTCTTCTCGATCATGATCCTGGCCGCGCTGCAATCGGTGCCGCAGGAGCTGCACGAGGCGGCCCGGCTGGACGGGGCCAGCTACGCGCAGGCGCTGTGGCGGGTGGTGATCCCGTTCATCCGCCCCACCCTGGTGCTGGTGGTGCTGCTGCGGGTGATCTGGATCCTGAACTTCCCGGACATCATCTACGCGATGACCGACGGCGGCCCGGCGGGCAAGACGCACATCATCACCACCTACATGATCAACAAGATCATCGGCGCCCAGGATTACGGCCAGGCGTCCGCGGTCGGGCTGATCGTGCTGGTGCTGCTGTTCGCGTTCACGGTCTTCTACCTGGCCGCGACCAGGCTGGAAAAGAGCAGGGACTTCTGATGCGCGCAGCCGCCTTCGCCCGTTTCGCCGTGCTCGGCCTGTGGCTGGTCGTGACCGTGTTCCCGCTGTACTGGATCGTGGTCACCTCGCTGAAACCGCAGGGCGACATCTTCCGGCTGCCGCTGGAGTACCTGCCGGGCTCGCCGACGCTGGCCAACTACGAGCGGCTGTTCGGCTTCGCCAGCTTCGGCACCTACATCGGCAACAGCCTGCTGGTGTCGCTGGCAGCCGCGGCGGTGGTGCTGCTGATCGGGCTGCTCGCCGGGTACGTGCTGGCCCGGTTCTCCTTCCGCGGCCGCGGCCAGGTGATGCTGGCCTTCCTGGTGACCCAGATGATCCCGCTGTTCATCGCGCTCGGCCCGCTCTACCTGCTGCTGAACTCCCTGGACCTGCTCAACCGGTTGCCGGGTCTGGTGCTGGTGTACGTGGCGATGCTGATCCCGTTCTGCACCATCATGTTGCGCGGGTTCTTCGAGCGGATCCCGGTGGCCATCGAGGAAGCGGCCATGATCGACGGCTGCGGGCGGTTGCAGGCGCTGTTCCGGGTGGTGGTGCCGGTGATGCTGCCGGGCATCGCGGCCACCTTCGTCTTCGCCTTCATCCAGTGCTGGAACGAGCTGTTCCTGGCGATCATGTTCATCGACGACGAGGAGGCCAAGACCATCCCGGTGGCGATGAACTCCTTCATCACCCAGTACGACATCGACTGGGGTTCGATGTCGGCGGCCACCGTGGTCTCGCTGGTGCCCTCGATGATCCTGTTCGCCTTCGCCCAGCGCTACATCGTGGAGGGGCTCTCCGGCGGCGCGGTCAAGGGCTGAGCACCCGCTCCCGGCGCGCGCACAGCCACAGTCCGGCGGCGCCGAGCACGGCGGCGACACCGAGCAGTCCCGGCAACGGCCACCACAGGCCCGCCGGGTCCGCCTCGGACAGCGCGGCGAGCAGGCCGTTGCGCTGCTGGCGCATCGGCAGCAGCGCGGCCAGGGCGTGCACCCAGGGCGGGGCCTCGGTGATGAAGGCGCCGCTGGCCACGCCCATCGGGATCAGGATCAGCATGGTGACCGCGGCCGCCCGATCGGCCGAGGCGGTCAGCGCGCCCACCAGCAGGCCCAGTGCGGCGAAGGCCAGCGTGCCGACAAGCAGGTACAGCGGCAGTGGCCACCAGCGCACCGGCCGCAGGCCCAGTGCGATCGCCACCGCCAGGTGCACCGCGGCCTGCCAGGCGGTGTGCCCGCACAACGCGAGCAGCCGGGCCAGCAGCACCGGCCGCCAGCCTGCCGGACTGCGCCGGATCTGCCCGAGCAGGCCGGAACGACGCCAGCTGGCCAGGGCCACGGCCACCCCGAGCGAGCCGGAGCTGGCGATGGTCCAGCCGAGCAGGCCGGGCGCGCTGGCCCGCAGCGGACCGGGTCCGGCCGTGCTGAACAGCACGGCGAACGCGGTCAGGTAGGCCAGCGGGCCGAAGAAGGTGAAGAACAGCAGCACCCGGTTGCGCAGCAGATCGCGGGCGGCGGCCAGCACCAGCGGGCCGAGCACGGCGGGCGAAGCGCTCACGGCGCCGCCTCCCGGCCGCCCAGGTGGCGCAGCACGTCGGCCAGGGTCGCGCCGACGGCTTCCGGGGCGAGCAGGCGACGTTCCGCGTCCAGGGCCTCGACCAGGGTCTCCGGCCGGTCCACCGCGAGCAGGCGGCCGTGCCCGAGCAGCGCGACCCGGTCCGCGCGGGCGGCCGCGGCCGGGTCCTCGGTGGTGAACAGCACGGTCTGCGGCAGCGAATCCAGCAGCGGCCACAGCCCGGCCGGGTCGGCGTCCAGGACCAGCAGTCCCGGCTCGGTCACCAGGGCGCAGGCCAGGCCGAGGCGGCGGCGCTGAGCCGGATTCAGCCGGTCCTCGCGAATATTCGCGCACTCGGTCAGGCCCACCGCGGCCAGTAGGTCCGGTGCTGGGCGGCGGTGCAGGGCGGCGAAGGCGGTGAGCTGTTCCCGGCAGGTCAGTCGATCGAACAGGGCCGGTTCGGTGGCCACCAGGGCCGCGCCGCCCTCGATCCGGAGCACCCCGTGATCAGGCTCGCGGACACCGGTGAGCAGCTCGGCCAGCACTCGTCCTGAGCTGCCGTAGACGGCGAAGCGCTCGCCGCGGGCGAGGGTCAGGGACACGCCGAGGAGCGCGCGGCCCAGGGCAAGGTCCTCGATGACGATCTCGGCGGCCACCGTGCAGAAGCTAGCCGAACGTGGCGTGTGCCGGGGCGGGATGAAACATTGATCCGGTGCGGTTCGGCGTGCTCGGCTCGGTGGAGGCATGGCGGGACGGGACGGCGTTGCCGCCCGGTCCGCCTCGTCGTCGTGCCCTGCTCGGCATGCTGCTGGTCGAGGCCGGCCGGGTGGTGCCGGTGGACCGGCTGGTCCGGGCGCTGTGGGACAACGCGCCACCGGCCTCGGCCCGCAACGCGGTGCACGGGCTGATCGCCGCGCTGCGCAAGCTGCTGGCAGGCGAACCCGGGGTCGAACTGCTCACCCGGCCGACCGGCTACCAGCTCGTGGTCGACCCGCAGGCGGTGGACCTGCACCGCTTCCGGGCCCTGGTCGCCGAGGCCGGGCGGGCCGGGCAGACCGACGAGCAGGCCGCCGCGCTGCTGCACGACGCGCTGACCCTGTGGCGGGGCGCGCCACTGGCCGACCTGCGTTTCGACTGGGTGCGCCAGGACCTGGCGCCGCTGCTGGAACGCGAGCTGCTGGACGCGCTGGAACAACGGCTGGAACTGGATCTGCGGCTGGGCGCGCACCACGAACTCGTCGGCGAGCTGACCTCGCTGACCAAGGATCACCCGACCCGGCCGCGATTCTGGTACCAGCTCATGCTCGCGCTCTACCGGGCCGGGCGGCAGGCCGAGGCCCTGGAGACCTACCGGGCCGCGCACGTGCTGTTCCGGGCCGGTCTGGACGCCGAACTGCGCGCGCTGCACCACTCCATCCTCAGCGGCGCCCCGGCCCAGCCGGAACAGGTCATCGACACCCCGCGACCGGCCGGGGTGTGCCAGTTACCGCCGGGCGCCAACGGTTTTGTCGGCCGGGCGGAGCTGTTGACCCGGCTGGACACCCTGCTCGTACCAGGCCCACGGCCGGTGGTGGCGGCGCTGGCCGGGCCGCCGGGGGTGGGCAAGACCACGGTGGCGGTGCAGTGGGCGCACGGCGCGCGTGGCCGGTTCCCGGACGGGCAGCTGTATGTGAACCTGCGCGGCTACGCGACCAGTCCGCCGATGCCGCCGACCGAGGCGCTGGCCCGGCTGCTGCGCGCGCTGGGTGTGCGGCCGGACCACGTGCCCGCGGCGCTGGCCGAGCAGATCGCGCTGTACCGCAAGGCGTTGTCCGGCAAGCGGGTGCTGGTGGTGCTGGACAACACCGCCGGCGCGGCCGAGGTGCGGCCGCTGCTGCCGGACACCCCTGGCAGCGCGGCCCTGATCACCAGCCGGGACAGCTTGCGTGCGCTGGAAGCGCCCACGCTGACCGTGGACGTGCTGCCGGCGGCGGACGCGGTCGCGCTGCTCGGCGACGTGCTCGGCGCGGACCTGGTGCACAAGGAACCCGGCGCCGCGCTGGAGCTGGCCGCGCTGTGCGCCCGGCTGCCGCTGGCGCTGCGCATCGCCGGGGCCAACTTCGCCGGCAGGCCGCACCGCGACCTGACCCGGTACGTCACCGATCTGCGCGCGGGCAACCGGCTGGACGCGCTGTCGGTGGACGGGGACAGCGAGGCGGCCGTGCACGCCGCCTTCGACCTGTCCTACGCCATGCTGGACCCGTTGGCGCAGCGGCTGTTCCGGCTGCTCGGCCTGCTGCCCGGCCCGGACTTCGGGCTGCCGCTGGCCGCCGCGGTCGCGGACCTGACCGAGCCGGAGACGAGCACCCTGCTGGACCGGCTGACCGCGGCGAACCTGGTGCAGGAACCGGGTTCCGGCCGGTTCCAGTGCCACGACCTGTTGCGCGAGTACGCCTGCGCCCGCGCCGAGGACACCGAGTCCCCGGCCGAACTGCACGCCGCGCTGCGCCGGGCCTATGAGTTCCTCACCCGCACCGCCGCCTCCGCCGAACCCTCCATTGTGGACGGTGAACGGCCGTCCCTGGTGGCCGCGGCGAGCACCGCGGCCGAACGTGGACTGCCCGACTACGCCTGGCGGATCGCGGACGCGCTGCACGGCTACTTCGGCGCGCGGGGCTGCGGCGCGGAGGCGGTGGCCACCGCGGAGGCCGGGCTGGCCGCGGCGATGGCGGTGCACGACCGGCCCGCGCAGGCCAGGATGCACGCGCTGCTCGGGCAGTTCCAGACCAGGCTGGGCG
The DNA here is from genome assembly GCF_052078295.1 of Crossiella sp. CA198. Classification (NCBI taxonomy): domain Bacteria; kingdom Bacillati; phylum Actinomycetota; class Actinomycetes; order Pseudonocardiales; family Pseudonocardiaceae; genus Crossiella; species Crossiella sp. CA198. The sequence continues at coordinate 225,592 of NZ_JBQJIM010000008.1, forward strand.
GTCTGCGGGAAGCCGCGGTGCACCAGCGGCGGGCGGTGGAGCTGTACCGCTCACTGGGTGATCCGCTGGGTCAGGCGGTCGCGCTGGACGGGCTGGGCCTGGCGCACGGGCGGCTCGGGCAGCCGCAGACCGCGGCCGAGCATCACGCGAAATCCCTTGCCCTGTACCGGGAAGCCGGGAACCGGACGGGCGAGTCGAGTGCGCTGAACAACCTGGGCGCGGTGCACCAGCAGCTGGGCCGCTTCGCCGAGGCGATCCAGTTCCACCAGCAGGCGGTGGAACTGGGCAACGCCGACGGCAGGCTGTACCTGGGCGTCGCGCTGTTCTCCGTCGGCCGCACCAGGACGGCGCTGACCGAGCTGGAGCTGGCGCTGGCCGGATACCAGGACGGCGGGAACCGGGTGGGCGAGGCCGCGGTGCTCAGCTGCCTGGCCGCGACGCACCGGGACCGGGACGAGCTGGCCGAGTGCGAGCAGGTGGCCGCGGCCGCGGTGGCACTGGCCAGGGAACTGGGCGACCGGCGGATCGAGGCCAACGGGCTGAACATCCTGGCCGCGCTGCATCGCAGGCGCGGCACCCTCGCGGTGGCCACCGGCTACTTCCAGCTGGCCATCCGGATCGCCGAGGAGATGGGTTTCCGGGCGGGCCGGGTGCACGCGGTGACCAACCTGGCCGGCATCGCCCGCGAGGAAGGCAGGCACACCGAGGCCCTGTCCCAGGCCGAGGACGCGCTGACCGAGGTGCGTGCGGGCGGCCTGCGGTTCATGGAGACCCCGGTGCTCACCGAGTTGGCGCACATCAAGCTCGGCCTCGGCGAGGTCACCGCCGCGGCCGGGCTGGCCACCGCGGCGGTCGAGTTGAGCAGGCAGACCGGACAGCTGTTGTTCCTGGGCACCGCGCTGGCCGTGCGCGGCCTGGCGCACACCGGGCTGGGCGAGGCGGGCGCTGCGGCCGAATGCTGGCGGGAGGCCATCGAGGTGCTGCGCGAATGCGAGGCATCCGCCGAGGTCAGGTGGGTTGCCGAGCTGTTGGCGGGCTAGCCGGACAGGTCCGCGCGCAGCACCGTACGACCACCGGATGGACGCTTGTGACCGGCCGCACCTGCAAGCAGAGTGAACACGTCCAACCACCGAGCGTTATCAACGCTCGCCGCGGTCCGGCGCGGTCACCCACCATCGAACCCAAGGGATGTCATGCGTTTTTCCTTGCCCACCAAGGCTGTCGGCTGCGCGATGGCGCTGGCCGCGGTGTTCGCCCCCGCCGCCCAGGCCGCCCCCGCCGCAGGCCCGGACATCAAGGTCGAGCTGTCGACGAACCCGATCCTGGGCGTCCTCATCCCGGCCATCGAGTACACCGTCAAGGCCAGCAACCTCGGCCCCGGCACCGCGACCGGCGTCGTGATCAAGGCCCAGCTGCCCGCGGGCACCACCGCGATCGCCCCGTCCCCGGAGTGCACGGTGGCAGGCACCGTGGTCACCTGCGGCGGCGGCAACCTGGCCGCGGGCGCCTCGGATCAGATCACCTTCCGGGTGCCGCTGAGCCTGCTCACCATCGGAATCGGCAAGAAGGTCACGGCCACCCTGCACTCCTCCACCCCGGCAGACCCCAACCCGGCCAACAACACGGCTTCGAGGACCTGCACCGTGGTGACGCCACTGCTGGTCCTGTGTGGCTAGAGAACACAACAGGGCGACCAGAAAAGGCGTGGCGCGCTGGTTTAGACCTGCGGGCCGGGCCGATCCCGCCGCCATAGTTGACCGGCCCGGCCCGCAGCTTGTGGCTGCTACGGGCGTCTATGCCCCTGGCCGCGCCTCCGCAGCAGGTATAGGGAAGAAACTAGTCAACAGATTCAGGTCTTGTTAGGGCTCTTCGTAGGTTGACATCAGGGGGCTGGGCGGACTCAGTTCCAGCCCCCTGATGCCTGCGCTTCATCCTTAGTTCACCTTGCGAATTACCCGGCGGTGACAGTGAAAACGTGCAGCAGACCGCCCTGCGCGGAGTTCGGCAGGGTGACGCTCACCAGTTGTTTCCCGGCTGCCAGTGGGATCGGCGCGGTGGCGAACAGGTGCACGGTCAGCTGTTGCGGGCCGTCGTTCTTGTTGCGGTAGGACATGGTGGCCGCGACGCGGTTGCCGAACTCGATCGCGGAGGCGTTCACCGCCCAGTCGTTGAAGGCGATCTCAGCCCGCTCAGTCGTCCCGTCGGCGTAGTTGAGCGAGAGCGTGCCCACGGACTTTCCGTTGGTGGCACTGCCCAGCACCGACAACCTGGTCGCGCCGGCCGGTGCGGCGATCTTCACCGTCTGCCCGGCCATGGTGGCGTTGTCCGGCTCTCCCTTGGGAATATCCGGCCACCGGTGTGCCAGACCGTCCACTGTGACCGTTCCACCTGGACGGACGCCCGCTCCGGCGAGGGCGTTGCGGGAGTAGCTCCAGCCGCCGCCGTCGTAGTTGGCCGCGGCCGGATCGTCGTCCGGGGACACGCCCGCGTTGTTGTAGGCCGCGCGCAGACTGTTCGGTTCGGCGATGAGCACCTGCAACGCGCCGGGTGACATGTTCATCCCGCCCGCTCCGGTGAAGGTGACCGGAATCCGTTGCGCCCCTTCGGGTGTGCCCGCGGCGACGGCGACCGTGACGGTGGCCCCCGCCTTGCCGCCGGGGGGCACGGTCAGTTCGCCGCTGGCCGGGGTGACGGTCAGTCCGGCTGGCGCCTGGGTGGCCCAGCGGACCTTGGTGCCCTTGCCGGAGAAGTCCTGCGCGCCGATCACCGCCGCGCCGGATCCACCGGCGGGCAGCACCAGGCGGCCGGGTTCGACCGAGCCGCGAGCACCGGTCTCACCCTCCCGGAAGGACGGTGGCGCGTTCTCCGGTTTGCTGCCCCAGCTCAGGTTCGGCGTGTCCTGCAAGGCGAATTCCACCGTGCCGCCGCGTTCGGCGAAGGATTCGGGCAGCCAGGTGTTGTTGATCGCCCGGCCGTTCACCTTGACCCCGCTGACGTACTGGTTCTTCGCCGCGGCACCAGGTGCCTTGATGGTCCAGGTGGAACCGCCCGGCCGGGTCACGGTGATCTCCGGGAACAGCGGGCTGTTGAGCACCAGTTCGGCCCGGCCGGGGATGACCGGGTACATGCCCATGGCCGCCCAGACGTACCAGGAGGACATCTGGCCGAGGTCGTCGTTGCCCATCAACCCGTTGGCCCCTGAGCCGAACAGGTCGTTCACCGCGCGCCGGGTGACCTCCTGGGTGCGGTGCGGGGCGCCGGCGAAGTTGTACAGCCAGGGCGCGTGCATGATCGGCTCGTTGCCCAGGAAGGCATACGGCTCGTTGGGTCCGGCGTTGAGCTTGGTGAAGAAGTGGTCCAGGCGTTTCACCGTGGCCTCGTTGCCGCCCATCGCGGTGATCAGGCCCTGCGCGTTGTGCGGCACCATCCAGGTGTACTGGGCCGCGTTGCCCTCCACCCAGTTGTTGGACTCGCCGGGGTTGAAGGGTTCCAGGAAGGAGCCGTCCCGGTTGCGGGCCTGGATGTAGCCGGTGCCGGGGTTGAAGATGTTCTGCCAGTGCTGGGATCGCTTGCTGAAGGCGCTCCAGGTGGCGCCGTCACCGAGTCGCCGGGCCAGGTCGGCGATGGCGAAGTCGGCGCTGGCGTATTCCAGCGTGGTCGCGGGCGGGCCCCAGGTGTTGGGCGCGCCCAGCGGGATGTAGCCGAGCTTCTGGTAGTCCTCCAGGCCGGGGCGTTCCTCGTAGCCCTGGGTTTTCTGGGTGGCCCCGCGCAGCATCAGCAGCAGTGCCTTGCGCGCGTCGAAGTCCTTGGCGCCAAAGGCATAGGAGCTGGCGACCATGATGTGGTACGGATCGCCGACCATCACCCCGGTGTAGCTGTTGGCCACCGTCCAGCGGTCCCAGGACCCGCCCTGTTCGGCGAAGGCGATCATGGACCGGGAGATGTCGGAGGCTTCCGCGGGCGCGATCACCGACAGCAGCTGGATCTCCGAGCGGTAGACGTCCCAGCCGGAGAGGTTGGTGTAGATGGCATGTCCGGCCTCGGCCGAATGCACTCGTCCGTCGAAGCCGATGTATCTGCCGTCGGCGTCGGAGAAGACGTTGGGCTGCACCAGGGAGTGGAACAGCGCGGTGTAGAAGGTGGTGCGCTGCGCGTCGGTGCCGCCGCTGACCCGGATGGTGTTGAGCCGCTCGTTCCAGGCGGCCCTGGTCTCGGCGGCGATGTTCTCGAAGGACTTGCCGATGTTCTCCGCGAGGAGGTTGTTCTTGGCCCCGTCGAGGGAGACGAAGGACAGGCCGACCCGCATGTGCACGGTGTCGCCGTCGTAGGGGTCGAAGCTGACGAAGCCGCCGCTGCCTGGTCCGGAGACCACGGTGTCCTGGGTGCCCATGGCCCGCGGCGCGGATCGCTTGCCCTGGTCCGCGGTGGCCTTGGGCGCGTTCACCGCGGCCAGGTCGACCTTGGGCGCCGAGCCGCCGCGTTCCCGGGTCTGGCCGGTGTTGACCGAGCCGTTCTTCCAGGTCCCGACCGAGGCGAACGGGCGGTCGAACTGGACGTGGTAGTAGACCCGGTACTTGTTCTGCTGCTGACCGCAGAACCGGCCGCTGCTGGCCCAGCCGCTCACCGAATCCTTGCCGATGATCGTCTCGGCGTCGTCGGCCCCGGCGATCGAACCCGAGGAGTTGACCAGGATGGTGGACGGGCGGCCCTCGGGGAAGGTGACCTTGCCAAGGCCGGTGCGCTGGGTGGCGGTCAGTTCGACCTTGGCGCCGGAGTCCAGGCCGACCGAGTACGCGCCGGGGCTGGCCTTCTCGTTGGTGTGGGAGAAGGTCGAGACGTAGCGGCCGGGGTCGGTGGCCGGGGAGGTGGTGACCTCGCCGACGAAGGGCATGATCGGGATGTCCTGGTAGGTGGAGCAGCCCGCGCCGGAGAGGTGGGTCAGGCTGAAGCCCTTGATCCGGTTGTCGTCGTAGTAGTAGCCGCCATGCTGGTGGGTGACGGTGTCCGGGCTCCACTGCATCATGCCGAAGGGCGCGACCGCGCCGGGGAAGTTGTTGCCCGCCCCGCCCCCGGTGCCGTGGTCCGGCCCGCCCGGTTTGGTGCCGACGAACGGGTTCACCCACTGCGCGAGGTCCTCCACCGCGCGTGTCGCGGGCGCGGCGCCGGCCGGTAGGCCAGCCCCCGCCACCATCACGGCCACGCCGAGCAGGGCCGCGCAGGCTGTGCGCAGGCGCCGACTTCGTGCGGTCATCTCGTGATCGCCTCCTGATGGCACGGCCACGTCGCCAGGCCCACCTGACAACCTTGTCGGATGGCTCGACCCTGATCGACACCCTGCTGAGCGAGCGAGATCAACGTCAAGCGCCGATGGGTGGTTATCGGCGTCCACGCAGCCAACGGAACCGATTGAGATCCCGATCGGCGTAACGAGTCGGGCTGGAACCGTTGACAACCCCGGGCGCGAGCGTGTCCAATCCGGCGTCAAATGACAACGTTGTCCGAAGGAGCCCGCCGCGTGCGACGCGCCACCATGAGCGATGTGGCGCGGCTCGCGGGCGTGAGCATCAAAACGGTGTCCCGGGTCGTCAACGACGAGCCGGGAGTGCATCCGGCGACCGCCGAGCGCGTGCTCGCCGCGATCGACCAGCTCGGTTTCCGGCGCAACCTGTCCGCGCGCAACCTGCGCCGCGGCTCGTCCACCGGCACCCTCGGGCTGATCCTGGAAGACGTCGCCAACCCCTTCTACTCCCAGCTCACCCGGGCGGTGGAGGAGGTCGCGCGGTCACACGGCCGCCAGGTGCTGACCGGCTCCTCGGATGAGGACCCCGGCCGGGAACGCGAGCTGGCGCTGGAGTTCTGCGCCCGCCGGGTGGACGGCCTGCTAGTGGTGCCCGCCGGGATGCAGCACGGCTACCTGGTGCCGGAGATGCGGGCAGGCATGCCGGTGGTGTTCCTGGACCGGCCGGCAGGCGATGTCGTGGCGGACACGGTGCTGGTGGACAACATCGGCGGCGCGGCCGAGGCGGTGCGGCACCTGGCCGAGCAGGGCCACCGCCGGATCGCCTTCCTCGGCGACGCCCCGGACATCTTCACCGCGGCCGAACGGCTGCGCGGGTTCCGGGAGGGCTGCGCGCGGGCCGGTATGCAGTACCCGGAGGACCTGGTCGCGATGGGCCCGCACGACGAGCACAGCGTGGCAGGCGTGCTGCGCCGGTTGCTGGACGGCCGCAACCCGGCCACCGCGATCGTCTCCGGCAACAACCGGATCACCGTGCTGCTGCTGCGTGCCTTCGCCCAGCGCCCGGACCGCCCCGCCCTGGTGGGCTTCGACGACTTCGAGCTGGCCGATCTGCTCTCCCCGCCGGTGACGGTGGTGGCGCACGATGTCGCGCTGCTCGGGCGGGCCGCGGCCGAACTGCTGTTCGCCCGGCTCGACGGTGACAACTCACCTCCACGCCGGGTGGTTCTCCCGGCGCGGTTAGTCGCACGTGGATCAGGAGAGGTTGGGCGCGAATAGTGAAGCCCGTCCTGCTGGAGGCAAACCAGCCCGAACGGTTCTACCGTGGCGGCGCGGCCATCGCCGAGTTGCGCGGGGCCGTGAACGCCGCGGAGTGGGGGCCGGAGGACTGGGTCGCCTCCACCACCACGCTGTTCGGTCAGCACACCGCGGGGCTGGCCGCCCTGCCCGGTGGCGAGCTGCTGCGCTCGGCGATCGAGGCCGCTCCGGAGGCCTGGCTGGGCGCCGGGCACGTGGCCGAGTTCGGCGCGAACCCGGCGCTGCTGGTCAAGCTGCTGGACGCGGGACAGCGGCTGCCGGTGCACTGCCACCCCTCCGACTCCTTCGCGGCCAGCCACCTGGACTGCCGCTTCGGCAAGACCGAGGCGTGGGTGGTGGTGGGCACCACCGGCGCGAATCCCGTGGTGTACGTGGGTTTCCGGGAGGGTGTGGACGAGGCGACGGTGGCGGCCTGGGTGGCCAGCCAGGACACCTCGATCATGCTGCACGCGCTGAACGAGGTGCCGGTCAAGGCCGGGGACACCGTGTTCGTGCCCGCCGGGCTGCCGCACGCGATCGGCGCCGGGGTGTTCATCGTGGAGCTGCAACAACCCACTGACTTCTCGGTCCTGCTGGAGTGGACCGGATTCGCCGAGGAGGGTGACTCCTCGGTGCACCTCGGCCTCGGTTTCGAGGCCGCTCTCGGCTGTGTCGACCGGTCCGGCTGGGGCGCTGCGCGCCTGGACGGGCTGGTCCGGCACACCGCTGACCAGCGTGGTCCCTCGGTGGACCTGCTGGGCGAGCAGTCGCTGGAGTTCTTCCGCGCGGACCGCGTGCACACCGAGTCGCCGGTGGAGTTCGACCCCGGTTTCGCCGTGCTGGTCGCGCTGGAGGGCTCCGGCGGCCTGTCGACGCAAGCCGGTGGCTCGCTGGAGCTGGTCCGCGGCAACACCGTGGTCCTGCCGCACGCCGCCGGATCGTGCCGAGTGGACGGCGATCTGGTGCTGGTGCGCTGCCGTCCGCCGATCGTGGGAGGTTCTACGTCATGACCGCGCTGCTGGAAGCGCGCGACCTGGTCAAGCACTACGGCTCGGTGGAGGCCCTGCGCGGCACCTCCTTCGAGCTGCGGGCCGGCGAGGTCGTCTCGCTCATCGGCGACAACGGCGCCGGGAAGTCCACGCTGGTCAAATGCCTTTCCGGGGCGGAGCAGCCGGACTCAGGGCAGATCCTGCTCGATGGCAAGGTGGTCAGCCTGGACCGGCCGACCACCGCGCGCGAGCTGGGCATCGAGACCGTGTACCAGGACCTCGCGGTCGCCCCGGACCTGGATCCGGCGGCCAACCTGTTCCTCGGCCGGGAGCTGCGCCGTAGCGGGCTGCTCGGCAGGCTCGGCATGCTGGACAAGAAGGAGATGCGCCGCCAGGCGGCCACCCACTTCAGCCAGCTCGGGGTGTCCCTGCAGAGCCTGGACGTGCCGATCGGCTCGCTCTCGGGCGGGCAGCGGCAGAGCGTCGCGGTGGCCCGTTCGGTGGCCTGGGCCAGCAAGCTGGTGTTCATGGACGAGCCGACCGCCGCGCTCGGCGTGGTGCAGCGGGAACGGGTGCTCGACGTGATCCGCCGGGTCAGGGACAACGGCATCGCGGTGGTGCTGATCAGCCACAACATGCCCGAGGTGCTCAAGGTCTCGGACCGTATCGAGGTGCTGCGGCTGGGTCGCCGGGTGGCCCGGTTCGACGCGGCCCAGACCACGCTGGAGGAACTGGTCGGCGCCATGACCGGCGCGCTGACCCAGGAGGACGCGGCATGACCAACGACACCGCCAAGACCCCCGCGGACAGCGGCCAGTTCATCAACGAGGGCACCCGGCCGCTGGTCAAGCGGCTGGCCAGTGCGAACACGCTGTGGATCGGCCTGGTCCTGCTCGTGCTGCTGGTGGTCTTCAGCGCGCTGCGGCCGGACAGCTTCTTCACCCTGTTCAACTTCCAGCAGCTGTTCATCGAGGCCTCGGTGCTGCTGGTGCTCGCGGTCGGCATGACCTACGTGATCATCACCGCCGGCATCGACCTGTCCGTCGGTTCGGTGCTGGTCTTCGCGGGCGTGGTCGGCGCGCAGGTGATGGAGGCGATGAGCCCCGGTGGTGATGCCACCAACGCGGGCGTCGAGGTCATCCTGGCCGGCTTCCTGATCACCATCGTCGGCGGCGCGGCCTGGGGCCTGCTCAACGGGTTGCTCATCGCCAAGGCCAAGATCCCGGCGCTGATCGTCACGCTGGGCTCCTTCGGCGCGGCACTGGGCGCGGCCCAGCTGCTCACCGACGGCGTGGACGTGCGCACCGTGCCGACCCTGCTGCGGGACTGGCTGGGCTTCGGCGCCACCGGCATCGTGCCGAACCTGGTGATCGTCGCGGTGCTGGTCACCGCGGTCGGCGCCTGGTTGCTGGCCACCACCCGGTTCGGCCGGTACACCCTGGCCATCGGCTCCAACCCGGAGGCGGCCCGCCGCTCCGGGATCAAGGTGGACCGGCACCTGGTGCTGATCTACACCTACGTGGGCGCGCTGGCCGGGCTGGCTGGCTTCATGTCGCTGGCCTACTACGGCACGACCACGATCAGCGGGCACACCACGGAGAACCTCAACGCGATCGCCGCGGTGGTGCTGGGCGGCACCTCCCTGTTCGGCGGGGTCGGTTCGGTGATCGGCACGGTGATCGGGGTGTTCATCCCGACCGTGCTCAAGAAGGGCTTCCTGATCATCGACGTCCCGCAGTTCTGGCAGCCGGTGGCGATCGGCGCGGTGCTCGTCGCGGCGGTCTGGTTCGACCAGCTCCGTCGCCGGGCGCGAAACAGCAGGTAGAGAGACTCTCGGAGCACAACGAAGTGTGAAGGTGGGAAAAATGAACGCATCACGGACCGCGCTGACGATGGGGGCCGCGCTGGCTACCGTGCTCGCGCTCGCGGCCTGCGGCGGCGGCAAGATCGGGGAGACCCCCGGCGGCGCTGCGCCTGCCAACAACAAGAAGCTGGCGCTGCTGCCCGGAGTGAAGGGCGAGCCCTTCTACATCTCGATGGAGTGCGGCGCCAAGGAGGAGGCGGGCAAGCTCGGCTACGAGCTGAGCGTGCAGGCCCCGGAGAAGTTCGAGGCCGCGCTGCAGGTGCCGATCGTGAACAGCGTGCTGGCCGCCAAGCCCTCCGGCGTGCTGATCGCGCCGACCGACGACACCGCGCTGGGCACGCCGATGAAGCAGCTGACCAGCGCCGGGATCAAGGTCGTCGAGGTGGACACCAAGCTGAAGGACCGCTCCATCGCGGCCTCGGCGATCTCCTCCAACAACAAGCAGGGCGGTCAGCTGGCCGCGCAGACCCTGGCCAAGCTGATCGGCGAGAAGGGCTCGGTCCTGGTGATCAACACCAAGGCCGGCACCTCCACCACGGACGCCCGCGCCGCGGGCTTCGAGGAGGAGATCAAGAAGTACCCGAACATCAAGTACGTCGGCCAGAAGTACAGCGACAACGAGCCCTCGCAGGCCGCCAACATCGTCTCCGCCCAGGTCGCCGCCACCCCGGACCTGGCAGGCGTGTTCGCCACCAACCTCAACTCCGGCGAGGGCGCCGCGGCGGGCCTGCGTAACGCGAACAAGCGCGGCGAGGTCAAGCTGGTCGGCTTCGACGCCAGCCCGAAGCAGGTCGACGGCCTGCGCAACGGCGACGTCCAGGCCCTGATCGCGCAGGACCCGGCGGGCATCGGCCGCCAGGGCGTGCAGCAGGCGGTCAACGCGCTGGAGGGCAAGTCCACCACCAAGGAGATCGAGACCAACCTGGTCGCGATCACCAAGGACGACATGGACAGCAAGAAGGAGTACTTCTACCGCACGAGCTGTTGAGCTGTGTTGATTGGCGTGCTCCGCACGCTGGATTTTTCGCCCTAAGTCGCCTCGTCGTGGCCTCGCCGCACGCGAAGCAAGCTTCGGATGCGTCGGACGCACGACAAGGCAACGCGAAAAATCGGCACCCCGCCGCTGGTTAAAGGCCCGCCGTGTCGCTGCGCGCCACGCCTTTTCGCAACAAGTGGGCGGCTGGTCAAGGTGCGCGAGCCCGGGTGGGGCTTAACCCCTGCTCGGGCTCGCGTTCTTCTCAACCTCGCTTGGGTTCGCGTTCGTCCAGGTGTTGTTTCAGGGCTTCCGCGTCCAGCTTGGGGATCGGGAAGGTGCCGGTCGGGTAGTACGGGAGGGAGTCGACGTCCTCGCGCTCCCGCAGGTCCTCCACCGAGACCTGTCCCGGTCCGGTGCGCTCACCCGGCCAGAGTCGCAGCACCAGCACGGCCAGTGCGACACCCACCGGAAGGGCGAGCAGCACCCACCACACAGCGCTCATCGTTGTTGACTCCTGCTCGGATTCAAGTGGTCTTCGAACCCTCAAGATACCTCGGCCGAGCCCCTGGTCCGCGCCGTTATCCACAGGTCAGGACAACGCTCGCACCTGCGTAATCGGGCTGTCGCGCACGGTCACCCGGACTAGCGCACGCCGCGGTAGAGGTTGAGGCAGTAGCGGCGCAGGGCCAGTTCGACCGGCGGCAGCAGCTGCACGGAGTCGCCGAGCGGGAGGCGGTAGCCGTTGGCGATGCCGTGGCGGCCGTAGAGGTGTTCCATCTCCGGGTGGCGCTGGCGGAAGTTGGAGTCGCCGGGGTAGAGGTCCAGGCTGATCTTGCCGCGCTCGCCGCGGGTCAGTTCGACCGCGCCGAGTTCGGCCCAGCGCAGGGTGAACGGCGAACCGTGGTCCTCGTCCCAGCGCAGGCCGTGCGGGGAGATGCGCAGCCGCCGGTCGCGGGAGATCACCCGCCAGCACATGACCGCGATCAGGGACAGGCCGAGGAAGCCCGCGCCGAGCGCGCCGGTGGTCACCCGGAGCACGCCGCCCTCGCCGATCACGCCGAAGATCGCCAGCAGCATCACGGCCAGGCCGAGCACGCCCGCGACCACGGCGCCGACGAAGACCTTGCGCCGCGCCTTGGAGCTGAGGTCGAGCAGCACACCGGTGGACGCGGTGGGCACGCGCGGGCCGAGCGGGTTGCCGGAGTGCGTGTGCACGGGTGGGCGACCGCCGAAATTCGTTGCGGGATAAGGGTTCCGGGGAGGGGCCTTGGGGATTCGCACCGTCACGTTGTCCATCTGGGATACCCGCTGTTGCCCGCTCACCCCTCCAGCATAGGCCCGCGCGCGGGGTGCTCGGGGGTGACGCTGGTGGCTTTCGCACCCGACTTTCGTCGGTCCTCCGTCCTGGTGTCCACAGAGGACAATCGCGGGAAACTGCCGCAGAATCAGCGCATGCGACCCTGGTACCGGCCGATGGCCGCCCGCGACGCCACCGAAGCGCACCGCGCGGCCACCCCGCTGGAACTGTTGTTCGACCTGTGTTTCGTGGTCGCGGTGGCCGCCGCGGCAGCCGGACTGCACCACGGCCTGAGCGAGAACCACCTCGGCTCCGGCGTGCTCGGCTACGTGCTGGTGTTCTTCGCGATCTGGTGGGCCTGGATCAACTTCACCTGGTTCGCCTCCAGCTACGACACCGATGACGTCCCGTACCGGCTCACCGTGTTGGTCCAGATCGCCGGTGGTCTGGTGATGGCCGCGGGGGTGCCGCTGGCCTTCGAGCAGAACTTCACCGTGATCACCATCGGTTACCTGGTGATGCGGGTGGCCATGGTCCTCCAGTGGCTGCGCGCGGCCAGGGCCGATCCGCCGCGCCGGGCCTGCGCGCACCGGTTCGCGCTGGGCATCGCGCTGGTGCAGCTGGGCTGGGTGGGCAGGCTGTTCCTGCCCGAGTCGCTGTTCCTGCCCGGCTTCCTGCTGCTCGCGGTGCTGGAGATGCTGGTGCCGGTCTGGGCCGAGCGACGCGGCCCGACCCGCTGGCACCCGCACCACATCGCCGAGCGCTACGGCCTGTTCACGCTGATCGTGCTGGGTGAGTCGGTGCTGGCCGCGACCACCGCGATCCGGGCAGGCCTGTCCGCCCAGCAGCACATCCCGATCCTGATCTCACTGGCCGTGGCCGGGCTGGTGATCCTGTTCTCGCTGTGGTGGCTGTACTTCGACCAGCAGGCCCCCGCCGGCCTCGACCGGCTGAGCAAGGCCCTGACCTGGGGCTACGGCCACTACCTGATCTTCGCCTCGGCTGCGGCGGTCGGCGCTGGCCTGTCCGTGTCGGTGGACTACGACCTGCATCGCGCGCACCTGTCCACGGCCGCGGCCGGCTTCGCGACCACGGTGCCGGTGGCGGTGTTCCTGCTCAGCGTGTGGCTGCTGCACATCGGGCCGCGCAGCGGCGGTGCGCTCTCGATCGGGTTCCCGGTGACGGCGGTGCTGGTGCTGGGCTCGACGTACTCGGGCGCGCCGATCCACGTGACGGCCGGGTTGCTGGCGGTGCTGGTGGCGGTGACGGTGATCAGCCGCGGCCGCACTGCCGCAGCCGGTCACGGCGACCGGTAGGCGTCCCTGCGATGCCGGATGCTCTCCACGTTAACTCGACGCTGTTGTTCGTCGATGGTGTAGAGCCGTCGGTATTCCCGCATGACACGGGCGGAGTATTTGTCACCCAGGGGTGGGTTGAGCGGCTTGCCAACACGCTGTGGATTGTCGGCCAGAGGTCCGACGAGGAAGTCCATGACTCCCATCACGACGTCCATCGGCAGCTGTTCGGCAAGAGCACGCTTGGTCGATCGGTTGAGGTCGACCTCGTAGCGCAGGTGCTGATCGGTCACTGGTTCTCTCGGGCCTGTCGTTCAGCGACCAGGGCACGGATGGCGTCGATTCCGATCACTTCGGGCTCGCTGTCGCGCAGGTCCTGCATGGTCTCCCGGTCGGCGAGCACGGCGATGGTCTCGCGGAGACGATCCAGTTCGCCGGAGGGCACGACGTCGGCAACGTGTTCGCCGTGCGCGATGACGGCCACGGTTTCGCCGTGTTCGGCTCGGCGGACGGCATCCTCCCACCGGGCCGCCTGTTGCGCGGCATGCTGGGCGGCCTGCTGGTAGGTGTGCAGGTCGTCCGCGGAGACGCTGATTGGTTGCTCGCTCACTCGGCCTCCTTCCTGATGCGCGGTCATCGCTGTCATGGCCCCAGGGTAGCCGGGTTGACATCGACCCGGCATCGCCTGGCCCAGGTCAGCCGCGCAGTCCGGCCAGTAGCTCGTCCGCGGCGGCATAGGGGTCCAGCTCGCCCTCGGCCACCCGTTTGCCCAGGTCGGTCAGTGCGGTGCCGCCGCGGAGATCGCCCAGCCGACTGCGCAGCTCGGCCAGTGCGATGGCCTCGATCTCCGCCTCGGCCCGCCGCTGCCTGCGCTGGTCCAGCTCGCCGTGCTCGGTCATCCAGACCCGGTGGTCCAGCAGCGCGGTGACCACCTCGGGCACGCCCTCGGCCCGGCTGGCCACCGTCTTGATGATCGGCTGGCGCCACATCGCGCCGCGGATCTCCTTGCGGCCCAGGGAGATCATGTACTTCAGGTCGCGCACGGTGGCGTCGGCGCCGTCCCGGTCGGCCTTGTTCACCACGAACACGTCGGCGACCTCCAGGATGCCTGCCTTGGCCGCCTGGATGCCGTCGCCCATGCCGGGGGCGAGCAGCACGACTGTGGTGTCGGCCAGCGCGACCACCTCGACCTCGGACTGGCCGACGCCGACGGTTTCGATCAGCACCACGTCGCAGCCGGCCGCGTCCAGCACCCGCAGCGCCTGCGGGGTGGCCCAGGACAGGCCGCCCAGGTGGCCGCGGGTGGCCATGGAGCGGATGAACACGCCGGGGTCGGTGGCGTGCTCCTGCATCCGGATCCGGTCGCCGAGCAGGGCGCCGCCGGAGAACGGGGAGGACGGGTCGATCGCGAGCACGCCGACCCGTTTGCCCGCCTGCCGGAACGCGGTGACCAGCGCGGAGGTCGAAGTGGACTTGCCGACGCCTGGCGATCCGGTGAGACCGATGACCTGCGCGCGGCCGGTGTGCGGGGCCAGTGCCGCGGCGACCGCGCGCAGGTGCGGGCTGGCGTCCTCGACCAGGGAGATCAGCCGCGCGACCGCGCGCGGCTGACCCTCCCGTGCTCGCTCGACCAGGTCGGCGACGTCGATCGCTCTGCCCATATCAGGCAGACGGTACCCGGATCACCAGCGCGTCACCCTGGCCGCCACCGCCGCACAGCGCGGCCGCGCCGACGCCGCCGCCGCGCCGCTGCAGCTCCAGTGCCAGGTGCAGCACCACCCGCGCGCCGGACATGCCGATCGGGTGGCCCAGGGCGATCGCGCCGCCGTTGACGTTGACCTTGGCGTCCGCGGCCGCCTCGTCCAGGCCGAGCTGGCGGGCGGCGACCACGCCGACCGCGGCGAAAGCCTCGTTGATCTCGATCAGGTCCAGCTCGGCCGGGTCGATGCCGTCCTTGGCGCAGGCGGCCTTGATCGCGTTCGAGGGCTGCTCGTGCAGGCTGGCGTCCGGACCGGCCACCACGCCGTGCGCGCCGATCTCGGCCAGCCAGGTCAGGCCCAGCTCCTCCGCCTTGGCCTTGCTCATCACCACGACCGCGGCCGCGCCGTCGGAGATCTGCGAGGCCGAGCCCGCGGTGATGGTGCCGTCGGAGGCGAAGGCCGGGCGCAGCTTGCCCAGGGTGTCCACGGTGGTGTCCGCGCGCACGCCCTCATCCGTGCCGAACAGCACCGGCTCGCCCTTGCGCTGCGGGATGGCCACCGGCGCGATCTCCTGCTCGAAGATCCCGTTGGCCGTGGCCGCGGCGGCGCGCTGGTGCGAGCGGGCGGCGAAGGCGTCCTGCTCGGCGCGGGTCAGCCCGTAGCGCTGGTTGTACTTCTCGGTGGAGGCGCCCATCGCGACCTGGTCGAAGGCGCAGAACAGGCCGTCGTGCGCCATGTGATCCTGCAGGGTCACATCGCCGTACTTGAACCCGGAACGGGACTTCGGCAGCAGGTGCGGGGCCTGGGTCATCGACTCCTGGCCACCGGCCACCACGATGTCGAACTCACCGGCGCGGATGAGCTGGTCGGCCAGTGCGATCGCGTCCAGGCCGGACAGGCACACCTTGTTGATGGTCAGCGAGGGCACGCTCATCGGGATGCCCGCGGCCACCGCGGCCTGCCGGGCGGGCATCTGCCCGGCGCCTGCGGTCAGCACCTGACCCATGATCACGTACTGCACGGCCTCCGGCGCGACCCCGGCCCGCTCCAGCGCGGCCTTGATGGCCACCCCGCCCAGCTGGGCGCCGGAGAAGTCCTTGAGCGAGCCGAGCAGCCGCCCCATGGGGGTACGGGCTCCGGCGACGATGACCGAACCAGACACGGCTGCCTCCAGCGACACTGCGGGTGGGAATTGGTCTGTTGGGACTGGCTTGGACCATACCGCCGGTACGCGACAGCCTGCCTTGTGAGGACGCCCACAGAAAGCACGGGTAACCCGGCCGGTCAGTTACTAGTCTGCCCCTATGCAGCAGGAACTCGGGAAATTCGTCACCGCGATCGACCACGTGGGCATCGCCGTGCCCGACCTGGACGAGGCGATCGCCTTCCACCGCGAGACCTTCGGGCTGGAGGTGGCGCACGAGGAGACCAACGAGGAGCAGGGCGTGCGGGAGGCCATGCTGCGCGCCCCCGGCGACGTCACCGGCGCGACCCAGATCCAGCTGCTCGCGCCGTCCCGGCCGGACTCGACCATCGCCAAGTTCATCGGCCGCAGCGGCCCCGGTCTGCAGCAGCTGGCCTACCGGGTGACCGATATCGAGGCGGCCTGCGCGGCGATCAAGGCCAAGGGCCTGCGGCTGCTCTTCGCCGAGCCCAAGCGCGGCACCTCGGACAGCCGGATCAACTTCATCCACCCCAAGGACGCCGGCGGCGTGCTGGTCGAACTGGTGGAACCGGCCAAGAACGGCCACTGACCTGGGTGTGGCGTTCCCGGCTCGCACCGGGAACGCCACCAGCACTCAGGAGGACTTGGGCACCAGGATCAGGTACCGCTCGGCGTTGCGCTCCACCGCGGCCTTGCTGTAGAGCAGCGGGAAGTACTCGCCCTTGCGCCAGCTCTCGGCCAGGTCCTTGTAGTGCGGGTCAGCCGGGTTGCCGGACTGGCCCGGCGCGTTGACCGCCTTCGAGCCGTCCCAGTTGCCGACGTCGATGACCACCCGCAGCGAGGCGCCGCCGATGTGCCGGAAGTCGGCCGACTCGTACTCGGAGTTGTTCACCGTGTCCGAGGCCCCGCCGCGCGGGAACGGGCCGACGTTGAGCCGCTTGCGGGCGGCCTCGTCGACCAGTGGCGAGATCGGGTTCTCGAACCGGGTGTGCTGCAACTTGCCCCACTGCCAGGCAGCCTGGTCCGCGCCGAGCTTCTGCTCGACCTCGGTCCTGGCACTGACCAGCGAGTCCAGCAACAGCTTGTCCCGCTTGGCCTTGGCGTCCGCGCCGAAGTGGTTCTCCGGGTGCTCCAGCGCGTCGATCAGGACCTGGGTGTCCGGCTTGGTGAAGAAGTCCACCCCCGGCAGCACGGTCCGGGTGAACTGCGGGCCGAGGTGCTTGGTGAACCAGGTCTCGTACAGCGCGGCCGGACCCGATTCCGGCCCGGTCACGTGGTTCCAGCCCTTGAGCAGCTCCAGCGATGCCTTGATCTTGGGATCAGCGCTGGTGAGCGAGCCCAGCACCGCGGTGATCTTGCGGGCCGGGATGGACAGGAAATCGTTCTGCAGCTTCAGCGAGTCCTCGAAGGCCAGCTTCGGCTTCCCGTTGAGCACCTCCGCGATCCGCTGCGCCCGGTACGGGTCCGACCAGGCGTCGTAGCCCAGTCCCAGCTTCTGGTGCGAGGCCGGGACGTTCATCTCGTTGGCCGTGGCCACCCAGCCACTGGCCGGGTTGATCGTGCGCGGCAGGTCGTCGCCGGAGTAGAAGCCGTTCCACTCGTAGCGCCCGTCGCCGGGCACCGGCAGCAGACCGTCGTGGTTGGGCCGCTTGGGCACCAGCGCGCCGGGCAGCCAGCCGATCTGGCCCTGTGTGTTGGCGTAGACGTGGTTCGCGCCGGGCGCGCCCCACTTCTTCAGCGCCTCCCCGAACTGCTGTGCCGTCTGTGCCGTCTGGTAACCCAGCGAGGCGAAGTAGGGCGAGGTGCCCGGCTCCATCCACACCGTGCGCAGCCCGTAGGCCAGGTGCCGCTGGGCGTCGACGTAGAGCACCGGTCCGTGCCGGCTGAAGGAGAGCGCGAGATCCCGGCTCTGCTCCCCCTTGACCGGCAGTTTCTCGGTCACCGTGCGGAAGGACTCGTACCCGTCGCCGTACTTGTACCGGCTGTGGTCGGCCGGATCGAGCTGGTAGACGTAGAGATCCTCCTGGTCGGCCGGGAACATGGTCAGCCCGAACGCCGAGGTGCCGTTGTGTCCCAGGGACAGGCCAGGGATCATCGGCTCGCCGGCGCCCACGATGTCCAGCCCCGGCGCGGACAGGTGCGCCAGGTATCGCGAGGACGGCAGGCTCATCAGCCGGTGCGGGTCATCGGCCAGCACCGGTCGCCCGGTGGCCGACTTCGCCGCGGAGATGGCCCAGTTGTTGCTGCCCTGCGCCGGCGGCGCCTTGGTCACGCTGATCTTGCCCGCGCCCGCGTCGAAGGTCACCGGGAGCACGGCGGCCCCGTAGGCGTTGAGCAGCGGCTCGGCCACCTGGGCCACCGCGCAGACGTCCAGGCCCTGGGGGACCGAGACGGCGTGTTTGGGTTCCAGGTTCTGCCGGATCGCGTCGGCCTCCGGGCTACCGGCCAGGCAACTGGTCAGCGCGCGGAGGGCCTCGTAGTAGCCGTTGGTGACCAGGGCGTGGTGCCGGATGCGCACCACGTCCTCGGGCTGCCACTTCGCCGGGCGGTAACCGAGGGTCCGGAATTCCTCGGGCAACGCGTTCGGGTTCCTGGCCAGCCACTCCAGGTAGCCGTTGATCCCGGCGACGAACTTGGTGGCGACCTCCTTGGCCTGCGGCGGGTAGGCCGCCCACTCCTTGGCCAGGTCACCGCGGTAGAGCACCGAGCGGGCGCCCTTGTCCAGCTCGGCGTACCCCGCGCCGAGCACCTCCGAGAGCGTGCCCAGCCCGCGGCGATGCCACAGGTCGAGCTGGAAAAGGCGGTCCCTGGCGGCGTTGAAGCCCTGCCCCAGGTACACATCGGCGGTGTTGGTGGCGTAGATGTGCGGCACGCCCCACTTGTCCAGGACCATGCGCACCGGCGCGGTGAGCCCGGCGACCTGGACGGTGGTGGTGCTGCGACCCGCTGGTTCGGCGAGGGCGGTCGGTGCGATCACACCGGTTGCCAGCACACCTGCCAGCAGCAACGCCCCCTTTCTCTTTCCTCGCAAGAAGAATCGTGCCGTGCGTGTCATGCTGAACTCAGCCCCAGTTCATGTCTCGTTGTCACCTGATCGGATGACGGAAGGACACGTGTCCTTGATATCTGGAGACCCCGGGGCAAACCAGGAAGTTTCGGCGTTATTAAGCCCTACTTGACAGGTGGATCAAGGGTTCCGATCGCCCGCGCGATCAGCTCCACCTCGGCAGCCAGGCGGTCGGCCTGGGCGGCCGGCCAGTCCGGGTGGTGCCGGGCCACCGAGTGCCGGTAGCCCACGGCCAGCGCGAGCAGGGTGGCCGCCGCGGTCACCGTGCTCGCGGGCGCGTCCGGCCGGGCCGCGGCGATCACCTCCTGGGCGTGGCCCACGGTGCGCTCGAACCGGGCGTGCAGCGCGTCGCGCACCGCGGGGTGGGTGTCGGCTTCCCGCCACAGCAGATGGCTGAGCAGGGTCGAATCGTCGTGGTGCGCGTCCAGCTCGGCCACCAGCGCACGCAGGCTGGCCGCGACATCGCCAGGCACCACAACGGTTTCCAGGTCCACCGGGTGTTCCGGCAGCCGGTCGACCAGCGCGGCCAGCAGGTCCGGTTTTCGGCGGAAGTAGTAGTGCACCAACGCCTTGGGCACCCCGGCCGCCTCGGCGATCCGGGAGGTGGGGGTGGCGTCGAAGCCGGACTCGGCGAAGAGGGTCCCGGCCGCGGCCAGGATGCGATCTTTGGCGGACAGGGCGGATTCTCCTTGGCACAGCAGGAGGCCGGCCGCCTCCAAGGACGACCGGCCCGCGTTCAGTCGGTGGTCAGTGCGATCCGGCCAGCCCGTGCGCGGCGTTGGCCGCGGGCAGGGCCGAGGCGCCTGCCAGGATGGCCAGCACGCCGACGACCCAGGACATCCAGGCCGCGGCCATCAGCTCGGTGCTGTAGCCCATCACCCAGGGCGCCAGGAACAGCAGCGCGCCCAGGCCCATGTGCACGTACTCACTGGCCACCGAGCCCGGCTGGGCCAGCGACCACAGGGCGGAGACACCCAGCAGCGCGCCCAGCAACACCATGGTCCACATCGAGCGTTCGGTGCTGTCCAGCACCATCGGGCTGAGCAGCACGACCACGCCCATCACCACCGCGGCCCAGTCCTGCCAGCGGCTCCAGGCCTTCTCCATCACGACCACCTCCGTTGACGGTCGAAAAGGGTCTTCCTGACGTCCAGACTCCTCCTTGATTGGCCGCCCGGTCAAGAATTCCGCGCGTTCCCCGGGTCACGATCGGACGAACCTCGCCGTGCAGTGGCTCACAACTGGGCTTCTGGATCGTTTACTCGTGAGTAACCTCCCCCGAACTGCGCCGATGGCATACGACACCCACGGAGGTCCACCGTGCAGAAGATCCTCGACGCGATCCTGGCCGGCGAGAACGAGGCACTCGCCGAACTCGCGGTGCCGGAGTCCTACCGGGGAGTAACCGTGCATGCCGACGAAGCGGGCATGTTCGAGGGCGTGCCCACGAAGCAGAAGGACCCGCGGCGGTCGCTGCACCTGGACGACGTGCCCACGCCCGAACTGGGCCCCGGTGAGGCACTGGTCGCGGTGATGGCCAGCGCGATCAACTACAACACCGTGTGGACCTCGATCTTCGAGCCGGTGTCCACCTTCGGCTTCCTCCGGCGCTACGGCCGCACCTCGCCGCTGGCCTCCCGGCACGACCTGCCCTACCACGTGGTCGGCTCCGACCTGGCGGGCGTGGTGCTGCGCACCGGGGCCGGGGTGAACAACTGGAAGCCGGGCGACGAGGTGGTCGCGCACTGTCTCAGCGTGGAGCTGGAGAGCCCGGACGGGCACAACGACACGATGATGGACCCGGAACAGCGGATCTGGGGCTTCGAGACCAACTTCGGCGGCCTGGCCGAACTGGCCCTGGTCAAGACCAATCAGCTGATGCCCAAGCCCAGGCACCTGAGCTGGGAGGAGGCGGCCAGCCCCGGGCTGGTCAACTCCACCGCGTACCGGCAGCTGGTCTCCACCAACGGCGCGGGCATGAAGCAGGGCGACACGGTGTTGATCTGGGGCGCCTCCGGCGGCCTCGGCTCCTACGCCACCCAGTTCGCGCTCAACGGCGGCGCGACCCCCGTGTGCGTGGTCTCCAGTCCGGAGAAGGCCGAGATCTGCCGCAAGATGGGCGCGGAGCTGATCATCGACCGCTCGGCCGAGGGCTACAAGTTCTGGAAGGACGAGCACGAGCAGGACCCGTCGGAGTGGAAGCGGTTCGGCGCGAAGATCCGCGAACTCACCGGCGGGGACGACCCGGACATCGTCTTCGAGCACCCCGGCAAGGAGACCTTCGGCGCCAGCGTGTTCGTCGCGCGCAAGGGCGGCACCATCGTCACCTGCGCGTCCACCAGCGGGTTCATGCACAGCTACGACAACCGCTACCTGTGGATGAACCTCAAGCGGATCGTCGGCTCGCACTTCGCCAACTACCGGGAGGCCTGGGAGGCCAACCGCTTGATCGCCAAGGGCAAGATCCACCCGACACTGTCCAATGTGTACTCGCTGGAGAACACCGGTCAGGCCGCCTACGACGTCCACCAGAACGCACATCAGGGAAAGGTTGGTGTGTTGTGTCTCGCACCGGAGGCGGGCCTGGGTGTGCGCGATCCCGAATTCCGTGCGGCGCATGAGGATGCGATCAACCGATTCCGTGGTGTGTGAGGGTTTTCTCGCTTTTTCCCACGGATGGCCTACCCGGTAGCGGGTGGCGCGAGCACAGCCCGGCGCGCGGTGCGGGTAGCGTGAGGCCATGGGTCTTGGCAGCGGTGAGCTTGTGCCACTCGGTTCCGGCTTCGACACGGTGCGGCGCGGTTACGACCGCAGCCAGGTGGAAGAGCACCTGGAGCGGCTGGACGCCGATCTTCGCATCCTGGCGGCCGATCGGGACGCCGCGGTGTCCCAGGCCGGGGACCTGGCCAGGCAGCTGGAGTCCAAGCGGATGGAGGTCGAGGACCTCAAGGGATCGGTCGACCGCCTGTCCAAGCCGCCGACCACCCTGGAGGGCCTGAGCGAGCGTCTGCAGCGGATGCTCAAGCTCGCCCAGGACGAGGCGCACGAGACCCGCGCCCGCGCCGAGGAGGAGGCGGCCAAGACCCAGGCCGACGCCGAGAAGGCCGCGGCCGGGCTGCGCCGCCGGTACGAGCAGCTCATCGCCGAACTCGACGCCCGCCGGGTGCAGATGGAGGCCGAGCACCAGAAGGTGCTGGCCGACGCGCGCACCGAGGCGGAGCGGATCGTCGGCGAGGCCACCGCCAAGGCGGCCAAGCTGGACGCCGACTCGCTCGCGGTGCGCACCAAGGTGGAGGAGGACTTCGAGATCGCGATGTCCTCCCGCCGCACCGAGTCCATGCGCGGGCTGGCCGAGCAGGAGGCCAAGAGCAAGGCCGAGGCCGAGCGCCGGGTGCGGGAGGCCACCGAGGAGGCCACCAAGCGGCTCACCGAGGCGACCGCGGAGGCCAACCGCCGGTTGTTCGAGGCGACCGAGGAAGCCACCAAGCGCCGCAACGACGCCATCGCCGAGTCGACCACCATGGTCGGCGAAGCCACCGCGGAAGCGGAGAAGCGCCGGGCGGACGCGCTGGAGCAGTCCACCACGATGGTCCGCGAGGCCACCGCCGAGGCGGAGAAGCGCCGCGCCGACGCGCTCGAACAGTCCACCACCATGGTCCGCGAGGCCACCGAGGAAGCCGCCAAGCGGCGCGCCGACGCCAAGGCCGAGGCCGAGCGCCTGGTCGGCGAGGCCACCGCGGAGGCGAACAAGCGGGTCACCGAGGCGACCGCGGAGGCGGACAAGCGTCGGGCGGACGCCCTGGAGCAGTCCACGACCATGGTCCGCGAGGCCACCGAGGAAGCCGCCAAGCGGCGCGCGGAGGCCAAGGCCGAGGCGGAGAAGCTGGTCAAGGACGCCACCGAGGAAGCGGAGAAGCGCCGCGCCGAGGCCCTGGAGCAGTCCACCACAATGGTCCGCGAGGCCACCGCGGAAGCGGAGAAGCGCCGCTCGGACGCCCTGGAGCAGTCGACCACCATGGTCCGCGAGGCCACCGAGAAGGCCGAGAAGCTGACCAAGGAGTCGACCGAGGCGGCGGACAAGCGCCTGACCGAGGCGACCAGGGAGTCGACGAAGCGGGTCGAGTACGCGACCAAGCGGGTCGAGCTGCTGCGTGCGCTGCGCGGCCGGGTGACCGGGCAGCTCAGCACCATGCAGTCCGAGCTGAAGGCCATGCACTCGGAGATGGAGGCCATCCACGGCCTGTTCGTGGACGCCACCCCGCTGCTGGCCGAGGGCGATGACGAAAACCTGATCCTGGACCAGCCGGTGCTGCCGGAACCCGAGCCCAAGCCGGAGCCGAAGGCCGAGGCCAAGCCCGCCGAACCCGTTGCCGAGGCCAAGGACGCCGCCCCGGCCCAGCCGAAGAACGCCCAGCCCCAGCAGACCCAATCCCAGCCTGCCCAGTCCCAGCCTGCCCAGCCGCAGGCCGCCCAGCCGCCGCAGGCCCAGTCCCAGCCGACTCAGGTGCAGCCCGCGGCCCCGGCGCCGCAGCAGGCCCAGCAGGGCGGTCAGCCGCGGCAGGCCGCACCGGTCCAGCCCGGCCAGCCGCAGGGCCCCGGCAACCAGCAGCAGGTCGCGCCGCAGCAGGTCCCCGGTGGTCAGCCGCCGGTCTCCCCCGCCGGTGTCCCGCAGGGCGGACGTCCGCCTGCGCCGGGCAACCAGCGCCAGCCCGTGCCGCAGAACGCCGCCCAGTCCGGTCCCGGCCAGCCGGGTCAGCCCCCGGCCGACCGCACCACCGCGATGCAGGCGCCCAAGGGCAATCCGGCCAAGCGCACCCCCAACGTCCAGGCGCAGAACCCGGCCTCCCAGCCGCCGCAGCCGGTGCGCGGGCAGCGGCCGCAGTCGCCGCACCCGCAGCGCCAGCCCGCGGCCCCGCGCCCGAACATGGACCCGCCCACCACGGCGATGAAGAAGCCCCCGGCCCAGCAGCCGCAGACCGACCTGGACGGTCCGACCAAGCAGCTGCGCAAGCCTGCCCCGCCTGCCGGACCGCAGAACCCGCCCCGCCGCTGACCCGCTAGGCGCAGCCGTTCGGGTTGTCGATCACGTATCGCCACAACCCGTCCGGCCCGCGCCGGGCCACGTCGGTCGCGGTGCCGCTGAGGTGCACCGGCCCGTCCGGGCCCTCGCCGCGGATCTCCCAGTCGACGATCAGCAACGCCAGCTCGTCCATGACATAGGTGTGCCTCGGCCTGACCTCGATCGGCAGGCCGAGGGACATCAGGTGCGTGTTGGCGGCGGCCCGCCGCTCGCCGGTCACCGGCAGGCCCGGCCTGGGCGCGAGCAGGCCGCCGGGTTCGTAACAGGCCTCCACCGCGGCCGGGTCGCCGGAGTTGAAGGCGGCGGCGAAAACGTGCGGGTGCTGGCCGGGATCCTCGGTCAATCGCACACTGGTCAGGTGTTCCATGCTGACAGCCAAGATGCCCGCGCCGCGGGTCACCAAACGGAAACTCACGGCTGGGACGCCGAGCTGGTCCCGGACGAGCGGGGCCGCACCGCCCGGCCCGAACCGGACTGCCCGGTCGAGGTGGCCCTGGCCGCGATCTCCGGACGCTGGACCACGCTGGTGCTGCGCGAGCTGATGGCAGGCGAACGCACCTTCTCCCAGCTCCGCGCCGCCCTGCCCACGCTCAGCGCGAAGATCCTCACCGAGCGCCTGCACGAGCTGACCGCCCGCGGCCTGGCCCACCGCGAGCAGGTCAACGCCTTCCCGCCCCGGGTCGGCTACCGGCTCACCGCGGCCGGACTGGCGTTGCGGCCACTGCTGATCTGCCTGTACGAGACCGGCGCCGCGCTCAGCCGGTCGCGCGCAGGAACTCCAGCACCGCCGCGCTGAACTCGGCCGGGGTCTCCAGCGGGGGCAGGTGCCCGCTGCGCGGCAGCTGGGTCAGCGCCGCCGTGGGCACCACCCCGGCCATGGCACTGGCCAGCGCGGGCGGGATCAGCGCGTCCTCCCGGCCGGTGAGCACCAGCGTCGGCACGGTCACCGCGGCCAGCGTCGCGGTCGAATCGGGCCGGGCGGCCATCGCCCGCTGCGCCCAGGCCACGCCGTCGGCCGGCTGGTCGGCGATCAGCCTGCGCACCGCCGCGACCACCTTGGGCCGCTCGGAATGCGTGTACTGGCCGAGCAGGCCCTCGATCACGGTGTCCGGCAGCCAGTGCACGCCCTCGGCCTCGATCCGGGCGGCCATCGCCAGCCGGTTCGCCCGCTGCTCCGCGGTGTCCGCGACCGCCTTGGTGTCCACCAGCACCAGCCCGGACACCCGTTCCGGCGCGAGCCGCAGCAGCGCCATGGCCACGTAGCCGCCCATCGAGCAGCCGCCCAGCACCACCCGGTCCAGCCCCAGCGCGTCGAGCAGGCCGAGCACATCGCGCGCGACCACCTCCAGCGACGGCGGTTCCGCGCCGAGCGGGGTGCGGCCGAGGCCGCGCTGGTCCGGAGTGATCACCCGGGCCTGGGCGGCCAGCGTGTCGCGCACCGGGTCCCACATGCGGGAATCCAGCGGGAACGCGTGCAGCAGCACCAGCGGAACGCCTAATCCAGTGTTGTTGACGGGCACGGGTTCCTATCCTGCCTGCTGTGACTCCGCCACGCTTGATCGTGCTGACCGGGATCTCCGCCGCGGGCAAGACCACCGTGGGCCGCCTGCTCGCCGAGTCCTTCGAGCGCGGCGCGTTCGTCGAGGGCGACCAGGTGCGCGAGATGGTCCGCACCGGCCGGATCGACATGACCCCGGAACCCGGTCAGCAGGCCCTTGACCAGCTGCACCTGCGCTACCGGCAGGCCGCGGCGCTGGCCGACTCCTTCGTCGCCGCCGGGTTCACCGCGGTGGTCGAGGACGTGATCATCGGGGACGGGCTGCGCGACTTCCTGGCCGCGGTGCGGTCCCCGCTGGTGCACCTGGTGGTGCTCGCCCCGGAGACCGGCGCGGTGGACGCGCGGGAGCGCGCCAGGGCCAAGACCGGCTACGGCGGCGAGTGGACGGTGGACGTGCTGGACGGCATGTTCCGCGCGGACACCCCGCGGCTGGGCCTGTGGCTGGACAGTTCGGGCCAGACCCCGGCCGAGACGGTGCGCGAGATCCTGGACCGGCTGCCGGAGAGCCTGCTGTCGGACCCACCGGCGGTGGTGCGCACCGAACGGCTGCTGCTGCGCCAGGTCCAGGACGCGGATCTGCCCACGGTGGTGGGGATCCAGTGCGATCCGGCCGCCAACGAGTTCAACACCTCACTGCCCACCCCGGCCCAGGCCGCGGAGCTGCTCGCCGGGTGGCTGCGGGAGTGGGCCGAGCACGGCATCGGCTACTGGGCGATCGTGCACGCCGGCACCGGCGAGACCATCGGCCTTGGCGGGCTGTCCGTGCGCCGGATCGCGGGCGAGGACGGGTTCAACCTGTACTACCGCTTCCGGCCGAGCGCCTGGGGGCACGGCTACGCCACCGAGATGGCCAGGGCGGCGCTGGACTGGGCGGCGCGGGCGGCGCCGGACCGGCCGGTGCTCGTGGTCACGGTGCCGGAGAACACCGCGGCCAAGCGGGTCGCGGCCAAACTCGGCATGGCGCACATCGGGGTCACCGACGAGTACGTGCACAAGGGCGAGCCGGTGCTGGCGCTGTTCCGCAGGCCGCGCCCGGCCCCCGGCGAACTGCACACCGAACGGCTGTGGCTGCGCCGGGTGCGGCGGTCGGATCTGCCGGTGGTGCAGGAGATCCAGGGCGATCCGGCGACCAACCAGTACAAGGTCGCGCCACCCAGTTCGGCGCAGGTGGCCGGGCAGCTCACCGAATGGCTGGAGAGCTGGGCCGAGCACGGCATCGGCTACTGGCTGGTCATCGTGGCCGAGACCGGCGAGGTGGTCGGCATCGGCGGCCTGGAGCCGCACGTGCTGGGCGGCCGGCCGGTGCTGAACCTGTACTACCGGTTCCGGCCCAGTGCCTGGGGCCGCGGCTACGCGCCGGAGATGGCCACCGCGGCCATCGAATGGGCTGCCGGGGCGCTGCCGGACCGGCCGGTGCACGTGGCCACCGCGACCGCGAACGACAACGCGATCCGGGTGGCGGGCAAACTCGGCATGGCCAGGGTCGGCCGCACCGACGAGTACGCGATCAAAGGCCTTGCGCTGTACCGGAAACCGCTGCCCGAGCCCGAGGAACTGCACACCGAACGGCTGTGGCTGCACCGGCTTGGCCCGGACGAGCTGGCCGGGTTCAGCGAGATCCAGTCCGACCCCGAGACCAACCGCTTCAACCGCGAGCCTGCCACCCCGGCGGCGGTGGCCGAGCTGCACCAGCGGATCGTCGAGGACTGGGCCCGGGACGGCATCAGCTACTGGGCGGTGCGGCTGGCCGACACCGGCGAACTGCTCGGCTACGGCGGCCTCCGGCACGCCACCGTCGACGGCCAGCCGACGCTGAACCTGGCCTACCGCTTCCGCCCGTCCGCCTGGGGCCAGGGCTACGCGCCGGAAATGGCCAGGGCCGCGGTGGACTGGGCGCGGCGGGCCCGGCCGGACCTGCCGGTCAGCCTGGTCACCAGCTTCGACAACGCGGCCTCCATCCGGGTCGCGGAGAAGCTCGGCTTCGTCCTGGTCGGCACCACCGAGCACGGCGACCAGGGCACCTCGGCGCTCTACCGCGATCCGGCCATCACGACGCCGGAAGCGTGACCCGCCGCGGCAACGGCGTCGCCAGCTCCGGCGCGACCACCCGCACCACCTCGTCCAGCACCGCGTCCGCATGGCCCACCAGCAGATGCCCGGCCCCAGGCAAGGTCACCACCTCCGCCTGTGTCAGCGGCGCGAACCGGGTCCGGGCCTGCTCGGGCCGCAGGTGGTCGTCGTGCTCGGGCACCAGGCAGGTCACCGGCAACCCCGACTCCCGCCACCGCGCCAGCTCCGCAGGCCCGCTCCACCGCAACGGCGGCGCGACCAGCACCGCCCCGCGCACCGCCGGGTGCGGCCCGTGCCGCAACGCCAGATCGGTGCCGAAGGACCAGCCGAGCAACCACACCTCGGGCAGTCCCCTGGCCTGGGTGAACTCCAGTGCCGCGGCCAGGTCCTGGCCTTCGCCGACGCACCGCTCGAAGGCGCCCTCGCTGCACCCGGCCGCGCTGGCGGTGCCCCTGGTGTTGAACCGCAGCACGGCGAATCCGGCCAGCGCGGGCAGTCGCCAGGCGGCCTTGCGCAGCAGGTGCGAGTCCATCATGCCGCCGTGGGTGGGCAGCGGGTGCAGGCACACCAGGGTCGCCCGCGGCGGGCGGTCCACCGGCAGCGCGAGTTCGCCGACCAGGGACAGGCCGTCGGCGGTGCGCAGCGTGATCGGCTCGCGCAGGGCGGGCAGCACGGTGTTCGCCCGGATCTCGACCTCGGTCACGACCACCGCCGGGTCGGTCCGCGCCGCGACCGCGCGCCCCAGCAGCCGTTGTGCCAGTGCCGCCGGTCCGTGGCCGAGCCCAGATCGTCCGCCGGCCAGGCCACCACGTGCGCCACCCCTGGCCGGATCTCGTGATCGCAGCCCGGACACCGGTACAGCTTCGTGGTCTGCGCGCCGGGCACCGAGCGGACGATCCAGTCGCCGTCGGAGCCGGACTCGGTGCGGGCATCACCCAGTCCGCCGCCGAGCGGTCGATGACCGTCGGCGCCATGGGATCGATTACGGCGAGGCACGAGAAAACACGGTAACCCGGACGGATCAGCCCGGCGCGGTCAGACCTCGGTGGCGATCCGCGGCCACAACTCGCCGGGGTGTTCGGCCAGCGGCAGCCACAGGTTCGGCTGCCAGTCCCGGCACCGGTCCCCCGCCTCCGGGTGCCAGGGCCAGTGCCCGTGCCGGTCCGGCCAGATCACCTGCAGGAACGGCGGGGTCTGCTGCCGGTAGAAGCCGACCGCGGTGCCGAAGAGCCCGTCGTTCCAGCTCGCGTCGGCCGCCCGCAGCCGCACCGGCTGGTCGGCCAGCACATCGGTCAGCTCGGCGCCGTCGCGCAGGATGCCGCCGCCGGGGATCCGGTCGGCGAGTTCGTTGAGCCAGGTCATCATGTCCGGCCCGCGCAGTCCGAACATGGCGATCTCGGGCTGCCGGAAGGAATGCCACAACCCGTAGCTGAACGCCCAGCCCGGCTCGTCCACGATGCCGACCACACCCCACCGGTGCCTGCGCACAGTGCCGATCTCCCGCGACCACCGCTGGTCCTGGCGGGCGTCCGGCGGCTCGCAGATCAGGCAGGCGCACTCGGTTGTCCTCGGCACAGCCCGACGGTAACCGCCGATGCCGCACAATGGCGGCATGCCGCGTTATGAGTTCCGCTGCCGCGAGTGCGGGAACACCTTCGAGCTGTCCCGCCCGATGAGCGCCTCCAGTGACCCGGCGACCTGCCCCGGCGGTCACACCGACACGGTGAAGCTGCTGACCACGCTCGGCATGACCGGCCGCGGCGGCAGCGCACCGGCGCCGGCCGGGGGCGGCGGCGGGGGTTGCTGCGGTGGCGGCTGCTGCGGCTGAGCACCGCGTGACCTCCAGCTGACCGGGAGCACCCGAGCTGCCCTGACCGGGTGGCGCGGCCCACCCGAACCGGCGACCGCGCTACCCAGCCCGCCCTGGACCGGCTAACCAGGAAGGCACGCCCGGCAGCTCGGAGGAAACACATGATCAGGCCACTGGCCATCGTTCTCACCTCGGCGATCGTCGGCGCCGCGCTGGCCGGACCGGCGGCCACCGCGCACGCCGACGCCGAGGAGTGCGTGTCCTACGCGATGAGCGAGGCCGACGCCGGCATCCTGCTCGCCGACCTGGCCTGCGCCGCGGTCACCTTCCTGGACTGCTACCGGGTCTTCCGCGTCGAGTACGGCCCGCAGTTGTGGGCGATCACCGCCTGCCAGCTGCGCTGACCACTGTCCTCCCGATGGTCTCCGCCAGCTGGCCCCTTGCGCCGGGCACGCCCCGCTCCTAGCGTTGCAAACGCTTACATTTTGACCGCCGCCTCTTCGCAGCAGCTCCTGCGCCGCCACGCGGGTCAGAGGAACCGCACCGAGGAGGACCCCGCTCATGAACCGATCCTGGCGATCCCGCCTGCTCGTCCTGGGCACCGCGGGCGCCACCGTGCTGGCCATGGCGACCCCCGCCCTGGCCGCGCCGACCGCCACCTTCAACATCCGGGACTACGGCGCCAAGGGGGATGGCAAGGCCATCGACTCGCCCGCCATCGACAAGGCGATCACCGCGGCCAGTGCCGCCGGTGGCGGCGTGGTCGAGGTGCCCGCGGGCACCTACCTGTCCCGGTCCATCCACCTCAAGAGCAACATCACCGTCAACCTGGCCGCCGGGTCGAAGATCATCGCGGCCGGCAGCGGCATGGACAAGCCCGAGCCCAACGAGTTCGACGACTACCAGGACTTCGGGCACAGCCACTTCCGCAACGCCCTGATGTGGGGCGAGAACGTCTCGAACATCCACTTCACCGGCACCGGGACCATCGACGGTGACAACAAGCTGGACACCAGCAACAACCCGGGTTCCGGCATCGCGGACAAGGCGATCTCGCTGAAGTTCTGCAAGAACGTGACGCTGACCGGCATCACCATGCGCCAGGGCGGGCACTTCGCGGTGCTGGCCAACGGCTGCGACGGGATGAAGTTCAGCAACGTCAAGATCCTCACCTCCGAGGACCGGGACGGGATCAACATCATCAACAGCTCGAACGTCGAGGTCGCCGACTCCATCGTGGAGGCCAGTGACGACGCGGTGGTCTTCAAGAGCGACTACGCCCTTGGCCGGACCTTCGTCAGCCAGAACAACGTGGTGCGTGATTCCACCATCAGGTCCACCGAGAACAACGCGCTCCAGTTCGGCTCGGAGACCTGCGGCAACTTCCGCAACATCCGGTTCAGCAATCTCAAGGTCACCGGCGCGGGCAAGGCGGGCCTGGGCATCGTGTCCATGGACGGCTCGGTGATCGAGGACATCCACTACAACAACATCACCCTGACCCGCACCACCACGCCGATCTTCCTGCACGTCGGCAAGCGCTCGCGCTGCCCGGGCAAACCGCCCGCCGGCAAGATCCGCGACATCCACTTCACCGACATCAGCGGCACCAACCTGACCTCGCCGACCAGCGTGCCGGGCGGCCCCGAGCACACCAGCACGATCACCGGCCGCACCGACTCGATGATCGAGAACGTCACCTTCACCAACGTCAAGCTGAACGTGCCAGGCAACCACCCGGCCTCCGACGCCAACCGGGTGCCGCCGGAGAACAGCACCGAGTACCCGCCGCGGATCTTCGGCGTGCGGCCGTCCTTCGGGTTCTGGATCCGGCACGCCAAGGACATCAAGTTCCTCGGCAGCACCTTCGAGTTCGAGAAGAACGACGGGCGGCCCGCGTTCCTGACCAACGACACCACCGGCGTCAGCATCAACGGCGTCAAGGTCGAACGCAGCACCGGGCCCTACGACGTGACCTTCCAGAAGAGCAGCGGTCAGTCGGTGACCAACAGCTCCACCACCGCGGGCGCGGAACTGCGCACCCGCACGCAGAACTGAGCCCGCGGGCTCAGTCGGTATCGCTCGCGGCCAGGACGGCCACCGTGCCGTCCGGCCGCGCAGCCAGCAGCCCGAAGTCCCAGGCGATGTCGTAGAACCACGGCCCGGACGCGTCGAACTCCCACCACTGGCAGTCGGCCTCCGCCGGCCGCGCCACCCCGGCGAGCCCGGCGATGGCCCAGCGGGCGTGCAGCCGGGTATAGGCGAGGCCGGGGCTGTGCCGGTAGGCCCCGTCCCGCTTCATCCGGTCGAACAGCGACCAGTACGCCTCGCCCAGCGTCGACGGGCTGACCCGCACGGCCTGCGCCCCGGCCAGGCAGTCCAGCGGCAGGCTGGTCAGCAGATCCGGCTGCCAGGGCGCGCTCAGCCGGAACAGCCCGCTCTCCAGGTGGCCGCCGCCCATGTTCGTCCAGTGCCGGAAGCCCTCGGTGACCTGGTCCCCGCGCCACGGCAGCCGCTCGACCTCGGTGACCGGCTCCGGGCCGCCCGCCTCCGGCCACAGCGGCAGGGTGCGGAACGGCTCCGCGCCCTCCTCGCCCAGCTCGAACCCGGCCAGCTTCAGCGGCAGCTCGCCGAGCGGGTGCGCGCCGTGCAGCTGCTCGGCGTAGGCCACCGCCTCCGGCACCCCGGTCAGGTCGCCGTGCCGCAGCACCGTCTCGTGCAGCAGGCAGGCCAGCACCTCGTCCTCCGGCCGGGCGTCGGCCAGGAAGGCGTCCAGGTTCTCCAGCGGCTGGCCCTCGGCGAGCAGCGCGGCGGCCCTGCGTTTCTGGCCGACCGACACCCGCTCGTCCCCGGCCAGCTGCAGCGCGGCGACCACGCTGAACGCGCCAGGGCGGGCGGCCAGCGCGGTGATGACGCCCCACAGCACCTCATCGGCCGCCGGGCCGTCGGCCGCCAGCAACGCCTCACCGAGGTGCAGCAGCTCGTCGATCCGGCCGGCATCGGCCCAGCCCCGCACGAGGTCGAGTTCCTCGTCCCAGCGCTCGGCGGTGCGCAGCCTGCTGATCAGCTCGTCGATCGTGGCCTCCACGATCTCTCAGGCTACCCAGCCCGCTCAGCCGGTGTAGTCGCGGAATCCCTTGCCGGTCTTGCGCCCCAGCCGACCCGCGGTGACCAGGTGTTCCAGCAGCGGCGCCGGGGCGAAGCCCGCCTCGCGGAACTCCAGGTACAGCTCGCGCTGGATGGCCAGGGCCACGTCAAGGCCGACCACGTCCAGCAACGCGAACGGGCCCATCGGCAGGCCACAGCCGACCTTCATCGCGTTGTCGATGTCATCGGCGGAGGCGTAGTGCG
Source organism: Crossiella sp. CA198 (assembly GCF_052078295.1). Classification (NCBI taxonomy): domain Bacteria; kingdom Bacillati; phylum Actinomycetota; class Actinomycetes; order Pseudonocardiales; family Pseudonocardiaceae; genus Crossiella; species Crossiella sp. CA198. Next base: position 258,349 of record NZ_JBQJIM010000008.1, read on the forward strand.
CCTCCAGCATCTTCACCGCGTCGTTGAGGTAGGGGAACAACAGCGCGTTGACGATGAACCCGGCGCGGTCGCCGCAGGTCACCGGGTGCTTGCCGAGCTTGCGGCAGACCGCCTGGGCGGTGCTGACCACCTCGGGCGCGGTGGAGATGGTGTGCACCACCTCGACCAGCTTCATCACCGGCGCGGGGTTGAAGAAGTGCAGGCCGACCACGTCGCCGGGGCGGCTGGTCACCGCGGCCAGTTCGATCACCGGCAGCGAGGAGGTGGTGGTGGCCAGCACCGCGCCCGGCTTGCACACCTCGTCCAGGGTGGCGAAGACGGCCTTCTTGACCGACAGCTCCTCGGCGACCGCCTCGACCACCAGGTCGGCGTCGGCCAGATCGCCAAGGTCGGTGGTCACCTGGACCCTGGCCAGCGCGGCGTCCCGGTCCTGCTCGGTCAGCTTGCCGCGCAGCACGCCCTTGTCCAGGGAGCGGCGCAGTGCCTCCAGCGCGGTCTTGCCCTTGCCCTCGCTGCGGGCCCGCACGATGACGTCGTGGCCGGACTTGGCGAAGACCTCCACGATGCCGGTGGCCATGGTCCCGGTGCCGACCACGCCGACCCGCTGCACCTCGCGGACCTGCTCGCCGGCGTCACCCTCGGCGCTGACCGCGTCCACCACGGTGGGCGAGTCGGGGGCGTCGTAGGTGTAGAAACCGCGTCCGGTCTTCCGGCCCAGCAGGCCCGCGGTGATCATCTGCTTGAGCAGCGGCGCGGGGGCGTGCAGCCGGTTGCGGGACTGGTGGTACATGGTGTCGAGGATCTCGTAGGCGGTGTCCAGGCCGATCAGGTCGAGCAGCGCCAGCGGGCCCATCGGGTAGCCGCAGCCCAGCTTCATGGCCGCGTCCAGGTCCTCGCGGGTGGCGTAGCGGCCCTCGAACATGCGCACGGCGTGGTTGAGGTAGCCGAACAGCAGCGCGTTGGCGATGAAGCCCGCGCGGTCGCCGATGACCACCGGCACCTTGCCCAGCCGCTCGGCCAGCGCGGTGACGTCCTCGACCACCCCGGGCTCGGTGACCACGGTGCGGATCACCTCGACCAGCTTGAGCACCGGCGCCGGGTTGAAGAAGTGCATCCCGACGACCTTGCCCGGCCGGGAGGTGTGCACGGACAGCTCGGTGACCGAGAGCGAGGAGGTGTTGGAGGCCAGGATCGTCTCCGGCGGGCAGATCCGGTCCAGCTCGGCGAAGACCTGGGCCTTCAGCTCCATCCGCTCCGGCACCGCCTCGATCACCAGATCGGCCGCGGCCAGCGCCTGCAGCGAGGTGGTGAACTCGATCTGGGCGAACAGCGCGTCCTTGCCCGCCTCGTCCAGCTTGCCGCGGCGCAGCGCGCGGTCGGTGGAGTGCTCCACGTGGCCACGCCCGCGGGCGAGCGCGTCCTCGGTCACCTCGACCGCGATGACCTTGAGCCCGGTGCGCGCGAACACCTCCGCGATACCGGCGCCCATGGTGCCCAGTCCGACGACTCCGACGGTGGTGAACTCACGCGTCACGACTCTGCCTCCCACGACATCGGGGGACCCGCTGACGGGTGCTACGGGCCAGTAACTTGTGGTGATAGTGCCACGCTGCGTGTTGTTTTCCCCGGTGAGGTTCGCCACGGGGACAAGCCTAGAGAGCGGGCAGGCGCGGCCAGACCGCGGTGGCCACCTCGCGGGCGAGCGGGCAGTTCTCCTCGGCTGGCAGGGCGCTGTAGATCGACACCCTGGCGTTCTCGCGGTAGCCCTGACCGAAGGCGATGTGCCTGGTGTCCACCCGGCAGGAGGGCAGCAGGCCGCCGCCCGCGGGCTGGGCGCGGACCAGGGACTCGCGGCCGCCGATCCGCTCGATCGCCGCGGGGGCGGCCGGATCCGGGTCGACCACACCGAAGCTGACCAGCAACGACGGCGAATCACTGCGGCGGCCACCCCACTGGCAGACGTGCCGGTTGCCGTCGCCGTGCGGCATCGGGGTGTCGATGCCGGGCACCCTGGCGGCCAGCGTGGCCGGCACCAGCGGACAGGGATCCAGGCCGGCCAGCGAGTTGGATGGGTAGGCACGGCCGCGGGTGCCGCCGGCGCGCAGCACGGTGCGCACCGATTCGGCCGCGGCCTCGGCCACCGCACAGAGCTGGGCGTCCTCGCCGCTGACATCCACCGTGACGTAGCGCAGGTCGGGCAGCACCACCACCGAACCGCAGGAGTCGGCGACCGCCTTGGCCCTGCCGACCCGCACCCCGTCCCGCTCGACCAGCTCGAAGCCGAGCTGCTCGGCCCCGTGCGCCTCGGCCAGCCTGCCGCCGGAGCCGAGGGTCACGGTCAGCTCGGCCACCCCGTTGCGCAGCGCGAGGCGGCAGTCGTCGAAGTTCAGCTCAGGGCCGGGGAACTGGCCGCCGAAACGGCTCAGCGCGTCCGGGGCGAGCAGGCTGCACGGGTCCAGCCGCGGCCAGTCGGGCGCGGGGGCGGCCGCGCCCGGACCGGCCTGCGGCGTGCCACAGCCGACCAGCACGGTCACCAGGACCACGCAGGCCAGAATCGCTCTGGCAGCCATGATCCGCAGCGTAAGCGCGGATGCGCGGGCTCACTCGTCGAAACCGCGTTCGGCGAGCGCTGCCACCCGAGTGAGTGCCTCCTGGGCGTCCGGACCGACCGCGCGCAGCGTGATGGTGTCCCCGCCGCGGGCGCCAAGGCCCATCAGCGCGAGCACGCTGGCCGCGCTGACCTCCTGGTCGCCGAAGCGCACCGAGGCCTCCACGTCCAGCTCGGCCACGGCGCGGGCCAGCAGCGCGGCCGGCCGGGCATGCAGGCCGATCTCGTTGCGCAGTTCGATGTCCAGCTCGACCAGCCCGCTGGAACTGGGCTGGTCGTGCCCATGTCCGTGGCCGTGGTCCTGGCCGTTGGCGCCCAGGAACAGCTCGTCCACGGTCTCGCCGATGGCGAAGGCGGTCGCGGTCGCGGCGGCGTCGGCCACCTCGTCCAAAGTGGACCCGCCCTGGGCGGAGACCGCGGCGGCCACCGCGCCCTCGGCCAGCGGGGCGTCCACCACCACCGCGCGGCCCGGGTCGCCCAGGACCTCCACGGCCAGCTCGGCGATCATCTGCGCGCTGCCCAGGTCGTAGAGCAGCACCACGCCCTCGCCGTCGTCCGCGCGTTCCAGCGCGGCCGAGACGGTGTCCAGGTCGGTGCCAAGGCCGCCGTTCTGGGGCAGGCCGCCCGCGGCCAGGATGCGCACCTCCGGCGCCATCTGCTGGGCCAGTTCCACCACGCCCTCGGCCAGCTTCGCGCTGTGCGAGACGATCACCAATCCCACCCGGCGGTTCATCGCGCGCCGCCTGCGTGCGTGGCCAGCGCGGTCAGCAGCAGTGAGGTCGAGCGCGCACCCGGGTCGAGATGCCCCGCGCTGCGCTCGCCAAGGTAGGAGGCGCGGCCCTTGCGGGCGACGAGGGGCACCGTCGCCGCCGCGCCGTCCGCCGCCGCGCCCGCGGCCGCCGACAAGGTCGCCGCGACATCCGCACCCTGGGCCGCGGCGGACTCGGCGGCGTGCACGGCCGGGGTCAGCGCGTCCACCATGGTCTTGTCGCCCGGTTCGGCCTTGCCCCTGGCCAGCACCCCGTCCAGCGCGGCGCGCAGGGCCGTGGCCACGGCCGGGGCATCCAGTTCGGCGAGCCCGTCCAGCGCGGCGCCCGCGCGCAGGAACGCGGTGCCGTACAACGGCCCCGCCGCCCCACCCACCGTGGAGATCAACGTCTTCGCCACCGCCTTGAGCACCGAGGCAGGCCCCGACCATCCTCCTCCGTCCATTGTGGACACCACAGCGGTGAAGCCCCTGCGCAGGTTCTCCCCGTGGTCGGCGTCGCCGGTGAGCCGGTCCAGCTCGACCAGCTCGTCCCGGTGATCGATGACCACCTCCGCCGCGGCTCGCAACGCGGCGAGGAGGTCTTCCGTGGAACAACCCATCACATCCCCCAGCGCAGCGCCGCGGTCCGCACCGGCGCGTCCCAAAGATCAACCAGTTCGTCATCCAGCTTGAGCAAGGTCAGGCTCATCCCCTGCATCTCCAGACTGGTCACATAGGACCCGACCAGGTGGCGCCGCACCGTGATTCCGCGCCCGGCAAGCAGTTCCGCCGCGATGCCGTGCGCCAGGTACAGCTCGATCTGCGGGGTGCCGCCCATGCCGTTGGTCAGCAGCAGCACCTCATCGCCCTCGGCGTAGGGCAGGTCCTCGGTCACCGCGTCCACCAGCCTGCGCACCAGCGCGTCGGCGGGCTCCATCGGCAATCGAGCCCGGCCGGGCTCGCCGTGGATGCCGATGCCCAGCTCCAGCTCGTCCTCGGCCAGGGTGAAACCGGGCTGCCCGGCATGCGGCACGGTGCCCGCGCTCAGCGCAACGCCCAGGGTGCGGATGCGCCCGATCACCTTGCGCGCCAACGCCTCGCAGGCGTCCAGATCGTCCCCGCGCTGCGCGGCCGCGCCGACGATCTTCTCCACCAGCACGGTGCCGGCCACGCCCCGGCGGCCCGCGGTGTAGAGCGAGTCCTTGACCGCGACGTCGTCGTCGACCACCACGGTGCGGACCTCGGTGCCCTCGACCGCGGCGAACTCGGCCGCGGTCTCGAAGTTGAGCACGTCGCCGGTGTAGTTCTTCACGATCAGCAGCACCCCGGCGCCGCCGTGCACCGCCTCGATCGCGGCCTGCACGCCGTCCGGGGTGGGCGAGGTGAACACCGGGCCGGGCACCGCGGCGTCGAGCATGCCGGGCCCGACGAAGCCGCCGTGCAGCGGTTCGTGGCCGGAGCCACCACCGGAGACCAGGGCGACCTTGCCCTGGACCGGGGCGTCCTTGCGGTGGATGACGGCCGGGTCCGGGCGCACGGTCAGCAGGTCGGCATGCGCCAGCGCCATCCCGCGCAGCGCCTCGGACACCACGTCAGCCGGATCATTGATGATCTTCTTCACGTCGGTCTCCTCGCCGTTGGGGGACTGATCGTCTTTACTACACCGCCTTCGCCCCAGTGCCAAAGGGCACATCCACGATGTGCCTGACGAGCACTTTCCCGGAGTTATGGTGAGCCTAACCTCAGAAAGGCAGGAGAAACCGGTGACTAACGGGACCAGACGGCTCGCGGCGGGTGTGATGGGCGGGCTGCTCGTCCTGCTCGCCGGCTGTGGCGGGGCCAAGCCCGCGGACGTGCCCGCGGTGGCGGTCGGCGGCGCCGACTTCGGCAAGGCGGGCGAGCAGTCGGCCCAGTTCGGCACCACCGCCGCGCCAGGGGTGTTCCCCCGGGTGATCAAGCACGGGATGGGCGAGACCACCCTGCCCAAGCGCCCGGAGCGGGTGCTCGTGCTGGACACCGGCGAGCTGGACAACGTGGTCTCGCTGGGCATCAAGCCGGCCGGCGTGGCCTTCACCGAGGGCAGCCCCGAGATGCCCGCCTACCTGCGCGACAAGGCGGGCGCCCCGGAGAACGTGGGCACCGCCAACGCGCTGAAGCTGGAAGCGATCAAGAAGCTGGCGCCCGACCTGATCCTGGGCTCCAAGCTGCGCGCCGAGGCCCAGTACAAGGTCCTCTCCGCCATCGCGCCCACCGTGTTCAGCCTCCGCCCCGGCTACACCTGGAAGGAGAACTTCCGGCTCAACGCCGCCGCGCTGGACCGCTCGGCCGACGCGGACAAGATGATCAAGGACTTCGAGGCGCACGCCATCGCCACCGGTAACAAGATCGAGGCCAGGCAGGGCAAGCGCCCCACGGTGTCCATGGTCCGGTTCATGCCCGGCAAGATCCGGCTGTACGCGGACAAGTCGCTGATCGGCACCGTGCTCAAGGACGCCAGGCTCCCCCGCCCGGAACCGCAGAAGGTCGACGACCTGGCGGTGGAGGTCAGCGCGGAGAACCTGGCCAAGGCCGACGGCGACGTGATCTTCATCGGCACCTACGGCGACCCGGCCAAGACCGCGCAGAAGGACGTGCAGGGCTCCCCGCTCTGGCAGCAACTCAGCGCGGTCAAGGCAGGCAGGTCCCACCCCGTCAACGACGAGACCTGGTACCTGGGCCTGGGCGTGCTCTCCGCGGAGTCCATCCTGGGCGACCTGGAACGCCTGCTCGCCTGAGCGGTCTGACCCGCCTGCGGCGAAGGGGGCGCGCCACCGGCCGCCCCCTTCCTGGTTCGCTCAGCGGCGGTGCACCAGGCGCAGGATGCGCAGCAGTCGCCGCACGGTCCGCGAGCCGCGTGCGAAGGACATCGGCTGCAACGGCGCCTTGAACTTCTGCCGGGTCACCGCCTGCGTCCTGGCGAACTCGCGCAACCCGTCCGCGCCGTGGATCCGCCCGAACCCGGAGTCGCCGATGCCGCCGAAGGGCAGTGCGGGCACCGCGGCGAAGGAGACCACCGAGTTGACCGCGACCATGCCCGCCCGCAACCTGCGGGCCAGTTCCATGCCACGGGCGCGGGAGAAGATCGCGCCGCCCAGTCCGTAGCGCACCCCGTTGGCCAGCCGGATCGCCTCGTCCACATCGGCCACCCGGTTGATGGTCAGGGTCGGCCCGAAGGTCTCCTCGGTGATCGCCAGCGAGTCCTCGGGCACGTCCACCAGCACGACCGGTTCGACGTAGGGCTCGCGCACCGATTCCTTGCCGCCGACCACGGCCATCGCGCCCTTGCTCAGCGCGTCCTCGATATGCGACTGGATGATCGGCACCTGGCTCGGCATGGTGATCGGTCCCAGGTCCGCGGTCGGCTCGGCGCCGGGCTTGAGCCTGCCGGCGATCCGGGTGACCCGCTCGATGAACTCCTGCGCCACCGAGTCGACCACGTACACCCGCTCCACGCCGACACAGGTCTGCCCGGCGTTGGCCATCCCACCCCACACCGCGGCCTGGGCCGCGGCCTCCAGGTCGGCGTCGGCGTCCACGATCAGCGCGTCCTTGCCGCCGCACTCCACCAGCACCGGCGTCAGCGTTTGGGCACAGGCGGCCATCACCCGCTTGCCGGTGGCGGTGGACCCGGTGAAGGCGAGCTTGTCCACCCCGGACTCGCACAGCGCGGCCCCGGTCGCACCGAACCCGGTGACCAGCGAGAACACCGGCCACTCCGGCACCACCTCGGCGAAGGTGCGCACCAGCCAGGCACCGACCCCTGGGGTCAGCTCACTTGGCTTGAACACCACCGCGTTGCCTGCCGCGAGCGCGTAGGAGATGGACCCCATCGGCGTGTGCGCCGGGTAGTTCCACGGCCCGATCACGCCGACCACGCCCAGCGGCAGGTACTCCACCGTGGAGGCCTGGTTGGACATCAGCACGCCCGAGGACACCTTGCGGCGCTTGAGCACCTTCTCCGCGTTCTTGGCCGCCCACTGCAGGTGGTCGACCACGAGCACCAGTTCCAGCCGCGCGTCGTCCAGCGGTTTGCCGGTCTCGGCGCACATCACCCCGGCGAGTTCGTCCAGCCGCTTCAGCAGCAGCTGCCGCCAGGCGTCCAGTCGCTTCTTCCGCTCGGCGAACCCCAGCCCGGCCCACCACAGCTGCGCTTCCCGCGCCTGCTCCACCACGGCACGCACCTGCGAGGCGGAGTGCACCGGGTACTCGCCGACCACCTCGGAGGTCCGAGGGTCCAACGAGGTGAAGGACTCGGCCTGTTCGCGTACCGCCCCGGTCATCGGCGCCTCCGACAGCTCAACCAGCTCAACGTCGCACGGACCTTGTTACCGCACAGTAGTCGTCCGTGCGGGGTGCTGTCAGCCCGCCCTCCGGGGACCGCGGGGCCGGTACCTAGACCTTGGGGAACTTCGCCTTGAGCGCCTTGACCACGCCGATGGCCTTGCCGCAGGCGTCATAACCGGCCGTGTTGGGCACGTTGGTCACCTCGACCAGCACCACTTCGGCCTTGGTGCCCTCGGTGGTGCGGTACGGCCAGGAGATCTCACACCGGGGGTGACTGGTGTCGGAGTACTTCTTGTAGACGGTGAGACTGTCGTCGACCTTCACCTCCTCCGGCGCGAACGAGCCCTTGGCGTTCTTGGGATTGGTCTCCACACTCAGGTTGATCTTGAGCGAGAGCCCGTCGGTCCGCCGCCAGCTGCACTGGTGCAGCCGCCACGGGAAGATCGACGGCACGTTGGTCAGCACCTCGGCCAGCGCGATCTGGTCGAGCACGGTGCAGGTGTCGATCTGGGCCAGCACCCCGGATTCGGCGTTCCGCTGCGGCGGATTGCTCTTGATCCGGTTGATCACGGCCGCGCCCGCCTTGTTGCTCAGGTCGCAGCGATTGGCCGCCTCGGTGCGCAACGAGACGCCGATCCCCAGCGAGTACGCGCCCTCCTGAACCATGATCTTGTGGTCGCAGAAGGTCTGGTTGACCGACTGGTCCGCCTTGAGCCCACCCACGTCCTTGGTCAGCCGCTTGCTCTCCAGCAGCATGTTGATGCCGAGTTCGACCTTGATCGACGAGGTCTTCCCGTCCTTGCGCAAGGTCACCGAGCACTCGTCGTACCCAGTGGCCGTCGGCGCGCCCGCCTCACCCAGCTCAGCCACCTGCTCGGCGTCGATGACCCCACACGGATCCACCTTGCGCAGCCTGTCCGGCGCGAACGCCGGATCCACCGGTTTGCCCTCCGGCACCCCGGAGCCACTGCTGCCCCCGGAGGACTCGGCGGCCGGGATGGTCGACCGCGAGAAGTTCGTCTTGGCCAGGTCGACTTCGGCGCCACAGGCGGCCACGCTCGCCAGCAGGGCGAACGCGGCGAGCAGGGAGGGCACGGGCTTCACGCGGGACACGGGGTGCACGGTAGCGAGCCCATGCCAGGCCCGTGTGCCGAACCCGCCGATCAGGGGCGACTCAGGCGAGGGCAGGGGGTGGGCGAGGGGCTGGGCGGCACGGATTCGGCTGGTGGCGGGGGTGGTTGGCGGGTGGCGCGGGGTGGGGCGGGGAGCCCGCTGCTGGGTGGGGCGTCGGGGCGGCCGGGCGGGGTGTGGTGAGGCGCGCGGCGGGGCGGGGCCTGACGGGTGGCGCGGTGAGGCGGGGTGGGGTCGCCGGGTGGGGGTGATGTCCGCTCTGGGCAAGCAATACCGACATGTCGCGCTCCTCGACTGGCTGGGGTCTGTGGCTTCCGCGCCACGGCAACGACGCTGCCAGACCGGCCGCCCCGTCGAAAGCGACCTCGCCTCGCCCTGTGGACAACCCGTCGGTTGTGGACAACTCGCCCGTTTCCCGGGCCGGAGCGGCGTTCCTGTCGGTGGCATGTGCTAGCGGCAACTTCGCGATCCGGTTACCGCAAGTCAACAGACGGGTAAAAATGCCAGCTCACCAGCCGTGCGCCAGATCACGGACCGTTTCGGGAACGATCCAGAAGCCTGGAGCGATTAACTAAGTGAGCGGATTGGCCGCTCGACGAAGAGGAACTCACGAAGGAGCAAGATGAGCGACCGCAACACCAGGAACGCCGCGACTCGTACCCGGCCGGTGCGGGCCAGGCTGGGCCGGGCGGTGCGGTGGGTGGACGCCTGGACGCTGGAGGCGTTCAACCCGGTCTACCCGCACCGCCGGACCAACCGTTGAGCTGACGAGCTGTTGAGCTAGCGGCTAGTGCCCGCCGGCGCCAGTGGCGTCGTCGGCGGCTGCCGCCTCCGTCGGCACCCGCAACGGGCGGGCGACGGTCCAGATCACGAAGAACGCGGTGACCGCCAGCATGGACACGCCGGTCCACAGGTTGATGTTGATCCCGCCGGTCTTGGCCAGGTCCGCGGCCGTGGTGTCGAACAGGCCCACGAAGGTGAGCACCACCCCGTAGATCCCGAACAACAGCGCGATGATCAGGCGCAGGTCGAACAGACCCGCCATTCCGGTGGCGCGCTTGGTCTCACTCGCTTGTTCAGCCATGGTCCCTCCCTCAGCCGACGAAGATGTTGAGCAGGATGGTCAGCACCAGCACCCCGCCACCCAGCAACGCGGGCGAGCGGTACCAGCCGGCGTCGTCGCCGGTCGTGGAGTGGGTGCGGGTCTCCTTCGGTGTCAGGCTGTAGACCAGACCGGCCAGTTCGGCGTCCGGCTTGGGCTTGGTGACCAGTGAGACCGCCACGCTGACCAGGATGTCCACCACGAACGCCGCGCCGGCGCCGATGAAGCTCGCGCCCTGGCCTGGCAGGTCGAGCACCTGGATGCCCAGCTTCGGTTCGGCCAGCAGCCACACGGTGACCGCGGCCAGGGTGCCCGCGACCAGGCCGACCCAGCCCGCGGTCGGGGTCATCCGCTTCCAGAACATGCCCAGGATGAACGTGGCGAACAGCGGCGCGTTGAAGAAGGAGAACAGCGCCTGGATGTAGTCCATGATGTTGGACCCGCCCAGGTTGGCCGCGATGAAGGCGGTGCCGATCGCGATCACGCACGCGCCCACCGTGGCCAGCCGGCCGATGCGCAGGTAGTACTCGTCCGGCCGGTCCTTGCGGACGTAGTCCTGCCACAGGTCATAGGTGAAGACCGTGTTGAACGAGCTGACGTTGGCCGCGACACCGGCCATGAACGAGGCCAGCAGACCGGCGATGGCCACGCCCAGCACGCCGTTGGGCAGCAGGTCGCGCATCAGGTACAGCAGCACCTGGTTGTACTCCGCGCCCGAGCTGTGGTCACCGGCCTTGATCGCGGCGATGTCCGGCACCAGCACCGCGCCGATGATGCCGGGGATGATGATGATCGCCGGGATGAGCGCCTTGGGGTAGGCGCCGATGATCGGGGTGCGCCGGGCGGCCGACATGCTCTTGGCCGACATCGCGCGCTGGACCTCGGCGAAGTTCGTGGTCCAGTAACCGAAGGACAGCACGAAGCCGAGGCCGAAGACCAGCCCGATCACACTGAGCGTGCCGTTGGCGATACCGGTCAGATCGCTGGCAGGCCAGGTGGACAGGTTGTTCGCGCCGCCGGTGCTGGCGGTGACCTTGGCGACCAGGCCCTCCCAGCCGCCGATCTTGTGCAGCGCGATGATCGTGATCGGCGCCAGCGCGGCGACGATGACGAAGAACTGCAGCACCTCGTTGTAGATGGCCGCGGACAGCCCGCCCATGGTGGTGTAGGCGAGCACGACCACCGCGGCGATCACGATGGACAGCCAGATCGGCCAGCCGAGCAGCACGTTGATGATCACCGAGAGGGCGAACAGGTTGATGCCCGCGATGAGCACCTGGGCCACCGCGAAGCTCAGCGCGTTGACCAGGTGCGCGGGCCTGCCGAAGCGGCGCCGCATGAACTCGGGAACGCTACGGACCTTGGAGCCGTAGTAGAACGGCATCATGACCAGGCCGAGGAAGACCATGGCCGGGATGGCGCCGATCCAGTAGTAGTGCACCGTGGCCAGGCCGTACTGGGCGCCGTTGGCCGTCATGCCCATCAGTTCCAGGGCGCCCAGGTTGGCCGAGATGAAGGCCAGGCCGGTCACCCACGCCGGCAGCGAACGGCCGGAGAGCAGGAAGTCGAGGCTGGTCGACACCGAACGCCGGGCCATGTACCCGATTCCCAGCACCAGCACGAAGTACACCGCGAGCAACGCGTAGTCGAGCAGGCTTGCGTCTAGACGCAGGCTCGAAGCGGCGAGCGCTTCCACCCGGGCTCCACCTCCAAGGTCAGCACGGTCGTCATCCGACGTGACGGCGGTACCGTAATCCCTCCTTGACAAAGCAGCGACACAGAGGTCAGAGCCTTCTCCATCGATGCAGGTGAGAGCGCTTTCAATTTTTTGCCCTGTGGATGCCTCCACCACATACGCGGCAAAGCTGCGTAACCTTGCATATGTGATTTGTCCGAAGTGCCAGAACGTGATGCAGACCGTGGACCGCGGTGGGGTGCACATCGAGCAGTGCCAGGGCTGTCGGGGGATCTTCCTCGACCGCGGCGAGCTCGAGCAGATCGCCGGCGCCGAGCGCACCTACTACGCCGCCGCGCCGGTCCCGCCGCCGCCCCCGCCGATGCCGGGCTACCGGCACGACTCGCCGCCGCCCTACGGCCACCGCGGCAGTCACGGCCACCGTGACTCGCCCCCGCCCTACGGCGGACACCGGCCGGGTTACCGCGATTCGCCGCCGCCCTACGGCGGGCACGGCCACAAGAGGAAGAAGAGCTTCCTGGAAGGGCTGTTCGACTGATTCCCGGCCCCAGCCCCGTGGACCTCAAGATCTGCGTCAACTGCGGCGACAAGGCCGAGGTCCCGGTGGTCCTGCCGGGCGATCCGGTTCTGCTCTGCGTGCGGTGCGGGCATCGGCAGCCGTTCCTGCGGCTGCCGATGTTCGCGCTCACCGGCCCCAGCGGCACCGGCAAGTCCACCGTGGGCAAGATGCTGACCGCCGAACTGGGTGACGCGGTCGTGGTGATGGAACAGGACGTGCTGTGGTCGGCCGGGTTGCAGGACCCGGCCGATGACTACCGGGTCTTCCGCGCGACCTGGCTGCGCATGGTGGCCATGGTCAACCAGAGCGGGCGCCCGGTGGTGCTGTGCGGCACCGTGGTGCCGGTGCAGTTCGAGCGGCTGCCCGAACGCGCCTTCCTCGGCGACATCCACTACCTGGCGCTGACCTGCGCGCCGGACCTGCTGGCCAAGCGGTTGCGGACGCGACCGGCCTGGCGGGAGTGGGACGACGCGGACCGGATCAGCGAGATGCTGGAGTTCAACGAGTGGGTCCGGGCCACCGCGGCCACCATGGAGCCACCGATGGAACTGCTGGACACCACCGACATCAGCCTGGCCGAGTCGGTGCGGGTGGTGGCCGACTGGGTGCGGCGCGGGCTGGCCGAAAGCTGAGTCCCGACTCCGCAGGGGCACGCGCGAGCGGCGCCCCGGCGGAGTCGGTCAGAACAGGCGGAACTCGTCCGATTCGATGCCGCGCAGCGCGTCGTAGTCCAGCGTGACGCAGCGGATCCCGCGGTCCTCGGCCAGCGTGCGGGCCTGGGGCTTGATGATCTGGGCCGCGAACACGCCCTTGACCGGGGACAGCAGCGGGTCCCGGTTGAGCAGTTCCAGGTACCTGGTCAGCTGTTCCACGCCGTCGATCTCGCCACGGCGCTTGATCTCCACGGCCACCGCGGCGCCCTTGCCGTCGCGGGCCATGATGTCCACCGGGCCGATCGCGGTCGGGTACTCGCGGCGGACCAGGGTGTAGCCGTCGCCGAGGGTCACGATGTGCTCGGCCAGCAGCTCCTGCAGGTGGGCCTCGACGCCGTCCTTGACCAGGCCGGGTTCGGGGCCCAGCTCGTGCGCGGAGTCGTGCATGACCTCCTCAAGGGTGATCACCAGCTTCTCCCCCGCCTTGTTCTGCACGGTCCACACGCCGGGGTCCTGGATCAGCCAGCAGGGCGGGCTCATCCAGTTCAGCGGCTTGTACGCGCGGTCGTCGGAGTGGATCGACACCGAACCATCGGCCTTGATCAGCAACAACCGATTGGCCATGGGCAGGTGGGCGGTCAGCCGTCCGACGTAGTTGACCTGGCAGCGGGCGATGACAAGGCGCACCGCGACAGGTTAGTGACTGGCTGGCACAGCCGTTTCACCGGCGCTCCGGTGGGGCTCGCCGCACCGTAGACCCGCCGGTCTGCCGCATGGTTCCGGAACCGGCGGGCGGCCAGGCTGAGCTGCCATGACGACACGATTGGGCAGGCGGGCCAAGCGGTGGTGGGACATCCTGCACCTGGGCAGCGGGGTGGGCTGGTTCGGCGTGGCGCTGTGCCAGCTGGTGCTCAACATCATCGGCCGGACGACCGCGGACGCCGGACTGCGGGTGGCCACCCACAAGATCGGGCACACGCTGGACATCTGGCTGCTGATCCCGCTGGTGCTGCTGGCCCTGGTCTCCGGCGTGGTGCTGGCCTGGCGGTCCAACTGGGGTGTGTTCCGGCACTGGTGGATCGTGGTGAAGCTGGTCGCGACCATCGTGCTGATGGTCTTCAGCGCGATCTGGCTGGGCGGCTGGATCGGTGCCGCGGCCGAACTCGCGCTGGCCCAGGGGCCGCCCTACTTCGAGGTGCGCAACAAGCTGCTCGGCGGGTCGATCTTCAACAACGTGTCCATCCTGCTCATGGTGGTGATCTCGGTGTTCAAGCCGTGGGGCCGTATTCGACAAGTCGCACCGGACTGGAAGGCGGCCCGGACCGGCCGGTAGGTTCGCGCCTCGTGCCGCCAAACAGTCAGCGCAGCCTGTTGCGCACCAAGCCGGTCGAGCAGCTCACCAGCGAGGGCGTGCACAGTGGCCTGCGCCGCAGCATGGGCCTGATCTCCCTGGTCTCGCTGTCGGTGGGGGCCACCCTGGGCACCGGGATCTTCGTGGTGCTCGGCGAGGCCGCACCCAAGGCCGGGCCCGCGGTGGTGGTCTCCTTCGCACTGGCGGCACTGGCCGCGTTGTTCTCCGCGCTCTCCTACGCCGAACTGGCAGGCGCGGTGCCGGTGTCCGGTTCGGCCTACTCCTACACCTACGCCACCCTGGGCGAACTCATCGCCTGGGTGTGCGGCTGGTGCCTGTTGCTGGAGTACGGCGTGTCGGTGGCCGCGGTCGCGGTGGGCTGGGGCGGCTACCTGAACGTGTTCCTGGAGGCCACCGTCGGGGTGCGGATCCCGGAGGAGCTGGCCGCGCCGCCCGGCGCCGGTGGCGTGGTGAACATCCCGGCGGCCGTGGTGGTGCTGCTGGCCACCGCGGTGCTGATCGCCGGGGTTAGGGAGAGCGCGCGGGCCACCACGGTCACCACGATGATCAAGGTCGGGGTGCTGATCTTCTTCGTCGCGGTGGCGGCCACCGCGTTCAGCTCCGGCAACATGACCCCGTTCGCGCCGGAGGGCCTGGCAGGCATCGCCGGTGGCGCCTCGGCGGTGTTCTTCTCCTTCATCGGCTTCGACGCGGCCTCCACCGCGGGCGAGGAAGCCCGCAACCCGCAGCGCGACCTGCCGCGGGCGATCATGATCTCGCTGGGCATCGTGACCTTCGTCTACGTGGCGGTCGCGGTCACCGCGATCGGCGCGATCGGGGTGGACCGGCTCAGTGCCAAGGGCGCCTCGCTGTCCACGGTGATGGCCGAGGTGACCGGGTCCGGCTGGGCCTCCACCGTGCTCGCGGCGGGTGCGGTGATCGCGATCGCCTCGGTGGTGCTGACCGTGCTCTACGGCCAGACCCGGGTGCTGGTCTCGATGTCCCGGGACGGCCTGATGCCGCCGGTCCTCGCCAAGGTCGGCCCCCGCTCGGTGCCCACCACCAACATCGTGGTGGTCGGTGTGCTGGTCTCGGTGCTGGCCGCGCTGGTCCCGCTGGGCGAGCTGACCAACGCCACCAGCATCGGCACCCTGGTCGCCTTCGGGCTGGTCAACGTGGGTGTGCTGGTGTTGCGCCGGACCAAGCCGGACCTGCCGCGCTCCTTCCGCACCCCGCTGATGCCGGTGGTCCCGCTGCTCGGCCTGGCGCTGTGCGTAATCCTCATCGTCGGCCTGGGCGCCAAGACCTGGATCGCCTTCCTGATCTGGACCGCGGTCGGCCTGGTGGTCTACTTCGGTTACGGCAGGCGGCGCTCGCGGCTCAACTCAGACGCCTAGTCTGGGCGGCGTGGACAAGGTCGACACCCGCGAGGTCTACGCGAACGCCTGGATGACGGTGCGCGAGGACGGCATCCGCCGCGCCGACGGCTCCCTCGGCGTCTACGGCGTGGTGGACAAGCCCGACTACGCCCTGGTCATCCCACTGGACGGCGAGCGGCTGCACCTGGTCGAGCAGTACCGCTACCCGCTGGGCCTGCGCCGCTGGGAGTTCCCGCAGGGCACCGCGCCGGACCGGGTCGAGCTGGACACCGCCGAGCTGGCCGCCAGGGAGCTGCGCGAGGAAACCGGCCTGCGGGCCGGACGGATGGTCGACCTTGGCCTGCTGGACGTGGCGCCGGGCATGTCCAGCCAGCGCGGCCGGGTGTTCCTGGCCACCGAGCTGACCGCGGGCGAACCCGCGCGCGAGCTGGAGGAGCAGGACATGCGCACGGCCTGGTTCGCGCGGGCGGAGTTCGAGGAGATGATCGCCTCGGGTCAGGTGACCGACGCGCAGTCGATCGCGGCGTACACCTTGTTGCTGCTGCACGAGCACCGTGGTTAGTACCCGGTGGCTTCCAGCGCGAGTTCCTCGATCTCGGTGAGGCTGACCGAGACCCAGTGCCCTGGCGCGTAGATCGCCACCACCACACCGCCGGCGTCGGACACCAGCAGATGTCCGTCGGCGACGCTGGCGGTGACGCCGTCCTCGATGACGGCCCGGTGGTACTTGCTGACGCTCACAGTTGCGGCCATGCGCTCCAGCGAAGCAGGCGAAACTCGCTGTTACCAGCGACGATACCCAACCGAGTCGGCAAAGCGGACCTGGCCGCAACAGGTCACGACTTCATGTCCGGCCCTAGGCGCTAGTCCGGCCAGACCGGCTTGCGCTTGGCCAGGAACGCGGTCATGCCCTCCTTGCCGCCCTCGGTCTGCGAGGCTGCGGCCATGACCTCCAGCGCGATCGCGTAGGCCTCCGCCTCCGGCCGGTCCAGCTGGGCGTAGAGGGTCTGCTTGCCCAGTGCTTTGCTGGCCAGGCTGCCTCTGGTGGCACGGGAGAGCAGGTCGAGCACGGCCGCGTCGAGTTCGGCGTCGGGCACCACCCGGTTCACCAGGCCCCAGGACTCGGCGGTGCGGGCGTCGATGGCATCGCCGGTGAGGGCCAGTTCCATCAGGCGTTTGCGGCCGACCGCGCGGGCCACCGGCACCGCCGGGGTGTGGCAGAACCAGCCGCCTTTGCCGCCGGGCAGGGCGAATCCGGCCGATTCGGCGGCCACCGCCAGGTCACAGGAGGCGACCAGCTGACACCCCGCGGCGGTGGCCAGGCCGTGCACGCTGGCGATCACCACCTGCGGGATGGACTGCATGGTGTGCATCAGTTTCGTGCACAGCCGCAGCATCTCCCGCACGCCCAGCAGATCGCGGTCGACCAGGTCGGCGAAGTCGTGGCCCGCGGAGAACACCGGGCCGTTGCCCGCCAGCACGATCCCGGTGGCCGCGGTGTCGGCCACGCTGACGAAGGCGTGCTGCAACTCGGCCAGGTGCTCGCCGGAGAGCGCGTTGCGCCGGTCCGGCCGGTTCATGGTGATCCGCGCAATGTTCCCGTCCAGCGAGACCAGCAGGTTGCGGTAGTCGGCCATGCCGCCGACGGTAGCGCCTCAGCCCGCCGCGGTCAGCGTGGCGCCGAACCAGGTGTCCAGCGCGGTCAGCAGGCCCTCCCGGTCCGGCCGGTCGCGGTCGGCGGCCCAGGCCACATAACCGTCCGGGCGGATCAGCACCGCGGCCAGTTCGGGCCGGAGCGGATCGCGGGCTGGGAACACCCGGATCTCCCGGCCTGCCAGTTCGGCCAGCGCCGGATCCCCGGTCAGGTCGGCCAGCACCCAGCCCGGGTGGATCGGCAGGTCCAGCGGCGGGGCGAACCGGCCGGTCAGCTCATGGCCGCCGCCCAGGTCGTAGCGGGTGTGCTGACCGGCGATGAACTTGGTCAGGTACTGGTTGCCGTCCGCGGTGGCCATCAGGTCGGTGATCACCTCACGTAGTGCGCCCGCCTGCGGGGTCGGCCGCATGGCCGCGACCTGCGCCCTGGTCATCCGCAGCACGAAGGCGGCGGCCGGGTGGCGCTCGGCGGTGTAGGTGTCCAGCAACGCCTCCGGGGCGGTGCCGGTGGCCACCGCGGCCAGTTTCCAGCCCAGGTTGGCCGCGTCCTGCAGGCCCAGGTTGAGGCCCTGGCCGCCGAAGGGCGCGTGCACGTGCGCGGCATCGCCGGCCAGCAGCACCCGGCGGTCGCGGTAGTCCGGGACCTGGCGGGCGTTGTCGGTGAACCGGGTGGCGGTCTTGACCGAGGTGACGGTGACCTCGGTGCCGCTGACCTGGCGCACCGCCCTGGTCAGCTCGGCGGCGGTGATCGGCGCGTCCCGGTCGGCGGGCGGGCCGTCCAGCTCGACGGTGAGCAACCGGCCCGGGGTCGGGCCCCAGACCAGCACGCCGCCAGGGAGGTGTTGCCAGCCAAGGGAAAGCGCCGCCGGATCGTCCAGTTCGACCATGGCCTGGTAGGCGGTGATGGTCGCGGGCGTGCCGGGGAAGGCGAAGCCGCCCTGCTTGCGCACCAGGCTGCGGCCGCCGTCGCAGCCGACCAGGTGGCTGCCGCGCAGCCGCTCGCCGGAGGTCAGCGTGACGGTCACCCCGTCGGCGTCCTGGCTGAACCCGGCCAGCTGCACACCCCGGCGCACCGGCACGCCGAGCCGGGCCGCCCAGCCGCCGAGGATGGCCTCGACCTCCTGCTGGGTCATCGGATAGACGCCCTCGGCCGAGCGCGGGCTGAGGTCGGGATCGGTGCGATCCAGCCGGGCGAGGTCCAGTCCGGTGAGCCCGGCGAAGTGACCGCCGAAGGCGGGCGGACGGTAGTCCGCTGGCAGATCCGGATCACGCGAGCGCAGCAGCTCGATGAACTTGGCCAGGTTGACCGCGACGGCCCTGCGCACCTCGCTCAGCAGACCGTGCCTGGCCAGGGTGTCCGCGGTGCGGGTGTTGATCGCGCCCGCCTTGATCACCTGGCTCGGCTCGGCTAGCCGTTCCAGCACCAGCACCTCCGCGCCGTGCGTGCGCAGCTCGCAGGCGAGCATCAGTCCGGTCGGGCCAGCGCCGACCACGATCACCGGTTCGTTCATGTCCGCCAGCGTCCAGCGAAACTTTTACCGAGTCAAATTATATGTTTGGTACATTTCCGGCATGGACATGGGGCTGCGGGAGCGGAAGAAGCGCGAGACCCGGCAACGGATCTCCAACGTCGCCACCGAGTTGTTCATCGCGCGCGGCTTCGACGCGGTGACCGTCGCCGAGGTCGCCGAGGCGGCCGAGGTGTCCAAGATGACCGTGTTCAACTACTTCCCGCGCAAGGAAGACCTCTACCTGGACCGGCACGAGGAGATCATCGAGGTGCTGAGCACGGCCATCACCGGCCGCGGCGAGTTGTCGGTGACCGCCGCGGTGCGCCGGATGTGCCACCAGCTGACCGCGGCCAACCACGCGCTCTCCGGCGCGGTGGACGGCTTCGGCCGGTTCTGGAGCGTGATCAACGCCAGCCCCGCACTCCAGCTGCGGCTGCTGGAGCACCTGCGCGACACCGAGGAGGCGCTGGTGGAACTGCTTGGCGGGCAACGGGATCCGCACGCCTGGCAGATCGCGGGCATGCTGCTGGCCACCGTCCGCGCGGTGTTCTACGCCAACGCCAGGGCGATCCTGGACGGCACCCCGGCCAAGACCGTGGCCCGGCGGCGCGCGCACATCGACCGCGCCTTCGATCTGCTGGAATCCGGGCTGGGTCAGGGCACCTGATGGGTCCGGCGATACGCGGCCGGGCCCACCCCCAGTTCGGCGTGCAGGCGGCGGCGCAGGTTGGCCGCGGTGCCCAGTCCGGCCCGCTGCGCCACCCTGGCCACCGGCAGCCCGGTGGTCTCCAGCAACTGCCGGGCGAAGCGCAGCCGCTCGGCCAGCAGCCAGCGGCCCGGCGTGGTGCCGGTGGCGGCGGCGAACGCGCGATGGAAGGTGCGCTCGCTCATCCCGGCCCGCTCGGCGAGTTCCGGCACACCAAGGGGTTCGGCCAGCCGCCGGCGCGCCCAGTCCACTGTGGAGCCGATGTCCGGACCCTCCGGGCGGTGCGGCAGCGGGGTGTCCACGAACTGCCGCTGCCCGCCGGAGCGCGCCGCGGGCATCACCATCCGCTTGGCCAGCCGGGCGGCCTGCGCGGCGCCGTGCGCCCGGCGGACCAGGTGCAGGCACAGGTCGACCCCGCCGACCACACCCGCCGAGGTGAGCACGTCGCCGTCGTCGGTGAAGAGCACCTCCGGCCGCAACTCGGCCGCGGGCGCACACTCGGCCAGCGCGGCCAGGAACCGCCAGTGCGTGGTGGCCGGGCGGCCGTCCAGCAGACCGGCCGCGGCCAGGGTGAACGCGCCGGAGCACAGTGCGG
Organism: Crossiella sp. CA198; assembly: GCF_052078295.1. Taxonomy (NCBI): domain Bacteria; kingdom Bacillati; phylum Actinomycetota; class Actinomycetes; order Pseudonocardiales; family Pseudonocardiaceae; genus Crossiella; species Crossiella sp. CA198. Next base: position 278,364 of record NZ_JBQJIM010000008.1, read on the forward strand.
CCAGGGTGATCCCGGCCGCGTGCGCCTGCCGCAGCACCCGGATCGCGCTGGCAGGCACCGGCGCGTGCGGGTCGGCCCGGCCTGGCACGAGCACCAGATCGCAGTCCAGCAGGCCGGAAAGCCCATGCGTGGCCCGGATTTCGCCGACCGGATGCATGGTCACCGGCTTGCGGCCGGGGGTGCAGGTGCGCAGCGTGAACGGGCCGATCGCGCCGTCCATCCGGTCCACGCCCCACACCTCGGCCGGCACCGCGACGTCGAAGGTCCGGGTGCCGGGCAGCACGAGCAGGCCGACAGTGTACATGGCAGAAAAGTAGCGCATCGTGCCAGTTCTGCCACTCCCCCGCCGGGCCGTCCCGGCCGCAGACTCGATGCCATGACCACCGCACTCATCCTGATCGACGTGCAACGCGGCTTCGACGACAGCGCCTACTGGGGCCGTCGCAACAACCCGCTCGCCGAGGCCAACATCCGCGCGCTGGCCACCGCCTGGCAGCAGGCCGGACTGCCGATCGTGGTGGTGCACCACGATTCCGCGGTGCCAGGCTCACCGCTGGCGCACGGCGCCCCCGGCAACGCGCTCAAGCCCGAACTGGACGGCATCGTGCCCGCGCTGACCGTGCGCAAGAGCGTGCACTCGGCCTTCCACGGCGATGTGGACCTGCACAAGTGGTTGCAGGACAACGGGATCCAGCAGGTGGTGACCACGGGCGTGCAGACCAACCGGTGTGTGGAGACCACCAGCCGGGTGGCGGGCGACCTGGGTTACCGGCTGCGTTACGCGCTGGACGCGACCTTCACCTTCGACGACACCGCGCCGGACGGTTCGGTGATCACCGCGGACGAGTTGGCCAGGGCCACCGCGACCAACCTGCACGGCCACTTCGGCGAGGTCACCACCACCGCGGCGGTGCTGGCGAGCCTGTGATGGAACCGGTGGCCTCGTCGGCCTGCGAGCCCGACGAGGCCACCGGAGTTCGTTACCTGGCAGGCAATCCGTGCGCTTCCCGGACCACCGAGACGATCTCGTCCATGATGTCGGTCAGCTCGTAGTCCTTGGGGGTGAACACCCTGGCCACGCCCTTGCTGAGCAGGATCTCGGCGTCCGCGGGCGGGATGATGCCGCCCAGGATCACCGGCACGTCCTCCGCGCCAGCCGCGCGCAGGCCCTCGACCACCGCTGGCACCACCTCCAGGTGCGAGCCGGAGAGCACGGAGAGCCCGACCACGTGCACGCCCTCCTGCACCGCGGCGGCCACGATCTGCGCCGGGGTGAGCCGGATCCCTTGGTACACCACCTCAAAACCGACATCCCTGGCGCGCACCGCGACCTGCTCGGCGCCGTTGGAGTGCCCGTCCAGACCGGGCTTGCCGACCAGGATGCGCAGCCGGGAACCGATGTCCTCCCCCGCGGCCAGCACCCGCTCGCGCACCTTGGCCAGTGCCGCGCCAGCCGGTCCGGCGGCCGAAGCAGCGGCGACCCCGGTGGGCGCGCGGTACTCGCCGAAGACCTCGCGCAGCGCGCCAGCCCACTCGCCGGTGGTGGCCCCGGCCTTGACGCAGGCGATGGTGGCCGCCACCAGGTTGGTCTCGGTCTTGGCCGCGTCCCGCAGCTCACCCAGCACATTGTCCACAATGGACTGATCGCGGTCCGCCCGCCAGGCCGCGACCGCCTCGGCCGCGTGCCGCTCGACCTCGGGGTCGATGGACTCGATCGCCTTGGCGCCCTCGGCCTGCAGCGGACTCGGCTCGGTGGTGGTGAACTTGTTCACCCCGACCACCACGTCCTCGCCGGACTCCACCTTCCGCCGCCGCTCCACCAGCGAACTGACCAGCGCGGACTTCATGTAGCCGCTCTCCACCGCGGTCACCGCGCCACCCATGGCCTGCACCCGGTCGATCTCCGCGCGCGCCCCGCTGACGATCTCCTCGACCTTGGCCGCCACCACCGGCGAGCCGTCGAAGAGGTCCTCGTACTCCAGCAGATCGGTCTCGTAGGCCAGCACCTGTTGCATGCGCAGCGCCCACTGCTGGTCCCAGGGCCGCGGCAGGCCGAGCGCCTCGTTCCAGGCGGGCAGCTGGATGGCGCGGGCGCGGGCGTTGCGGGACAGGCTCACCGCGAGCATCTCCAGCACGATCCGCTGCACGTTGTTCTCCGGCTGCGCCTCGGTCAGCCCGAGCGAGTTGACCTGCACGCCGTAGCGGAACCGCCGCTGCTTGGGATCGGTGATGCCGTAGCGCTGCTCGGTGATCTCCTCCCAGAGCTGGCCGAAGGCACGCAGCTTGCACATCTCCTCGACAAAACGCACCCCGGCGTTGACGAAGAAGGAGATCCGCGCGACCACCGCGCCGAAGCGCTCCGGCGGCACCTGCCCGGAATCGCGCACCGCGTCCAGCACCGAGATCGCCGTGCACATCGAGTAGGCGACCTCCTGCACCGGCGTCGCGCCGACCTCCTGCAGGTGGTACGAGCAGATGTTGATCGGGTTCCACTTCGGCACGTGCTGCACCGTCCAGGCCACCATGTCGGTGATCAGGCGCAGGCTCGGCCCCGGCGGGAACACGTAGGTGCCGCGGGAGAGATATTCCTTGATGATGTCGTTCTGCGTGGTGCCGGACAGCTTGCCCAGCACCGCGGCCGGATCCTCGCCCGCCTCGACCGCCTGCTCCTGGGCGACCGTGACGTACATGGCCAGCAACCACATCGCGGTGGAGTTGATCGTCATCGAGGTGTTCGCGGTGTCCAGCGGGATGCCGTCGAAGAGCTGCCGCATGTCGCCGAGATGACTGACCGGCACGCCGACCTTGCCGACCTCGCCCTTGGTCAGCTCGTGGTCCGGGTCGTATCCGGTCTGGGTCGGCAGGTCGAAGGCGACCGAGAGCCCGGTCTGGCCCTTCTCCAGGTTCCGCCGGTAGAGCGCGTTGGACGCCGCCGCCGAGGAGTGGCCCGCGTACGTGCGCATCACCCACGGACGGTCGCGCTCGCGATCGGTCGGGTACGGCATCTCGCCACCTCGCTCACCACTGTGTGTGCGAGTTAGCGTACTGGCCGGTAACCAGGCTGCGAGGTGCAATTCCTCACAGCGGGTGACGCGGCGGAGCGGTGCGGCGCCGGGCTCAGCGCTCCGGGTCGGCGCTGACCCGCTGCACGTCGGCGCCCAGGCGCTGCATGTTCTCCACGAACCTGGGGTAGCCGCGGTCGATGTGGAAGACGTCCCAGACCTCGGTGACGCCCTCCGCGACCAGACCGGCGATGACCAGGCCGGCGCCCGCGCGGATGTCGGAGGCCCAGACCGGTGCGCTGGAGAGCTTCTCCACGCCGCGGACCACGGCGTGGTGGCCGTCGGTACGCGCGTCCGCGCCCAGCCGCATCATCTCCTCGATGAAGCGGAAGCGGGCCTCGAAGACGTTCTCGGTGATCATCGAGGTGCCCTCGCAGACCGTGGCCAGCACCACGGCGAAGGGCTGGTTGTCGGTGGCGAAGCCCGGGTAGGGCAGCGTGACGAAGTCGACCGCCTGCGGACGGCCGTGCTGCACCACCCGGAAACCCTCATCGGTCAGCGTGACCTCGGCACCGGCGGCGCGCAGCTTCTCCAGCACCAGGTCCAGGTGGTGCGGGTCCACGCCCTTGATGTGCAGGTCACCCCGGGTGGCAACGGCGGCCAGTGCCCAGGTGGCGCCGACGATGCGGTCGCCGATGACCCGGTGCTCGGTGGGCTCCAGCTTCGAGACGCCGTGCACGGTGAGCGTGGAGGTGCCCGCGCCCTCGATCTTGGCGCCCATCTGCTGCAGCATCACGCACAGGTCGACGATCTCCGGCTCGCGCGCGGCGTTGTCGATCAGCGTGGTGCCCTCGGCCAGCACCGCGGCCATCAGGATGTTCTCGGTGGCGCCGACGCTGGGGAAGTCCAGCCAGATCTGCGCGCCGTGCAGGTTCTCCGCCTCGGCCACCACACAGCCGTGCTCGATGCCGCTGGTGGCGCCCAGCTTGCGCAGGCCGGCCTGGTGCATGTCCAGCGGCCGGGAGCCGATCGCGTCCCCGCCGGGCAGCGCGACGACCGCCTTGCGGCAGCGGGCCACCAGCGGGCCCAGCACGCACACCGAGGCGCGCAGCTTGCTCATCGAGGCGAAGTCCGCGCGGTGGTTCAGCTCCGCTGGCGTGGTGATGGTGGCCACGTCGCCCACGATCTCCACCTCGCAGCCGAGGCCCCGCAACACATCGCCCATCAAGGGGACGTCCAGGATCTCCGGGCAGTTCGTGATCGTTGTTGTGCCCTCGGCCAGCAACGCGGCCGCCATGAGCTTCAACACGCTGTTCTTCGCGCCTACGACGTCGACCTCGCCGACCAGTCGTGCGCCACCCGTCACCCGGAAATGCTCACCCACGATGACCCATCGTATGGGCAACCCGGAGCGTGACCGAAACCCGTACTGTGCAGGACATGTCGGTGCACCTCACGCGTATCTACACCCGTGTCGGCGATGACGGCACCACCGCGCTCGGCGACGGCGCCCGGGTGCCCAAGACGGACCCCCGGCTGGCCGCCTACGCCGATGTCGACGAGACCAACGCCTCGCTCGGCGTGGCGCTGGCCCTTGGCAACCTGGCCGAGGACGTGGCGCCGGTCCTGCAGGCCATCCAGAACGACCTCTTCGACGTCGGAGCGGACCTGTGCGCCCCGATCGTGCCCGACCCGCCGTACCCCGCGTTGCGCATCACCCAGGCCTACGTGGACCGGCTGGAGGGCTGGTGCGATGAGTTCAACGCCAGGCTGGGCAAGCTGAACTCGTTCATCCTCAACGGCGGCACCCCCGGCGCGGCCCTGCTGCACCAGGCCCGCACCATCTCCCGCCGGGCCGAGCGCAGCACCTGGGCACTGCTGGAGGCCGACCCGGAGCGCACCAACAAGCTGGCCGCCAAGTACCTGAACCGGCTCTCCGACCTGCTGTTCATCCTGGCCAGAGTGGCCAACCCGGACGGCGACGTGCTGTGGGAGCCCGGCAAGAACGGCTGACCCCGGCGAGTTGGCCCAACTCGTACGCCAAATTGGCCCAACCGGGCGTACCGGTTGGGCCAACTCGTCAGTGCGGGTGGGTCAGGAGGCCCAGGGGATGGAGCGCCCGGGTGGGGCGGATTCCAGCCAGGACAGGAAACCGGTGAGCGCGTCGGCGGGCATGGCCAGCTCCAGCTCAAGGTCCTCGCCCCGGCAGCGCAGCACGGTGGACCCGGCAGGCACCACGTAGGTCTCCGACCCGGTCGGCTCGCGCCGGGTGTCGATCTCCAGCCCGGCCCGGCTGATCACCTTGTCCGGACCGGACCGCAGGCTGAGCACCCGGTACCAGGTGAACTCGTCGCCGCGGTACTTGCCGATGCCCAGGTGCCAGCCACGTTCTTTCTCACCCAGCTGGTCGCGCAGGGCCACGTCAATGCCGCCCTGGCGCAGCAACCGCAGTCGCCGCCAGGCGAGCAACGCGATGGCGATGGCCACCGCAGCCAGGACCAGTCCGATGATTTCGGCGATGTCCACGGCTGCGTCCACCCGTCCGTTCGCGCGTCAGACCGGCTGGCCGGCGGCCTTGAGGCGGGTCGCGGCCCGTGCCCTCGCCTGCTCGTCGGAGTGGCTGAGGTCCTCGCGGGCCTGATCCACGTCAATCTCGTGACCCAGCTCGGCGCTCTCGGCCAGAATGCTCACCGTGTCACCGGTGACGGAAAGGAAACCGCCGTGCACGGCGGCGGTGACGGTCTCACCATCGGTGGTGGTGACTCGCACCACACCACCCTCGACCAACTGCCCCAGCACCGGCTCGTGGTTGGGCAGGATGCCGATCTCGCCCTCGGTCGTCTGCGCGACCACCATTTTCGCGGTCCCGGACCACAGGCGGCGCTCGACAGCGACCAACTGGACGGACATCTCAGCCACGGGCATCTCCTTCGCGTGCTCGTTGGAGTTCAGTTTAGTCGGTGCCCTGGCAACTTGGTGGGGCGGGCCGGTGTCAGAAGTACTGAGGAGACGAAAGAACTGGGGAGGGGGGCTCATGAGGCAGGCCGAGGAGGGCTTCGACGTGTTCGTCGAAACCCGTTCGACCGCCTTGCTGAGAACGGCGTATCTGTTGTGCGCCGGTGACCGGGGAGCGGCCGAGGACCTGTTGCAGGAGGTGCTCGAACGCACCTACGGGAAGTGGCGCAAGATCAACTCCGCGCCGGAGGCCTACGTGCGCGCCGCACTGGCCAACGCGGCGGCCAACCGCTGGCGGCACCGCTCCCGCCGGGTGCGGGAAGCGCCGCTGGAGGAGGTGATCCCACCGAGTGAGCCCGGCCACGAGGAGCAGGTCGCCGACCGCGACGCGCTGCTGCGGGCACTGGCCGAGCTGCCGCAGAGGATGCGGGCCGCGGTGGTGCTGCGCTACTTCGACGATCTGACCGAGGCCCAGGCCGCGCACGCGCTGGGCTGCGGCGTCGGCACCATCAAGAGCCAGACCTCCCGCGGTCTCGCCCGACTCCGAGACCTGCTCGACCCCGTGGGGGCCGACACCACCGCCGAACAAGACCGGGGTAGCCGATGCACACCGACGAGCTGAAGGAAGCACTCACGAAAGTGGCGTCCACTGTGGACACTCTGCCCGGGTTCACCGAGCGAGTGGTCCTCGGCGGCCGTCGGCGCAGGCGACGCAGGCTGCTGGTGCTGGCCACCGCGCTGAGCACGGTCGCCGCCCTGGGCTTCGGCGCCCTGGCGTGGACCTTCCTGAACCAGTTCCGCCCGGATCAGCTCACCGCCGACGCCCGCTTCGGCCAGAACGCGCTGGGCCCCAGGGCCGGGGACGACCCGCTGCGCAGGGAGGCGCTGGCCGTCTTCGCCAGGGACTGGGCCAAAAGCCTGCCGCAGCCCGGACCGGCGGTGATCCTGCACGGCCAGCCGCACGTCTACTGGGCGGGCGAGACCGCCGCCGGACCGGCCGTGGTGCTGCTGCAACGGGTCGGCCGGAGCAGCGGGGAGAGCACCATGCCCGCGCTGGTCGGCCGGGCGCCGGGCGAGACGGCGCTGCGGCTGCTCGCGGTGGACCTGCCTGCCGAGGCGGGTGCCCTGGCCGGCGCGTTCCTGTTCGGCCAGGAGGACCGGACGCTGCTCACCCTGACCCAGCCGGGCGAGGTGCGCTGGTCGCCGGGGCTCCGGGTGGCCGTGGACGGCAAGGTGACCAGGGACTTCCAGCGGCTGGACTTCGTCGACGGGGTGGCGCTGGCCCAGGTCCCGCCGGAGATCCACCCAGCCACCTCGGTGATCACCACGGTGGGGCAGGCGGCTCAGGTCACCCCGCTGCGGCCCAGGCTGGCCTCGGCGTACCCGCGGGAACTGGCCCGCCTGACCGGGTCGGCGGATCGGGAGAACGACGCGGACCCCGGGACCGGCACCGGCATCCGCCAGGACGGGGTACTGGCGCGCAGGCTCATCGCGGCGCCGACGATCCGGCCGCCGGATGAGATCAGGGTGGCGGGTGCGGAGGCGCTGGGGTCGCAGGGCTACCTGGACCCGTTCCGCTCGAAGCGGACCAGGTTCTGGGACCTGCTGGCCGGACTGCCCGACAGCCGCTCGGTCTACCTCACCGAGGTCAGCGAGGGCGGCCCGACCCGGCTCTACAGTGTGCTGCTGAACGCGCGGGCCCAGACCGAGCAGGTGATCTACGGCGGCCCCGGCGAGCCCTCGGCGCTGCCGGTGCGGGTCCGGCTGCCAGGGGAGGACGGCTGGGTGGTCGCGGGGCAGGACGTGCGGCTGAGCTGGCGCACCGGGCCGTCGGCGGCCTGGCAGGAGGCGGGCCAGGACGCCGCGCTGCTGCCCGCCACCGCCACCGAGGTGCGGGCCGTCAGCAGCGGGAAGACCGTCGAGTTCCGGCTCGGCTAGCCGGAGACACACGAAGACCGGGCCTCCCAGGGGGAAGCCCGGTCTTCGTGGTGTTCAGGGTGCTACCGGTCAGCCCTTGAGCTTCTGGTAGTTCGCCTCAAGGTCCTCAAGGCCACCGCACATGTAGAAGGCCTGCTCCGGCATGTGGTCGAAGTCGCCCTTGGCCAGCTTGTCGAAGGCCTCGACGGTCTCCTTGACCGGCACGGTCGAACCGGCCTGGCCGGTGAACTGCTCGGCCGCGTACATGTTCTGGGACAGGAACCGCTCGATCCGGCGGGCCCGGTTCACCAGCACCTTGTCCTCTTCGGACAGTTCGTCCATGCCGAGGATGGCGATGATGTCCTGCAGGTCCTTGTACTTCTGCAGGATCCGGATGACCTCCTGGGCGACGCGGTAGTGCTCGTCGCCGACGATCGCGGGGTGCAGGATCGTCGAGCTGGAGGCCAGCGGGTCCACCGCCGGGAAGATGCCCTTGGAGAACACCGCGCGAGAAAGCTCGGTGGTGGCGTCCAGGTGGGCGAAGGTGGTGGCCGGCGCCGGGTCGGTGTAGTCGTCGGCGGGCACGTAGATCGCCTGCATCGAGGTGATCGAACGACCCCGGGTGGAGGTGATGCGCTCCTGCAGCTCGCCCATCTCATCGGCCAGGGTGGGCTGGTAACCCACGGCCGAGGGCATGCGGCCCAGCAGCGTGGAGACCTCGGAACCCGCCTGGGTGAACCGGAAGATGTTGTCGATGAACAGCAGCACGTCCTGGTTCTGCACATCGCGGAAGTACTCCGCCATGGTCAGCGCGGACAGCGCGACCCGAAGCCGGGTGCCCGGCGGCTCGTCCATCTGACCGAAGACCAGCGCGGTGTCCTTGAGCACGTTGGACTCGGTCAGCTCGGCGATGAGGTCGTTGCCCTCACGGGTGCGCTCGCCAACACCGGCGAACACCGAGGTGCCACCGAAGTTCCGGGCGATACGGGTGATCATCTCCTGGATGAGCACCGTCTTGCCCACGCCCGCGCCGCCGAACAGGCCGATCTTGCCGCCCTTGACGTACGGGGTCAGCAGGTCGACGACCTTGAGGCCGGTCTCCAGCACCTCGGTGCGCGGCTCAAGCTGGTCGAAGGCCGGGGGCTTGCGGTGAATGCCCCAGTGCTCGACGTCCTTGGCGTAGCCGGGGGTGTCCATGCACTCGCCGAGCGCGTTGAACACGTGGCCCTTGACCGCGTCACCGACGGGGACCGAGATCGGCTTGCCGGTGTCGGTCACCGCCGCGCCACGGACCAGGCCGTCCGGCGGCTGCATGGAGATCGTGCGGACCATGTTGTCGCCAAGGTGCTTGGCGACCTCCAGGGTCAGCGTCTTGGCCATCGCCTCATAGGTGATCTCCACCTTGAGCGCGTTGAACAGCTCGGGCACCGAGTCCCGCGGGAACTCAACGTCCACGACCGGGCCGTTGACCCGGACGATCCGGCCGGTGCCGGCAGCGGTAGCAGTCGTCATCTCACTCATCACTTCCTGCGGCGCCAGCCAGAGCGTCGACGCCGCCGACGATCTCGCTGATCTCCTGGGTGATCTGGGCCTGGCGGGCCTGGTTGGCCTCACGGGTGAGGACACGGATCAGCTCGGTGGCGTTGTCCGTGGCCGCCTTCATGGCCCGCTGACGGGCCGCCGACTCCGAGGCCGCGGACTCCAGCAGAGCCGCGAACAACCGGGTCTTGATGTACTTGGGGAGCAGTGCGTCGAGCAGGGTCTCGGCGTCCGGCTCGAAGTCGTAGACCGCGCTCGGCGTCTCGGACTTCTCCGCGAACTCGACCTCCAGCGGGGCGACCCGCTTGGCGATCGGCGTCTGGGAGAGCATCGAGCGGAACTCGGTGTAGACCACGTGCAGTTCGTCGAAGCCACGCACACCGTCGGGGCCGGGGCCCTCCACGGTGTCGTCGGCGCCTGCCAGGAAGGCGGGCACCAGCTCGTCGCCGATCTCGACCGCGTTGCGGTAGACGGGGGATTCGGTGAATCCGACCCACGAGTTGGCGACCGCGCGCTGGCGGAACCGGTAGAACGCCTGACCCTTGCGACCGATCACGTACAGCACCGGCTCCTTGCCCTGCTGCTTGAGCAGGGTCTGGAGCTCCTCCGCGGCCTTGATGACCGAGGAGTTGAAGCCGCCGCACATGCCCTTGTCACTGGTGACCACGAGCACCGCCGCCCGCTTGGGCGCCGGCCGCTCCACCAGCAACGGGTGATCAAGGGTGGTCGCGTCGGCGAGGGCGGTGAGGACGGTGGTGATCTCCTCGGCGTAGGGGCGGGACTCCGCCACCTTCGCCTTCGCCTTGCCGATGCGGGAGGTGGCGATCAGCTCCATCGCGCGCGTGATCTTCTTGGTCGACTGGGTCGCCCTGATCCTCTGCTTGAGGACACGAAGTTCAGCAGCCATGGGTCACGTCACTTCTTCGCGGGGTCGGGACGGTTCACCTTGACCGACTCGGCGCCCAGCTTGTCGGCGTCGATCGCGCCAGCCGCCGCCTCGTTGACGACCCGGGAGCCGTCGGAGGCGGTGAACTCCTGCTTGAACTTGGTGATCGCCTCGACCAGGCGCTCCTCGTTCTCCTTGGAGAAGTCCTTGGTGTCGCGGATCTCGTCCAGGATGCCCTTGTGGTTGCGGCGGATCGAGTCCAGCAGCTCGGACTCGAAGCGGCGGACATCGCCCACCGGCACCGAGTCGAGGTGGCCACGGCTACCGGCGAAGATCGAGATGACCTGCTCCTCGACCGGGAACGGGCTGTACTGGGACTGCTTGAGCAGCTCCACCAGCCGCGAGCCACGCGCCAGCTGGGCCTTGGAGACCGCGTCCAGGTCGGAGGCGAAGGCCGCGAAGGCCTCCAGCTCGCGGTACTGGGACAGCTCCAGCCGCAGCGAGCCCGCGACCTTGCGCATCGCCTTCACCTGCGCGGAGCCACCGACCCGGGAAACCGAGATACCGGTGTTGACCGCGGGGCGGACACCCTGGTTGAACAGGTCCGACTCCAGGAAGCACTGGCCGTCGGTGATGGAGATGACGTTGGTCGGGATGTAGGCCGACACGTCGTTGGCCTTGGTCTCGATGATCGGCAGACCGGTCATCGAACCCGCGCCCAGCTCGTCGGAGAGCTTCGCGCAGCGCTCCAGCAGACGGGAGTGCAGGTAGAAGACGTCACCCGGGTACGCCTCGCGGCCCGGCGGGCGGCGCAGCAGCAGCGAGATGGCGCGGTAGGCCTCGGCCTGCTTGGTCAGGTCGTCGAAGACGATCAGGACGTGCTTGCCCTGGTACATCCAGTGCTGGCCGATGGCCGAGCCGGTGTAGGGCGCCAGCCACTTGAAGCCAGCCGCGTCGGAGGCGGGGGCCGCGACGATGGTGGTGTACTCCATCGCACCGCGGTCCTCCAGCGCCTTCTTCACCGCGGCGATGGTGGAGCCCTTCTGGCCGATCGCGACGTAGATGCAGCGGACCTGCTGCTTCGGGTCGCCGGTCTCCCAGTTGGCCTTCTGGTTCAGGATGGTGTCCACGCAGACCGCGGTCTTGCCGGTCTTGCGGTCACCGATGATCAGCTGGCGCTGGCCACGGCCGATCGGGGTCTGCGAGTCGATCGCCTTGATGCCGGTCTGGAGCGGTTCCTTCACGCTCTGCCGCTGCATCACGTTGGCCGCCTGGAGTTCCAGCGCGCGCCGGGTCTCCGAGACGATCTCGCCGAGGCCGTCGATGGGGTCGCCCAGCGGGTTGACCACGCGGCCGAGGAAGCCGTCGCCGACCGGCACGGAGAGCACCTGGCCGGTCCGCTTGACCTCCTGGCCCTCTTCCAGACCCTCGTAGTTGCCGAGGATGGCCGCACCGATTTCGCGGACGTCCATGTTCAGCGCGACACCAAGCACGCCGCCGGAGAACTCCAGCAGCTCGTTGGTCATCGCCGAGGGCAGGCCCTCGACAGTGGCGATGCCGTCACCGGTGGTGGCGACGACCCCGACCTCTTCCCGGCTGACCTCCGGGGAGTAGCTGGAGACGTAGTTCTCGATCGCACTGCGGATCTCGTCCGACGAGATCGTCAGCTCCGCCATTGTCGTTCCTGCTCTCGCTTCGATCTTCAAAGAAGGGGGGTGCTTCGTCGTGGGGGATCCGGGTCCCGGACCCCCCTGCCCTGGCGTCAGCCGGCCAGGGTTCGGCGCAGCGCCTCCAGGCGGCCTGCCGCGCTTCCGTCGATGACCTCGTCACCGACCTTGATCACCAGACCACCGGACACCGACGGGTCCAGCTCGACGTGCAACGCGATCGGCCGCGAGTAAATGCGCGTCAGGGTGGCGGTGAGCCGGTCCTGCTGCGCCTCGGTCAGCTCGAACGCGGTGCGGACGTGGGCCACCGAGCGCTCCCGGCGCTTGGCTGCCGCGTCGGCCAGCTCCTCAAGGCCGGTCACCACGCCACGGCCGCGCAGGCTCGTGGCGAGCTGCTCGACCAGTGCGAGGGTGACCTTCTCGACCTTGCTGCCGAGCAGCCCGCGCAGCAGCGCGCGCTTGCCCTCGACACTGCCGGTCGCATCGGAGAGCAGCCGGTCGAGCTGACCGTCCGCGGCCACGATGCGGCCGAGCCGGAACAGCTCGTCCTCGACCGCGTCCAGCCGCTCGGCCCGCTCGGCCTGGGTGAGCAGCGCGGTGCGGCCGAGCGTCTCGATGCCGTCCACCAGCTCACGCGGGCTGGACCAGCGCGCGGTGACCACCGCGGAGAGCACGTTCATCGTCTCCGCCGCCACCTTGCCGCCGAGCAACTGGCGGACCAGCTGCTCCCTGGCGGCCGGGTCGGTGGCCGGATCGGCCACCGTCCGCCGCAGCGCGGGCTCCCTGCCGAGCAGGCTGACGACGGCGAACAGCTCGTCGGCGAGCGTGCCCAGCGTGTCGCCGCTGGCGTCGGAGGTGACCTGGGACAACCGCGTTTCCGCGGCGGCGAAGGCCTCTCGGCTCGCGGCGTGCTGCATCGCAGTCATCGTCCCGCTCACTTCCCGGCCGGCGCCGACGTGGCGTCCAGCTCGTCCAGGAAGCGGTCGACAGTGCCGCGCCGGCGGGCCTCGTCCTCAAGGGACTCGCCCACCACCCGGCCGGCCAGGTCGACCGCGATCCGGCCCAGGTCACCGCGGAGTTCCGCGACGATCTGCGCCCGCTGCGCGGCCAGCGCGGCCTGGCCCTGAGCCACGATGCGCTCGGACTCGGCCTGTGCCTGCTCCCGCAGCTCGATGACGATCTGCTGGCCCTCGGCCCGCGCGTCGTCCCGGATGCGAGCCGCCTCGGCCCGTGCGTCAGCCAGCTGCGCCTTGTACTGCTGCAGCGCGTCCTGCGCCTGTGCCTGGGCCTGTTCGGCCCTGGCGATGCCGCCTTCGATCGCCTCAGTGCGAGCCGAGTACGCCTTCTCGAACTGCGGGAAGGCGTACTTGTTGAGCACGAAGAAGACAACACCGAAGGCGATCAGGCCGAGGATGATCTCGCCGAGCGGCAGGCCCAGCGGGAAGACGGTGTCCCCCGCGGCCAGCACGACGGCTGCCGATACCTCACTCATCGCGACTCCTAGCCGTCAGTGGGACGAGGTCAGACCGCGAACGCGAGCACGAAGCCCAGCAGGGCCAGCGCCTCGACGAGGGCCATACCCAGGATCAGCCAGGTCCGGTTCAGGCCGGCGACCTCGGGCTGGCGGGCGTTGGCCTGCAGGTAGGCGGCGAACACGAGGCCCACGCCGATGCCCGGGCCGATCGCGCCAAGGCCGTAACCGATGGTGTTGAGGTTGCCCTCGATCGCGGCGAGGTTGGCAACGACGTCGATCATCTGGATCGGTGTCCTTTCGGTTCTTTACTTGCCGCACTGAGTGCGGAAGATCTTGCTGGGCGACTCAGTGCTCGTCGGCGAGAGCACTCTGGATGTAGAAGGCGGCCAGTACGGTGAACACGTACGCCTGCAGAGCGGCCACCAGCAGCTCGAAGAAGGTCATGATGATCAACATGCCCGCGGACAGCGGGGCGACCACGGTGACCAGGCTGCCCGAGCTGATCATGTACAGAGTGGCGGTGCCGAAGATCGTCAGGATCAGGTGGCCGGCGAAGGCGTTCGCGAACAACCGGACGGCCAGGGTGAACGGCCGGATCAGGAAGTTCGAGGCGAACTCGATCAGCGCGACCAGCGGCAGCACCGCGACCGGCACACCGGGCGGGACGGTCATCAGCTTGAAGTAGCCGAGGAAGCCGTGCTTCTTGATGCCCACCACGTTGTAGATGATGTAAACGAGGATGGACAGCACCGCGGGGATGGCCAGGTGGCTGGTCACCGGGTACTGCGCCAGCGGCACGATGCCGAAGAGGTTCAGCACCAGGATGAAGATGAACAGCGAGGCCAGGAAGGGCGCGTAGCGCAGCCCGTCCCGCTTGCCCATCATGTCCACGGCGATCGAGTTCCGGACGAAGCCGTAGAGACTCTCACCGAGGAACTGCAGCTTGCTGGGGATGACCTTCGCGTTGCGCGAGGTCCAGAGCATGAGGACGATGACGATGACCGCCCCGAGGCCCAGCAGCGTCATCGCCTTGACCGAGGCGATGATCGTCCCGTCGCCCACCTTGTCGAAGAAGAAGGTGTGTTCGACGGTTGGCGGCTTGAAGCCGTCGCCCTCGCCGGTCGCGGCCAGCAGCATCTGGCTCACCCTTTGTCCTCCGTGTCGTCGGTCCTACTAGGCGGCACGTCAGCCTTGGGGGAACCAGTAAGGTCGCCCGGGCGGCCGTACTTCACGATGATCAGGTAGATCGATCCGCCGAAGCCGATAAGGGCTCCGATCGGGGTGAGGAACTTCGTCTCAAGCAGCTTGTCGAGACCCATCCCGATGCCGCCCCAGATGATGAGACCGGCGAACAGGACGGAGAGCACAGACCAGGCTTGGCCGACCCCTCCTTGATCCGAGGAGGGTGATCTTTCCTCTTCGGTCGAAGGCACCATATCAGGCGATTGCGGGCCGCCCGGACGGGGGTTTTCGGTGTTCTTCATTACTTACCGGAGCCAGGTCGCACGCCGCCGAGACCCGGCCGCATCCGCACCACGGTGATCGTCATCGAGACGATCCAGCCGAGCACGGCGGCGACCACGCCCGCGGCGATCCACTTGGGCGGCAGCCCGGCCGCACGCAGCAGGAACAGCGTCCCGAGCACCGCGAGCAGCCGGAAGATGTAGGAGCCGAGACCGACCGCGAGGACCATCTCGGGCATGTGCCGGGCCACCCTGGAAACCACCCAGGCCCCGGAGAAGAAGAACAGGACCACGATCGCCGCGCCTGCCAGCGGCGCCAGCGCCTCGATCGGCCCGCCCATGAACCAGCCGGCCACGGCGACGGCCACAGCGAGGACCCCGACGACGGCGATCGTCGGCGCCGTCTTCGGTTCCACCCAGTTGACCTGGACCTCTTCGCTCACGGGCACCAGTGTGTCAGCTACGTTAAGCCGCCCTAACAGGGGGGTTGACCCGGGGCCGGAACAGGCGTATCTAGACGATCTTGGCCGACCCCTGCGGGCGGTCCGCGAACGACTTCCGGACGAATTTCCCCGCGATTTCCGGCGTACCGGACATTTGACCCCGCCGGGCCTTGCCACAAAAGGCAGGCGCGCATTTCCCCGAGGGTTCCGGAAAAATCACCCAATGGAATTCATCGGTGAATTCCCCGCCGGGTTGTCCGGCGGCCCGCGCCAGACAAGCCGGTCAGACCACGGGTCCCGGCCGGGTCGGCCCGGCGGACGTCCGCCGGGGGACGCGACGGCGCCGCGGTCAGCCGGATCCGCGCAATTGACGGCGCACACCCCGTCCTCGGACGCGGAAAATCGGAAACCGGGGTGTCGGACAGTGATTTCCGCGGCCAGACTGAGCACTCTTCCGAATGAATCTGACCAGCAGTCGATCACCGCGCGCGACGGGTGTCCCGCAGTCGGGGGACGGCCGAGGCGAGCAGCGCGAGCAGCAGGCCGATGCCCACGCCCCAGAGCACCGTGGTGATCTCGAACAGGCTCAGCGAGACCGCGCCGAAGGCCAGCAGGGCGGCCCACAAGTAGATCAACAGCACCGCGCGCCGGTGTGAGTGGCCGATCTCCAGCAGCCGGTGGTGCAGGTGCATCTTGTCCGCGGAGAACGGGCTGCGACCGGCCCTGGTCCGGCGGATCACGGCCATCACCAGGTCCAGCAGCGGCACGAAGAGCACCGCGGCCACCACGACCAGCGGGGACAGCATCGCGATCAGGTCGGAGGCCTTGTAGGCGCTGTAGTCCATCTTGCCGGAGGCGGTGGTGCTGGCCGCGGCGAGCATCAGGCCGATCAGCATGGATCCTGAGTCGCCCATGAAGATCCGGGACGGGTTGAAGTTGTGCGGCAGGAAGCCCATGCAGGCCCCGGCCAGCACCGCGCCGATCAGCGCGGGCGAGTAGACCTGCACGTCGCCGTTGCGCTCGACCAGCAGTCCGATGGAGAAGGCGCAGGTGGCCGCGGCCGCGATCAGGCCGATCCCGGCGGCCAGCCCGTCCAGCCCGTCCACGAAGTTCATCGCGTTGATCATGGTCACGGACAGGAACACGGTCAGCAGCGCGCCCTGGTCCGGCCCGAGCGAGAGCACCCCGCCGCCGTTGGCCTCCCACGGCACCCAGAAGTAGAACCAGGAGACCCCGAAGAGCACCAGCAGCCCGGAGGCGGTGATCTGGCCGGCCAGTTTGGTCAGCGAGTCCAGCTCGAACCGGTCGTCCAGCGCGCCGACCAGGACGATCACCCCGCCGGCGACCACCACCGCGACGATGTCGGAGGAGTAGTCGAAGGCCCGGCGCAGCGCGGGCAGGTGGAAGGCGAGCACCATCCCGGCGAGCACCCCGCCGTACATCGCCACCCCGCCCATCCGGGGCATGGGTTTGGCGTGCACGTCGCGTTGCCTCGGGTAGGCCACCGCGCCGACCTTGCGGGCCAGCAGCCGGATGAGCCCGGTGAGCAGGAAGGTCACCGCGGCGGTGACCAGGCAGACGAGCAGGTACTCCCGGATGGGGAGTCCGGCTGCGATGGCAGGCATCGGGCCCACTTCGGAGACAAACCTCGCGGATCGGGGGCGCGGGTTGGGAGGACCTTCGGGGAGATGATCTTCCCAGCCGTGCGACGGGGGTGTGCGGGGTGGCTGGCTGCGCTCCAACGTTACTCGCCTGAGATGCGGCGGCCGGAGCGAGGCCAAGCGTAGGGGCAGGCGTGGTTGGCGTCTGCAGAGGGGACGCCCGAGGGGCGGGCGGGGTTGCATGGGCGGGACGGGTTCGCGGGCCAGGTGGTGAGCGGGCCGGGCCGGGGCGGGGGTGCCCGGGTTCGGCCTCGATGACCGATCAGCCCGGCTGGACGTGGTGGGGAACACGTTCCGGCTAACAACCGATCATCCCGGCGTGCGTCTGAACCCATGTGAGGGACGCACGATGGATGACTTTGGTCGCTCTGGGTATCGCCGCCGTCACGTTGGTGGCCTGTGGTGCTCCGGATCGGGTGGCACAACCAACGCCGTCGGCGACCTCCGACGCGCCCGATCCGGCCGGTCGGCCGCTGCCGCCGATCCCGCTGCCCAAGCCCGGCGATCCGCAGGTCGTGCGCAAGGGGCCCGCCGAGGCCGGGAACCGGTTCGCGCTCACCATCGACGACGGGACCTGCAAGGAGTGCGTTGGCGGGTACGTGGCGCTGGCGGAGAAGGGGCTGCACCTGACCTTCTGTCCCAACGGGCAGTACCACGCCAACTGGGAGCCCTTCGCCGAGCGGATCCGCAGGCTGGAGGCGGCCGGGGTCATCCAGCTGTGCAACCACACCTACAGCCATCCCAACCTGCTGAAACTCTCCGATGAGGAGATCGGCAGGGAGATCGAGCGCAACGAGGCGTGGATCCAGAAGACCTTCGGGGTCACCGCGCGGCCCTGGCTGCGGCCGCCCTTCGGCAACCGGGACGCGCGGGTGGACCGGGTCGCGGCCAAGCACGGGTACACCCGGATGGTGCTGTGGAACGGGTCGTTCGGGGACTCCGGGAAGCTGGCGCCGGACGTGCTCTACGCGGAGGTCGAGAAGTGGCTGCGGCCGGGATCGATCATCCTGGCGCACGCCAACTTCCCGACCGCGATCCACGAGTTCGACCGGATCCAGGCGTTGATCACCCAGCGCGGGCTGCAACCGGTCACGCTGGACGAGCTGTTCGGCACCTCGCGGGCCAACGGCTAGGCGCCGACGTAGGCCGCCAGGTGTTCGCCGGTGACGGTGGAGCGGGCGGCCACCAGGTCGGCGGGGGTGCCCTCGAAGACGATCTGGCCGCCGTCGTGGCCGGCGCCGGGGCCCAGGTCGATGATCCAGTCCGCGTGCGCCATCACCGCCTGGTGGTGTTCCACCACGATCACCGACTTGCCCGCCTCGACCAGCCGGTCCAGCAGGCCGAGCAGGTGTTCGACGTCGGCCAGGTGCAGGCCGGTGGTGGGCTCGTCGAGGACATACACACCGCCCTTGTCGCCCATGTGGGTGGCCAGCTTGAGCCGTTGCCGCTCACCGCCGGAGAGCGAGGTCAGCGGCTGGCCCAGGCTGAGGTAGCCGAGGCCGACGTCGGCGAGCCGGTCCAGGATGGCGTGCGCGGCCGGGGTGGCGGCCTCGCCCGCGCTGAAGAACTCCCTGGCCTGGGTGACCGGCATGGCCAGCACCTCGCTGATGTTCTTGCCGCCCAGGTGATAGTCCAGCACCGCGGCCTGGAACCGCTTGCCCTCGCACTCCTCGCAGGTGGTGGCCATGCTGGCCATGATCCCCAGGTCGGTGTAGACCACGCCCGCGCCATTGCAGTTGGGGCAGGCGCCCTCGGAGTTGGCGCTGAACAGGGCCGGTTTCACGCCGTTGGCCTTGGCGAAGGCCTTGCGGATCGGCTCCAGCAGGCCGGTGTAGGTGGCCGGGTTGCTGCGCCGGGAACCGCGGATGGCGGTCTGGTCGACCGAGACCACGCCCTCCTCGGTCGGCATCGAGCCGTGGATCAGCGAACTCTTGCCGGAACCGGCCACGCCGGTGATCACCACCAGCACGCCGAGCGGGATGTCCACGTCGACCTTGCGCAGGTTGTGCTTTGTCGCGCCGCGGATCTCCAGCTGGCCGGTGGGTGTGCGCACCGACTGCTTCAGCGCGGCCCGGTCGTCGAAGTGCCTGCCGGTGACCGTGCCGCTGGCCCGCAGCCCGTCCACGGTGCCCTCGAAGCACACCGTGCCGCCCGCGGTGCCCGCGCCGGGACCCAGGTCGACCACGTGGTCGGCGATCGCGATGGTCTCCGGCTTGTGCTCGACCACCAGCACCGTGTTGCCCTTGTTCCGCAGCCGCAGCAGCAGGGAGTTCATCCGTGCGATGTCGTGCGGGTGCAGGCCGATGGTGGGCTCGTCGAAGACGTAGGTGACATCGGTGAGCGAGGAGCCCAGGTGCCGGATCATCTTGACCCGCTGCGCCTCGCCGCCGGAGAGCGTGCCCGAGGGCCGGTCCAGTGAGAGGTAGCCCAGCCCGATCTCCACGAAGGAGTCCAGGGTGTGCCGCAGCGCGCCGAGCAGCGGGGCCACCGAGGGCTCGGTCAGCCCGCGCACCCAGTCGGCCAGATCGCTGATCTGCATCGCGCAGGCCTGGGCGATGTTGATCTTCTTGATCTTCGAGGACCTGGCGCCCTCGCTGAGCCGGGTGCCCTCGCAGTCCGGGCAGATGGTGAAGGTGACCGCCCGCTCCACGAACGCCCGGATGTGCGGCTGCATCGCCTCCTTGTCCTTGGCCAGGAAGGACTTCTGGATCTTGGGGATCAGGCCCTCGTAGGTGAAGTTGCCCCCATCAATCTTGATCTTGGTCGCTTCCTTGTACAGGAAGTCCTGCATCTCCCGCTTGGTGTACTTGCGGATCGGCTTGTCCGGGTCGACGAAGCCGGAGGCGGCGTAGACCCGCACCGTCCAGTGGCTGTCGGACTTCCAGCCCGGGATGGTGAAGGCGCCCTCGGCCAGCGACTTGGAGTCGTCGTAGAGCTGGGTGAGGTCGATGTCGTTGACCTTGCCCCGGCCCTCGCAGCGCGGGCACATGCCGCCGGTGACGCTGAAGCTGCGCCGTTCCTTCAGGGTCTGGCCGCCGCGTTCGATGGTGACCGCGCCCGCGCCGCTGATCGAGGCCACGTTGAAGGAGAACGCCTGCGGTGAGCCGATGTGCGGCTTGCCGAGCCTGCTGAACAGGATGCGCAGCATGGCGTTGGCGTCGGTGGCGGTGCCGACGGTGGAGCGCGGATCCGAGCCCATCCGCTGCTGGTCCACGATGATCGCGGTGGTCAGCCCGTCCAGCACGTCGACCTCTGGCCTGGCCAGCGTGGGCATGAAGCCCTGCACGAACGCGCTGTAGGTCTCGTTGATCATCCGCTGCGACTCCGCCGCGATGGTGCTGAACACCAGCGAGGACTTGCCAGAGCCGGAGACACCGGTGAACACCGTCAGCCTGCGCTTGGGGATCTCGACGCTGACGTCCTTGAGGTTGTTCTCCCGCGCGCCGTGCACCCGGATCAGGTCGTGGCTGTCCGCCTCGTGCGGCTCGGGCGCACTCGTCCTCTTGGCCTTGCTCATCGTGTCTCCATCGGTCACCGGAGGTTCAGCGGGCTTGCTGGATGCGGATCATGTTTCCCGCGGGGTCGCGCAGGGCGGCGTCACGCACGCCGTAGGGCTGGTCGGTCGGCTCCTGGATGACGTCGGCGTCACCGGCCTGCAGCCGCTCGAAGAGGCCGTCGATGTCCTTGGTGGACAACACGATGCCGCCGTAGGTGCCCTTGGCCATCATCTCCGCGATGACGCGG
Organism: Crossiella sp. CA198; assembly: GCF_052078295.1. NCBI lineage: Bacteria > Bacillati > Actinomycetota > Actinomycetes > Pseudonocardiales > Pseudonocardiaceae > Crossiella > Crossiella sp. CA198. The sequence continues at coordinate 299,115 of NZ_JBQJIM010000008.1, forward strand.
CGCTCCTCCTCGGTGATGCCGGGGTCGGCGCCGGGCGGGTGCAGCACGATGGAGGTGCCGGGCTGGCCGGGCGGGCCGACGGTGATCCAGCGCATCCCGTCGTAGCCGACGTCGTTGCGGATCTCGAAGCCGAGGGTGTCGCGGTAGAAGGCGATCGCGGCCTCCGGATCGTCCTGGGGCAGGAAGCTCGCGTGAATGCTGATGTCCATGGCGGTCACGTTAGGTGCGGTTCACCGGCCGCGCTTCTTGATTCCTGACCGGTCGGGTGACCTGCTTGGCCACGCAGGACGGGATGCCGGCGGTGGCCCTGGCGGCCTCGCGGCGGTAGGCGCTGGGCGGCATGCCGACCAGCTCGGTGAACCGGGTGCTGAAGGTGCCCAGCGAGGAGCAGCCGACCGCGAAGCAGACCTCGGTGACGCTGAGATCGCCCCGGCGCAGCAACGTCATCGCGCGCTCGATCCGGCGGGTCATCAGGTAGCTGTACGGCGATTCGCCGTAGGCGCGGCGGAACTCCCGGCTCAGGTGCCCCGCGGACATGTGCACGCCGCGGGCGAGCGCCGCGACGTCCAGCGGCTGCGCGTAGTCCCGGTCGATCCGGTCCCGGACCCGGCGCAGCAGCTTGAGGTCGCGCAGGCGCTGCGCGTCGGTGGAACCGCTGGTCACCAGCGGATCGTGCCACGTCAGGGCGGGTCTGCCCAACATCGCCGAGGTCACGGGTCGGCCTCGGCCGGGCTCGCTCAGTCCGGCAGGACCGCCACCGCGCGCACCGGCAGGGTGGCCATCCCGGCCACCGGGGCGGGCAGCGCGGTGAACCGGGCGCCGCGGGCGGGCAGCCGGTCCAGCCGGGTGAGGTGTTCCACGATCGGGATGCCCGCGCCGAGCAGGCCGTGGTGGGCAGGGCGGGCCGGATCGGTGTTGTCGTCGATGTTGAGCGAGTCGATGCCGACCAGCGCCGGCGCGGCCGCGATGAGCGTGGCGACCAGGTCGGCGGTCAGGAATGGGTGCCCGGTGAAGTAGGCCTCGCTCCCCCAGTGCCGGGACCAGCCGGTGTGGATGAGCACCGCGCACCCGGCGAGGTCGCCCGCGCCGTCGAGCAGATCGGGGCTGATGCCCTCGCGCGCGTCGAGCACCACCGTGGGCACGTCGACCACCCGCTCCAGCGGCAGGTCGGCCAGGTCGTAGCCGTCGGGGTGGAAGTGCGCCGGGGTGTCGAGGTAGGTGCCGGTGTTGCCGACCAGCTCGATCCGGCCGATGGCGAAGCTGACGCCGGGGGCCATCCGGGCCGCGGTCTCGGCGAAGCTGACCTCGGTGCTGATCCGCGGCGGGGCCATCCCAGGGTAGGTGCGCAGCCCGTCGGTGATCCGGTGGCTGAGATCAATGATCACTGGGCGAGCTGCACGTCGAAGCCCAGCACCTCGGTGATCTCGGCCAGCTTGACCGCGCCCTCGCGCAGCACCAGCGGATCCGAGCCGGTCAGGTCGACGATGGTGGAGGGCACCGCGTGCTCGCACGGGCCGCCGTCGAGGTAGATCGGCACCAGCTCGCCGAGCTGGTCCCTGGCCTGCGCGGCGGTGGTGGCAGGCGGGTGCCCGGAGCGGTTGGCGCTGGAGACGGCCATCGGGCCGACCTCGCGCAGCAGCTCGATGGCCACCGGGTGCAGCGGCATCCGCAGCATCACCGTGCCCCGGGTGTCGCCCAGGTCCCAGGCCAGCGAGGAGGCGTGCGGCAGCACGATGGACAACCCGCCCGGCCAGAACGCCTCGATCAGCGAGCGGGCCTGGTGCGGCACCGAGAGCACCAGGCCGTCGATGGTGGACCAGCTGCCGACCAGCACCGGGACCGGCATGTCCCGGCCCCGGCCCTTGGCATCCAGCAGGCCCTGCACGGCGTTGGCGTCGAAGGCGTCGCAGCCGATGCCGTAGAGGGTGTCGGTCGGCAGGACCACGAGCTGGCCGGCGCGCAACGCGCCGGCCGCCGCGGCCAGTCCGGCCACCCGGGACTCCGGCTGGCCGCAGTCGTAGACGGTGCTCACACCGTGCAGCCTACGAGACCGGCGTCAGCACCGGACGCGGCTCCTCCACCTTGGCCGCTTCCGCCTTGTCCGCCTCCGCCTCGGTCTTGGCGGGCTGGCGCGGCTTGAGCACCTTGCGGCCCACGTTGATCATCGGCACCTCGACCGTGCGGTAGAGCACGCTGGCCAGCACCAGGGCCAGGGCCACCACGCTGAGCGCGAGCGGCCAGCCGCCCAGGCTGGGGAAGAGGAAGTGCAGCGGGGCCGCGGCGATGGACTGCACCAGGTAGAGGGAGTACGAACGTTCGCCCACGTAGGCCATCGGGCGGACCGAGAGCACCTTGGCCACCGGGCCGGGCGCGATCACCGCGGGCAGCAGCAGGGTGACGGCCACCGGGTAGAAGGCCATCAGCCAGATGAACCCCGGCACGCCTGCGACCTGGTTGAGCGCGTCGCCGATCGGCTTGAGGAAGCTGTGCAGCGTGATGACCGCGATGGCGAGGCCCACGCCGACCGCCGGGTGGGTCAGCGGCTGGATCAGCCGGTAGGTGCGCGCGTTGTGCATCAGCATCGCCAGCACGCAGCCGAGCAGGATGGAGACGTAGTGCACCGGCCAGCCGGAGGCGTGCGGGCCGAAGGTGAACGGGGTGGCCACCAGCGCGCCGATGATCAGCAGCCCGGTGATGCCGAGGCGGCGGCGCAGCGGCAGCACGCCGAAGGCGAACGCGACCAGCGGCCAGACCAGGTAGAACTTCTGCTCGATGCCCAGCGACCAGGACTGGCCGAACGGGTTGGAGCCGGCGAACTCGTTGAAGAAGGTCAGGTACAGCGGCATCGCCTCGCCCAGGTGGCTGCTCTGGTAGATGCCCAGGACCAGGGTGGCCACCGCGAGGAAGGCCAGCACCACGAAGTAGACCGGCAGGATGCGGAAGACCCGGCGCAGGTAGAACGCCTTGAGCGCGACCCGGCCGGTGCGGGCCTCCTCACGCAGCATGAGCGTGGTGATCAGGTACCCGGAGAGCACGAAGAAGACCTGCACACCGATCCAGCCCTGGAGCCGGTCCGGACCGCCGTAGTGGAAGACCACGACCATGACCGCGGCGATGGCGCGCAGTCCGTCGAGGCCGTCGAACCGGCGCATGGCCATGTACCCGGCGTGCGTTAGTGACTTCATTCAGCTTGCTCCCCGACGTTGGTGCCTTCGGAGAGCAAGTTGCCCGAACGGGCTACCTAGTTGCAAAAAACGGCGAAAAGTGACGACGATCACGACTGTTTGCGCGGGTCACCCTAGCCCATTTGGGGCAAACGACCTTCAAAGTGTCCTTCGCGCGGTGACGAATCGTGGGCGGCCGGTGAGGTCCAGGTGGCCGGTCACCTCGGCCAGCACCCGGCGGGTGGACAGCAGCGCCACCGCGGACTCGCCCTGGGTGTCGTCGTGCTCCACCGCCAGGCCGCCACCGGGTTTGAGCAGCCGGGCCGCGCAGCGCAGCACGTGCCGGATCACCGCCAGCCCCTCGTCCGCGGCGAAGACCGCGGCGTGCGGGTCGTGCTCGGCCACCTCCGGCGGCACCGGGGTGCCCTCCGGCACGTACGGCGGGTTGCACAGCACCAGGTCCACCGCCCCGTCCAGCTCGGCCAGCAGTCCGGGATCGGCCACATCGCCCGCGTGCAGCCGGACCGGGGTGTCGCCCCGGTCGGCCTGGGCGTCGGCGTTGCGCCGGGCCCAGGTCAGCGCGGCCGGATCGCGTTCCACCGCGTGCACCAGCGCGTCCGGCCGCTGGTGCGCCACGGCCAGCGCCAGCGCGCCCGAGCCGGTGCACAGGTCCACCACCACCGGCCGCTGCACGCCGGTCAGCGCGGCCAGGCCCCACTCCAGCAGCAGTTCGGTCTCCGGCCGCGGGGTGAACACCCCCGGCCCCACCGCCAGCTCCAGCGGGCCCAGCCAGGCCTTGCCGAGCAGGTGCTGCAACGGCACCCGGCTGGCCCGCCGCCGCACCAGCCGGTGGAACGCCTCGATCACCGGTGGGTCCACCAGTGGGATGAGGCCCAGCCTCATCCGCTCCACGCCGAGCACGTGCGCGGCGAGCAGTTCGGCGTCCACCCTGGGGCTGGCCACCCCGGCCTCGGTCAGGATCCGCTCGGCGTCCATGACCGCGAGACGCAACGGCTGTCGGTTCACAACGCGCGAGGTTACCGACTACCCGGTATCACTCGATTGATCGACGCGTTGCGCCGATCAGCAGTCAGTCCCCCGGAGGACCGCTCACTAGCTTCAGCACCGGTTCATTCGTTCCGGGGAGGGGACATCGAACGTGCGTAATTCACTCGCGCTCATCACGATCACCGGGGCCCTGCTGCTGGGTGGTTCACCCGCCCAGGCCGCGCCCGTCATCACCGACCTGGGCGCGCTGCCCGGGTACCACCTGTCCTGGGCCAACGACATCGGCCCTGACGGCGTGGTCGGGGCCTCCAGCACGCCCGGCCAGGTCCAGGGGGTGTTCTGGCCCCACGACGGCGTCGCGGTGAAGTTGCAGCCCACCGCCGCGGGCTGGGCGACCGCCGAGGCGATCAACAACAACCGGGTCATCGTCGGCAACTCCGGCGACCAGGCGGTGCGCTGGGCCCATCCCGGCGCCGCACCGGTCCTGCTGCCCAGCCCGGCGATCTACACCAGGACCATCGCGAAATCGATCAACAACAAGGGCGTGATCGCGGGCAACGGCGATCACCCGGAAACCTTCCAGACCAGGGCCCTGCGCTGGAGTTCCGGCCGCGCGCCCCGGGTGCTGCCGCCGCTGCCCGGCCACCAGGAGAGCGAGGTCGGCTCCAGCGGGGCGATCGGGGAGAACTCCGTCGTGGTCGGCAAATCCGACGACGACGCGGTGTTCTGGGACGCCGCCGGGAACGTGCACAGGCTGCCCCAGCTGGCCGGCTGGGCCCGCAGCACGGCGCACGCTGTCAACCGGCACGGGGTGATCGTCGGCTCCTACGACCTGCCCGGTGGCGGCGGCGGGGCGGTGCGCTGGGAACGCGGCAGGGTGACCGTGCTGCCACACCTGCCCGGCTCCGACCACAGCGGCGCCTACTCGATCAACGACTCCGGCGTGGCGGTCGGCGCCTCCAGCGGGCGCGCGGTCCGCTGGGACGCCGCGGGTGTGGCGACCGAGCTGCCCAAGCTGAGCGATCAGCTGCCAGGGCACGCCAAGGCGATCAACGAGCGTGGCCAGGTCGCCGGGACCAACAGCCCGCAGTGGCGGCAGGACCACGCGGTGCGCTGGACGTCCTGACCGCTAGGCGGTCGCTCCGGCCGCGGCGAGGCGTTCCGCCTTGTCCGCGGTCGCGAGCGCGTCCAGCAGGGCGGTCAGCTCGCCGTCGAGCACCTGGTCCAGGTTGTAGGCCTTGTAGTTGACCCGGTGGTCGGAGATCCGGTTCTCCGGGAAGTTGTAGGTGCGCACCCGCTCGGAGCGGTCCACCGTGCGGACCTGGCTGCGCCGGTCCGCCGAGGCCTTGCGGGCGGCCTCCTCCTCGGCCAGCGCGACCAGCCGGTTCTGCAGCACGGCCATCGCGCGGGCCTTGTTCTGCAGCTGGCTGCGCTCGTTCTGGCAGGAGACCACGATGCCGGTGGGCAGGTGGGTGATGCGCACCGCGGAGTCGGTGGTGTTCACGCTCTGGCCGCCGTGGCCGGAGGAGCGGAAGACGTCCACCCGCAGGTCCTTCTCGTCGATCTCGACCTCGACGTCCTCCTGCTCGGGGTAGACCAGCACCCCGGCCGCGGAGGTGTGCACCCGGCCCTGGGACTCGGTCACCGGCACCCGCTGCACCCGGTGCACGCCGGCCTCGTACTTCAGCCGGGCCCACACCCCGTCCAGCTCGGGCCCGCCCTTGCTCTTGACCACCACGGTGACGTCCTTGAACCCGCCGAGGTCGGACTCCACCGAGTCGAGCACCTCGGTCTTCCAGCCCTGCCGCTCGGCGAAGCGCAGGTACATCCGCAGCAGGTCGCCTGCGAACAGCGCCGACTCCTCGCCGCCCTCGCCGGACTTGATCTCCATGACCACGTCCGCGGCGTCGTGCGGGTCCCTGGGCAGCAGCAGCTCGGTCAGCCGCTGCTCCAGCGCCGGGATGGTCTCGGCCAGCGCGGCGGCCTCGGTGGCGAAGGCCGCGTCCTCACTGGCCAGCTCCAGCGCGGCCTCCCGGTCGGACCGGGCCTGGTCCAGCTCGCGCAGGGTGCGCACGACCGGGGTCAGCTCGGCGTAGCGACGGCCCAGCTTGCGCGCCATCGCCTGGTCGGCGTGCACCGCGGGATCGGCCAGCCGACCCTCCAGCTCGGTGTACTCCACGAGCAGGGTGTCCAGCGAGGCGGTGTCCACGGCGTCCTCTTCCCGGTAAGACCTTCAGGCCGACACGACAACGGCGCCCACCCCAGCGGGATGGGCGCCGTGAAGTCGGCTACTTGTTGCGCTTGCCGTAGCGGGCCTCGAAGCGCGCCACGCGGCCGCCGGTGTCGAGGATCTTCTGCTTGCCCGTGTAGAAGGGGTGGCAGTTGGAGCAGACCTCGACCGTGATCTGGCCGGTCTTCTTGGTGCTGTGGGTCTCGAAGGAGTTGCCACAGCCGCAGTTCACCTGGGTGACCACGTAGTCGGGGTGGATACCGCTTCTCACCGTCTTGTTCCTTTCTCAGGGGCCGCCGGGTCCCCACGAGCCGTACAACGGGGTGAACCGGAGCCTTATTCCGACCCCTGAGTATGCCAGGTCGTCCTGGTGCTCTCGCCGTGGTACCGCTCACCTCCAGAATCCGACCTCCGGGCGCAATGGCCGGACCATCGGGCGCATTGCCAGCGCAGACTGCTGATATCGGTCACAGGCCGCAGCAAAATCATCACGTGCTGTGTGCGGCGAGCTGGCGAGTACCCATGCTGACCTGGCTGGGCATCCCGCTGCTGGTCATCGGATCGATGATCGGCATCGGCGGCCTCGGCCTGCTGGCCTTCGGCACCACGACCCAGCTCTACAGCGCGACCTTCGGGGTCGCCGCCGCACTCGGCCTGGTCACCAGCCGCAACGTGGTCTGGCAGGCCGGCTGGCAGCGGCACGGCCTGCGCTGGCCCTACCTGCTGGCACTGGTGGCCGCCGGGGTCGCCCTTGACGGGCAGGAGCTGCCCTCCTGGCTCGCGGTCACCCTCGGTGTGCCCTGCCTGCTGCTGCTCGTGCGCACCCTGCGCAAGTTGCCCACCCTGGACGCCGATGGCGGCTGCGCCGAGACCAGGGATCTGATCAGCACCTGAAGCCCGCTCCCCTGCTGAAACGGAAACGGCGCGTCCCCCGCAGACCCGGGGACGCGCCGTTCTCCGTGTGACTGAGCGCTCAGCTCTCCCAGCTCTTGGCGACCAGCACCGCGTTGTGCCCGCCGAAGCCGAAGGAGTTGCTCATCGCGTACCGCACCTGGTGCTCCTGCGGCGCGTTGGGCACGAAGTTCATCTCCGGGTCCAACGGGTTGTGCAGGTTGATCGTGGGCGGCACCACGCCGGTGCGCATGGCGAAACCACAGGCGATCAGCTCGATCGCGCCCGCCGCGCCGATCATGTGCCCGGTCATCGACTTGGTGGAGCTGACCGGGATCTTGGTCGCGTGCTCGCCCAGCACGTTGCGGATGGCCTGGGTCTCGGTCTTGTCGTTCAGCTCGGTGCTGGTGCCGTGCGCGTTGATGTAGTCGATCTGCTCCGGCGCCACCCCGGCATCGGCCAGTGCCCTGGTCATCGCCCGCCGCGCGCCAGCGCCCTCCGGGTGCGGGGCGGTCCAGTGGTGCGCGTCGGAGGTCGAGGCGTAACCCACGATCTCGGCCAGGATCGGCGCGCCCCTGCGCAGTGCGTGGTCCAGCGATTCCAGGATGACCACGCCGGAACCGGCGGCCATCACGAAGCCGTCCCGGTCCGCGTCGAAGGGCCTGCTGGCCCGCTCCGGGTCGTCGTTGCGCCGGGACAGCGCCCTGGCGTTGGAGCTGGAGGCGATGTCCAGCGGGGTGACGCTCATCTCCGCGCCGCCCGCGATGACCACATCGGCCTCGCCGTACTGGATCCAGCGGGTGGCGGTGCCGATCGCGTCGGTGCCGGTGGCACAGGCCGAGTTGAGCGCCAGGGTCGGTCCGGCCGCGCCGAACATCAGGCTGACCTCGCCGGTGGCCGAATCGTGCGCGCCGGTGATGGCCTGGTAGGCCCCGACCGCGCGACCGCCCTTCTCGGTGAGCAGCTTGACCGAGTCCTGCATGTACTTCATCGCGCCGTAGCCGGTGCCGATGAGCACACCGCAGCGCGGGGCCAGCTCGCTGTCGATGGTCAGCTTGGCGGCCTCGACCGCCTGGATCGAGGCGGCCACCCCGTACTGGGCGAAGAGGTCCATCCGCCTGCTGAGCTTGCGCGGCATGTGGTCCTCGGCCACAAATCCCTTGACCTCGCCCGCGATCTGGGACGGGAAGGGCTCGGCGTCGAAGGTGGCGATCCGGGCGATCCCGCTACGCCCGGCCATGAACGCGGACCAGGTGTCCTCCGCGGTCAGGCCGACCGGGCTGATCGCGCCCCAGCCGGTCACCACGACCCGCGGCCGGTGCTTCCGGAACTCTGCTACCGACATTGGCTTTTCTCCACCTCGTATGTCCGGACGGTCAGGCGTTGGCCATGCGGGTCTTGCGGGCCGCGGGCAGGTGTTCGGCGACGGCCTTGGAGATCAGCAGCGGCTCGGCCACCCGCTGTCCCTGATACGCCACGTAGTTGGCGGCCACGCCGTACCCACCGAACGGCTTGTTGCCGTCGTCGGTGTCCAGCACGGTGAGGTTCACCGACACGTAGTGCCGCTTGCCCAGCGCGGACACGACATCCGGCGCGTCGCCGTAGACCATCGCGCCCATCGCCCGCTCGTTCACCGTGGGGTGGTTGGCGAAGGCCCGCAGCTGCTGGGTGTTCTGGTAGACGACCACGTTGAAGATCGGCGCGAACGTCTCCTCGATGGGCATCTTCTTGTTGTAGGGCCGCACCAGCACCGCGGGCTCCAGGTGCCGGGAGCGGAAGTCCAGCCGCCCGCCGGCCACGATGTGCTCGCGGTTGAGCCGCAGGTAGTCCGCGGCCGCCTCGATCGCGGTCTCGTAGTACAGCGGGCCGTAGTCCGCGCCGGGGTCGGTGTAGCTGCCGTAGCGCAGTTCGCCGACCCGCTTGGTGAGCTGGTCCACGAACGCCTCGGCCTCACCGGCGTGCACCAGGAAGACGTCAGGGGCGAAGCAGTCCTGGCCGGAGTTGAGCATCCGGATCCGCACCGCGTCGGTGACCGCGAGGTCGATGTCCGCGCCCTCGGCCACCACGAACGGGTTCACGCCCTGGCCGTAGAACAGCAGCATCTGGTCATCGCGCAGCTGGGCCCGGACCAGTTCGGCGTTCTGGTAGGCGCCGGTGAACACCAGCACGTCCGCCTCGGCCACCGGGACCTCGACGAACTGCCGCTGGCTCAACGTGGTCAGCTCGATGGACTCCAGCTTGTGCACCGGCGCGAGCAGCTCGTGCAACCGCTTGGTGGTGCCGGTGACCTGGCTGGACGGCCGGAAGATGACCTCGTCGGTGTAGAGCGACGGGATCAGCGTGTAGAGCACGTAGGAGTAGAACAACACGTTGGAGGACATGAACACGGCCATCTTCGGCACCCGGCCGGGCCGGTAGGCCGAGACCTCTTCCAGTGCCCCTTCCAGCGCGCTCAGCCCGGCCTCGATCTCGTCCAGCACGGCCTTGTGGTTGGAGATCTCGGTCAGCACGTCGATCAGCGGCTGCGGATCGTTGCGGATGTGCTCGGCCACCGCGCGCAGTGCGGCCAGTCGCGCCGGGTGCGGCACCGCGGCCAGGTCGGTGAGCCGGGTCAGGTCGGGCTTTCCGTTGTTGTTCAACGGGAACTCGGTCACCACCAGCACCTGGTTGGGCTGCTCGTAGGAGGGCAGCAGCGCGCAGATCTTCTCTCGCCAGTACCGGGCCTCACGCAGGTCCGGGTCGGCCACCACGAACACCAGCTGGCTGCCCCGGCGCTCGTCGTCCAGGGCGACCACCTTGACCGCGGCCCCGGCCTCCTCGGCCTTGCGCGCCAAGGCTTCCGGGTAGAGCGTGTGGCCCATCCGGTGCACCGCGTACTTGCGGCCGACCACGTAGAGGTTGCCCTCCTCGTCGGTGTAGCCGATGTCGTTGGTGCGGTAGACGTCCTCGGCGTGCTCGGTGACCGAGCCGTCCGCGGCCAGGTAGCCGGTGAGCTGACCGGGCGAGCTGACCAGGATCTCGCCGATCTCGCCCGGCGGGACCGCGTTGCCGTCCTCGTCCAGGATCCGCACCACGACCCCGTCCAGCGGCTGGCCACAGCCGATGGCGTTGCCGGGTGCCGCGAGGGCGATGTTGCCGACCTCGGTGCTGCCGTAGCCGTCCAGCAGCGGCTGGCCGGTGGCCACCACGAACTTCTCCGCCAGCGCCCGGTCCAGCGGCGCGCCACCCACGCACCACATGCGCACGTCACGCAGGCCCTCGGCGGACTCCGGCCGGCGTTCCACCAGCTTGAGCATGGTGTGGTAGGTCGCGGGAGTCGCGTCCACCACGGTCGCCCGGTAGCGGCCGGCCATGTCCACCGCGTGGTCCAGCCGGGCGTACGGCGCCACGATCAGCGAGCAGCGCGCGATCCACCACAGCAGCACCAGCGAGAGCCCGTACTGGTGGGAGAAGGGCAGCAGCGGCATCAGCACGTCGGCCTCGGTGTAGGCCATCCGCTGCTGGGTGCGTTCGATGTTGCCCAGGAAGGACTTGCCCGAGCGCACGATGCCCTTGGGTTCGCCGGTGGTGCCGGAGGACCAGGCGATCAGCGCGTCGGAGCGGGTGAACCAGTCCACGAAGGACAGCGAGCCGCCCAGGGCCGGGATGGCCGCGGCGTCCTCCAGCAGGCCGTCCAGGCTGATCACCCGGTCGGCGTCGAGCACGGTCAGGTCCTGGCTGACCTCCGGGCGCACCAGCGCCCAGCCCGCCCTGGCGAAGGCGGTGATCCGCGCCGTCTCCTCGGGGGTCTGCCGGTGGTCCACCAGCACGATCGAGATGTCCAGATGCACCAAGGCCAAGAGCACGGTGACGTATCCAGCCGAGTTGTCCGCTTTGAGGATCACCCGGTTCCCTGGACACAGCCCACGAGCGCGCAGTGCGGCCGCCACCCGCAGTGCGTCCTGCTCGACCTCAGCCGTGGATCGCACGGAGTTCGCTGTCACCAACCTGGCTGCCACAGGTTCCACCGCTGGTCTCCCACCCCTCGCCCGGATTCACCCCGCCGATGGCCACGCATACAGCTCGCGGCGAGCGCACGCGATTGCCATCCGGGGTTTAGTTGCCCTACTACTGCTCACTTTGTGTGTCGGACCACTGACGGTGGGTTCACACCCGGGTCAGTCGCCCCTGCGCCTTGTGGCCCGCCACCGGCCACGGTTCCGTTCCACCAATTCCAGCATTGGTCGGAACACCCACTCAAATTACCGGGGCGTAGTCATGTTTCGACAATGAGAACTTTCTGACGTTCTTCCGGCTAGATAAAACTTCCTGAAGCAGGTCTACAGCTGCGTCCGGCCGGGGGCTGCGTTCGAGCCGCACGCGAGGTACCACCCGATCTACGCAACCACCCCAGTATGCCTGACCGGTTCCGGCACACCCAGGCTGATCTGCCGAGATCAGGAGGATTTCCACCAGCCTGGCCGCCCGATCAGGCTGGTCGGGGCCGCCTGGACCGAGCCACGCCGCCTAGTCCCGATCACCAGAGAGCTAGACCGAACAGGGTATCGAGCGCACCGCCGAACGGTTGAGCGCGGACCGTTCGCGCGTCCGGGAGAGCGGGCAAAGGGGCCGGTTGACACAGCGCGCGCCAACTCCGGCAAACCATTCCCTCAGCCTTGCGACCTACGAGAAGTTATTATCGAACAGTCGACCGAATTAACCTGTTACGAGGGAAAAGACGTCAAGCCAACGCAAAGTGCGTCGGTGAATAACCGCCCGCGTTCTGGAAGAACAACAGAGGTGCCAGTGGCCAGGCGCGCGCCCGCACCGCCGCGCGGCCGGGTCGGCGCGCACCCGTGTGGTACCGGTCTCACGCGTCCGACCTGCGGCGAAGCCGGGTCCAGGGGACCGCGGCCGAGCTGACCCCGGCACAGCACGTGCGAGCCCGGAAGTCCAGCGACAGCGCGATCCAGGATCAGCGAACTGAGAGTCCCTGGAGCGGGTGGCGGGTACCGCGCAAGCCGGTGGAAGCGGAGCGGAGGGCAACAGGATGTCGATGCCAGCGGGGTGTACCCCCGGAATAAGGTCGGGGGATGCTCCCGGTCGCGGCGAGAGCATCCCCCGATGGCACACATGGTGTGCGGTGTGTCACCAGCAGATCAGCAGACTCAGCGTGCTGATCAGGCCCGCGCCGAACTCGGCGGAGCCGTCGACCTCGGCAAGCTCGATCGCCTGCAGGTCCAGTACGTCCATCCGGGTTGTCACCTCCCCTCGTGCGCTCGGGCGAACAGTGGCAACGCCCCGGTGGTCACGGCGTGCAGCGCGAGCAGCACGCCTGCCGAACCGGTGGCGAGATCGTGGGACAGTCGCAGCAGCGCGTCACCGGGGAAGGCCAGCCCGCCCCCGTGCGGCACCGCGTGCCAGGCCAGCCTGCTGACGTGACCGCGCAGCGTGTCCTGCACCCGGTCACCGTCCACCCCAGGCAGGCCGCGGAGCGCGGCGAGCGCGCACACCAGTCCGGCCCGGCCGGTGAATAGCCCGCTGTGAATGGTGAACTCTGCTTCCAGTGCCCGCTGCACAGCCGGCAGCGCCCCGGTGAACACCGGATCCGGCCGCAGCCGCAGCAGTTCGGCCATGGCCAGGGCGATCCCTGCGGTGCCCGCGGCCAGGTAGGGCAGCAGCCTGCGACCGGCGCGGACCTGCAAGGCCCCGTCCGCGGTCAGCTCGGCGTGCTGGAGGTCCCGGTGCAGGGCGCGACCGGCCGCGTCCAGCAGTTCGTCCGCGCCGCCCTCGGCGTGCGCGCGGCTGAGGAACAGCGCCACGCCCGCACCGCCGCGGGTGAGTCCGGGCGCTCCGAAGGGCATCGCCGCCACCCCGGCCAGCACCAGCGCGGCCACCCGGTCGGCCAGGTCAAGGCCCCATTCGGTGAGCCAGCTCCGGCCGATCACCCGGCCCAGGTGCAACAGGGTCAGCCCGATGCCGGAAAGGCCCTCGTACAGATCGGCGCCCGTGCACGCCTCGGTGGCCGCGGCCAGCCGCTCCAGGACTTCCCGCGCGGTCTCGATATGCCCGAACTCGGCCAGCACCAGCGCGATGCCGTGCCCGCCTGCGAACAGTCCCGGCCTGCCTGCGCCGCGCCGGGCCAGCGCCCGCAGCAGCCAGTCCTCGTACTCCGGGAACCGGCCGGATCCGCTGGTGTGCAAGGCGTAGAGCACCCCGGCCGCACCGTGCGCCAGGCCGAGGCCGTCCTCGGCGAACTGGGCGATGTCGCCGGGGAAGAGCCGGTCGGCCCGCTGCGGGGTGGCCGCGGCCACGATCGCCGCGGTGATCCGCTCCCGCAGCCTGGCCAGATCGGCCGGGCCGGTGGCGAAGGCGGGCGGCACCGGGTCCCGGGTGCTGGGTGGCGGGGACCCGGCGCCGGCACAGAGTCGCGCCAGGATCGGCCGCACGTACTCCGGCGGCAGCGGGAACCGGGCCAGCACCGCGGCGCAGAGCGAGCGGACCTTGCCGGGTGCCAAGGCGCACAAGGAGTTCAGCGGCAGGAACAGCGCGAGACGGAGCGCGGCCAGCGCGTAGTGGTCCACGTCGAAGCCGCCCACCCCTGGCGGTGCGGTGTAGCCGGGCGCGCCCAGCGGGGCGCGGGTGGCCGCCGAGACCGGGGCGGCCAGCTCGAAGTCCAGCAGGGTGATCCGGCCGTCCGGGCCGACCATGATGTTCATCGGATGCAGATCGCCGAAGACCACCCCGCGCTCGTGCAGCGCGGCCACCGCCGCGGTCACCTTGGCCACCACCTCCAGTGCCCACTGGGTGTACCCGGCCACGGCGGCGTCATCGGCCCCTGCGGTGGCCAGCGGGTAGCGGCGGACCAGTTCGGTGGCCAGCGGCACGCCCTCGACGTGGCTGAGCGCGAGGAACTCGTGCTCCCAGCAGGTGAAGCGGCCCAGCACCGTGGGCACCCCTGGCAGTCCGGCCAGCAGGGTGAGCATGGCGTGCTCGTTGGCCAGCCGGTGCACCGCGTCGTGCCCGTCCACGTCCAGCCCGGCGTGTGGGCGGGCCTCCTTGAGCACCAGCTGCCGCGAGCCGTCCGGCTCCTCGGCCAGGTAGACCCCGCCCGCGTTGGAGAAGTGCAGTGGGCGCAGCACCCGGTAGGGCAGTCCGGCCCGCGCGCGGCGGCGGTCCAGGTGCGGCCGCAGCACCTCGGGCAGCGCCACCCAGGACGGCGGGCTGAACTTCGGGCCGCGCTGATCCGGCACCAGGTTGCCCTCGGGATCGGCCAGCGCCGGCACCAGTTCGCCCTCGGCGGTGAGGCAGTAGCGCTCGGTGAAACCGCCGTAGCGCACGTAGAGCGGGCCCTGGCCCCAGCGCAGGTCGTTGAGGATGTACGGACCGGACCGGCCTGCCAGCTGCGGGTCGAGCCGGTGCAGTGCCCTGGCGAACTCGGTCTCGTCGGCCGGGTAGAGGGTGATGAACTTGCCACTGGCGCCGCGGGCGGCGTACTTGGCGTTGTGCGCGAGCACCGCGGCCCGGCTGTCCAGGAACTTGAACGGCACCCGGTGCAGCAGGCAGTCGGCGGCGACGGTCTCCAGTACCTCGGCGGCCCCGTCGGGAGTGGCGGAGACGTGGATCTTCCAGCCCTGGTCCGGGGTGGGCGCGCCCTGGGGGTGCAGGACCACCCAGGACTCCCGCCTGCTGCGCTGCCAGTGCGGCGGCAGCGGCGCACTGACCAGCGGGTACCGCTCGACCGCTGCGGTGCGGTGCGCCGGGGAGTCGTAGAAGTAACGATCGACGAAACAATACTTCTCGTATTCGACTTCAATCACGCCGGCACACCTCCCCGCTTTTTTGAGCTTTCCCCTCGATCCCAAAAGAACCCTACCCGCACTGCGCATTTCCGCACTACGCTAAGCGGTCTACCTTTTTCGCCACGAAAGTCGCAGGAAAGTATTGGCCCGCAACTTTAGTCGCGGGCAATCCGTTGCCTACTCCGGGGAAATCGAGACCAGCCCGGTCCGGTACGCGAAGATGGCCAGCTGAACACGGTTATCCAGCCCCAGCTTGGCCAGCACCCTGGTCACCCGGCTCTTGACCGAGGACTCGGTGCTGTCCAGCTTTTCCGCAATGGCGGCATTGGACCAGCCGGTGGCCACCAACTTCACCACATCGATCTCCCGCTCACCAAGTAGACCAATTCCCCTGGCGACCGCCGGATCGGGTTGCACCATCCGGTGCACGGTGTGCTCGATCAGGCGCAGGGTCACCGCGGGGGACAACATGGCATCACCCCGGGAGACCACCCGGACCGCGTGCGCCAGCTCCTCCGGCGAGGTGTCCTTGCGCAGGAACCCACTGGCCCCGGCGGCCAGCGCCGAGTAGACGTGGAAGTCGGAGTCGAAGGTGGTCAGCATCAGCACCCTGGGCCGCGGCGCCGGACCGGTCCACTCCCCGACCAGCCTGCGGGTGGCGCCGATGCCGTCCAGTTCGGGCATGCGCACATCCATCAGCACCACGTCCGGGCACAGCTCGGCGGCCTTGGCCAGCGCGGCCACCCCGGTGGCGGCCTCGCCGACCACCTCAAGGTCGGGGCGCAGCGAGAGCAGGGTGGACAGCCCCGCCCTGACCACCGCGTCGTCGTCGACGAGCAGCAGGCGAATGGTCACGAAACGCTCCGCAGCGGGATCCGCGCGTCCACCACGTAGCCGCCGTCGGGCGCGGCCGCCGAACTCAGCTCGCCACCCAGCCGGGCCACCCTGGCCTGCATGCTGAGCAGCCCCAGCCCGCTGCCGGGCACCGAGGGCAGCCGGGCCGCCCTCGGCGGCTCGTTGACCACCCGCAACCGCAGCGCGTCCGTGGCGGTGTCCACGCCCACCTCGATGCTCACCCTGGTCGGCGAGGCGTGCTTGACCACGTTGGTCAGTGCCTCCTGCAGCACCAGGAACCCCTCCGCGCCCACCTCGGGGCTCATCGAACGCGGCAGCTCGGCCACTGAGAACTCCACGTCGTTGCCTGCGTTGCGCACCGCGGAGGCCAGCCGGGTCACCCCCTCCGGCCCGCAGTCGGCACCGTCCGGGCCGTCCGCGATCCCGCGCAGCAGGTTCTGCAGCCGGACCATCTCGGTCATCGCCTGCCTGCTGGACTCGCGGATCTGGTTGGCCGCCAGCACCGCCTGCGGATCGTGCCTGGCCAGCAGCTCCTCGAAGACGTGCGTCTGCACGGACAGCGCGCTGAGGTGGTTGCCCACCACATCGTGCAGGTCAAGGGCGATCCGCTCGCGATCGGCGACCACCGCCGAGCGCACCTCGCGGCTGCGCCGCTCGCGCTGCCGGTGCACACTCCGGCGCAACGAGCCCACGTGCGCGGCGAAGCGGTGCTGGTGGCTGCCGATCATGTAGGCCAGGCCCACCGCCAGCGCCACCACCAGCCAGTCGGCGAGCTGGATGTGCTTCTCGTACATCAGGCTGACGATCACCGCGTGCGCCCCGCCCCAGCCTGCCACCACCCAGGCCACCCACGGCCGGTGCCTGCGCGCGCCGTAGCGGCCCAGCGCGTGCGCGGCGATGAGCAGCGGGATCCCGCCGGTCATCTCCGGCACCCCGAGCACGCCGCGGGCCAGCACCATCGCGCCCACGATCAGGAAGATCACCACCGGCCTGCGCCTGCGCAACAGCAGCGGCAGGGTCACCCCGTAGGCCGCCAGCGCCCCCGCGGCCAGCCGCCAGGGTTCGGCGGGGACCAGGAACAGCGCGAGCAGGTCCAGCGCCCCGAGCGCGCCGACCAGCAGCACGTCAGGGGCGCTTTGCCTCGCGCCACGCGACCACACCGACAGCCGCCTCCCACTAGACGCCCGTGTCACCGTTCCGCCCACCACTCCCAGTAGGTAAATACCTGGCATCTGCGCCGCTCAACCACCCAGGACAGAAGCCGTCACCTAATCGGCCCAATGCCCTTATTGTCTGCGCAACGACAGCTGCCGCCTTTCGGTCAGGGCTATTACGCCCACCGGACTACTGCACACGGAGCCAACCGATCGCGTCAGCGGCTGACTCCCGGGCAGCGCTGTTGGCGATCGGCTAACCTGGCGGATTTCTTGACTCCCAAAAGGATCGTTCTGGGGCAACAGCGCGATCCGGTCACAAACGGAGCGTCCCTTTGGCGACAAAAAGCGGGCGCCCCCGGCCATCGGCCGAAAGCGCCCGCTTACTTACCGACGAGTATCAGTCGTCGTTGCTGCCTGGCGTGTTCTTCGAGACCGTCATCAGGAACTCGATGTTGGTCCGGGTCTTGCGGAGCCGGTCCAGCAGCAGGTCGATGGCCTGCTGGTCGTCCAGCGCCGCCAGCACCCGACGGAGCTTGATGGTGACCGCCAGCTCGTCCGGAGAGAGCAGCAGCTCCTCCTTCCGGGTGCCGGAGGCATCCACGTCAACCGCCGGGAAGGTGCGCTTGTCGGCGATCTTGCGGTCCAGCTTCAGCTCCGCGTTACCGGTGCCCTTGAACTCCTCGAAGATGACCGTGTCCATGGTGGACCCGGTCTCCACCAGCGCGGTGGCGAAGATGGTCAGCGAACCGCCACCCTCGATGTTGCGCGCGGCGCCGAGGAAGCGCTTGGGCGGGTAGAGCGCGGTGGAGTCGACACCACCGGAGAGGATCCGGCCCGAGGCGGGGGCGGCCAGGTTGTAGGCGCGGCCCAGCCGGGTGATCGAGTCCAGCAGCACGACCACGTCGTGCCCCATCTCCACCAGGCGCTTGGCGCGCTCGATGGAGAGTTCGGCCACAGTGGTGTGGTCGCCCGGCGGCCGGTCGAAGGTCGAGGCGATGACCTCGCCCTTCACCGAACGCTGCATGTCGGTGACCTCCTCGGGGCGCTCGTCCACCAGGACGACCATGAGGTGGCACTCCGGGTTGTTCGTGGTGATCGCGTTGGCGATCGCCTGCAGCACCGAGGTCTTGCCCGCCTTGGGCGGGGAGACGATCAGCGCGCGCTGTCCCTTGCCGATCGGCATCACCAGATCGATGACGCGCGTGGTGAGGATGTGCGGCTCGGTCTCGAGGCGCAGTCGCTCGTTCGGGTACAGCGGGGTCAGCTTGGTGAATTCCGGGCGGCCGCGCACGGCCTCCGGCTCCAGGCCGTTGATGGAGTCCACCCGCACCAGCGGGTTGAACTTCTGCCGCTGCGCCTCCCCGTCCCGGGGCTGGCGCACGGCGCCGGTGAGCGCGTCACCACGGCGCAGGCCGTAGCGGCGGACCAGCGACAGCGAGACGTAGACGTCGTTCGGGCCCGCCAGGTAACCGGAGGTGCGCACGAAGGCGTAGTTGTCCAGCACGTCGAGGATGCCGGCCACCGGCAGCAGCACGTCGTCCTCGCGGACCTCGGTGTCGCCACCGCCGCCGCCACGACCGCCCCGCTCGCCACGGTCACCGCGATCTCCACGGTCACCCCGGTCCGTGCCGCCACCCTCGCCATCCCGGCCACGGTTGCGCCGACGGTCCCGGAAGCGGCGTCCGCGCCGTCCCCTGCCGTCCTCGTCCTCGTCGTCCTCGACGACCTGCGGCTGACTCTGGGCCGCCGCGGCACGTTCGCCCCGGTCCCCGCGGTCATTGCGGTCGCTGCGGTCGTTGCGATTGCGGTTGCGGTCGTTCCGGTTACCCCGGTCTCCCCGCTCCCCGCGCTCGCCCCGCTCACCGCGTTCCTGCCGCTCGCCACGCTCGGCCCGCTCCTGGCGCTGCTCGGCCGGCTTCTCCCGCTGCTCGGTGGCGACAGCGACAGGCTGCTCCACCTGCTCGACGGGCTTGTCGGCCTGGGGCTGCTCCGGAGCGCGCTCGCGGGGGTTCCGCTGCTCGCCCTCCGGGCTCCCGGCCGGACGGGTGGCCGCCCGACGGCGGCGGTTACGCCGGGCATTATCGCCCCCGGCGTCGCCCTCACCAGCCGCGTTGTCCGCGGCGGCGGGGGTTGCGGCGGGCGCCGGCGGGGCGCTCTCCACCGCGGTGGCCTTGGGCGCGGGGGTGCTTTCGGCACCCAGCGCCAACTGACCGGTCTCGGCCTTGGCCGGCTTGGCAGCCTCGGCGCGTGGCGCCGAACCGCCGCCTTGCCGCTCCTTGATGGCGGCGATCAGGTCGCCCTTGCGCATCCCACTGGTGTTGCCGATGCCCAGCTCACCAGCGAGCTGACGCAGCTCGGCGAGCACCATCCCGGAAAGGCCACCACGACGTCGAGTCGCCGTGCCATTGGCCGAAGGGCTGGCAGCGGTCGTCTCGACCGCGTCGCCGCCCAGTAGTTCGGTTTCGCTCACGAATGTCCTTCCTGACCGGTCCCCGCCTCCTACGTGGACCAGCGGACTTGCCGCCCGACGGAACGCGGGACAGCAGGTCGTCCAGTACCGGTGGGAAGACTCGGTACGGGACTGTCAATCACCGCCTCGGTGTACCCGTCAGCGTGGATCCCGTCCTGGAGGGGATCGAGACCTAGCTTCAACGGGGATGCGACCCAGGAACGAGGCCCGGGAACGGCACCGGCGACCGTGCGCGCGGTGACTGATTGCCTCTGAGGGTAGACCCCGGGTCAACGGGGTGCAACAACCGGGTGGGTCCTGGCGTGGCGGGAAGGGCCTTGGCTACCTCGGCTTTGCTCCCTCAGACGGGTTCGCGGACCCCCCGATCGGTTCCACCACCACCCCGCCCTGGTCAATGGGCAGGGCCATCGGGGTGAACCCGGACAGGTCCGCCTCGTCAGGCAGGTGACCCCCGCGCGGGAAGGCGATCACGGTGGGTCCCGCTCCGGAGACCATGGCCGGGATCCCGGCCGCCCGCAACGAGTCCACCAGCGCCATCGTCGCCGGGAAGGCGGGCCTGCGGTACTCCTGGTGCAACCGGTCCGCGGTGCCAGGCAGCAGCAGCCAGGGATCGGTGGTCAGGGCGTAGACGGCCAGCGCGGAGCGCCCGGCCGCGAAGGCCGCGTCCCGCAGCGGGACCTGCTCCGGCAGCAACCCCCGTGTGGTCTTCGTCTCGGATTCGGTCTCCGGCACGAACACCAGCGGCGCCAGCTCCTCATGCGGCTCCAACCGGATGGCCTGGTAGTCCTTGCCGTCCTGCCAGGCGATCACGATCCCGCCGTAGACACTGGCCGCGGCGTTGTCCGCGTGCCCCTCGAACTCCGCCGCGAGCTGCAACACCCCGTCATCCAGCTCCCGGTCCGCCAGCGCGAACCCGGCCGCGACTCCCGCGACCGCGGCCGCAGCGGAGGACCCGAGCCCACGGGCGTGCGGAATCCGGTTCCGGCACACCAGCTCCAGCCCCAGCCCGGCAACCCCACAACTGGACAAAGCGGACCGCACCGCCCGCACGACCAGATGCCGCTCATCCGTCGGCACCCGCCCCGCGCCCTGACCCTCGACCCGAACCCGGATCTCCCCCGCAGGCGCGACCCGCACCTCGACCTCGTCATAGAGGCCCAGCGCCAGCCCGAGCGAGTCGAACCCCGAACCGAGATTCGCCGTCGACGCGGGCACCGTGACCCGCACACCACTACCGATCCGCACCAGCACACCCTAGATCAGGGCATCCGGGCCCAACCGGCCCTCGCGACCTCGCGCACCCGCTTGTCCAGGCTCCGCATGATCGAGCGCGGCATGTCGCCGAATAGGCAGCCCGGGAGCACGCCGACCACCTGGAACCAGAAGCGGCCGGGCAGTCCAGGGCGACCGAGCAGCCAGGGCAGCAGAATGGTGACGGTGGTGATCAGCACACCACAGCACAGGATGATCAGACTGCCGATGATCGCGGTCCGGCGCAGGCCGGGTAGCGCCGCCGTGTCGACCAGCTCGCCACGGAACAGCCTCCGGCTCTGCAGCAGGAAGGCCGCAGTCCAGCCGAACCCGAGAACGTACAGCGGGAGCTGCCCCAGCAGAACGGCGAAGAACTCCAGGTTGGCCCGGTTCGACTGGGTCAGCAGGAACAGCCACAACCCGAGGAGAAGCACCGCCGCGCAGCCCTGGATGACGCCGTTCACGGTCCAGGCACGTCTGGTGCGGCCCGTGCCGGGCACGAACTGCCACGGCGGCACACCGGCTGAGCCCGGTGGCATGGCAGCCATCTCCGAGTGTCCTGGGTTGGGGTGGAATCGATTGTGCTGATCGCGGCCGACGGACGGCATCCGCTCCCCCTGCGGTCCGGACCGACGCCTCCCCCAGCCCGGCCCACACCCGAACCTAGAGGATCAGCGATCGGCCCGCACCCGAACCCGGCAACGGCGCCGGGTCAGTGCGCGACGACCTCGCTCAGCAGGCTGTCCAGCTGTTCGATCACCTTGCGGTTGTCCACGCCGAAGAAGTTGATCCACCCGTTGCGTTCCCGGCTGCCGCAGCGGCCTGCCTGGATGTCGAAGACGTTGAGCACGCTGCTGGCGCGCACGCTGCGGCCGTACTGGTCCCGCGCGGTGGCGCCGAACTGGGCGTACAGGGTGCGGTCGGCGTCGCCGATTTCCCAGAGGAGCTGGGCGTCTTCCTGGCGGACGCCGCGGGAGGTCAGGATCTGGACGAAGACCTTGCCGGCTTCGGCGGCCTGGCTGACGGCGGACTCCAGCACGTCGGCGGCGACGGTGACCGAGCCGATGCGGCCGGGTGGGGGCTGGGGCAGCAGGCCGGCGGCCGCGGGGGCCAGGCCGGTGCTGCGGACCCAGCCGAAGCGGTACCGGTCGCCGTCGTGCACGGCCAGTACCCCGGTGTCGCCGACGGCGGAGCAGATCGCCTTGATCTCGGGCAGGATCTGCTCGCCGACCCGCCAGGAGAAGCGGATGTCGATGGACCGGTTGGGGCGGGCCAGCAGGACCAGCAGGTCCTCCAGTTCCACGTCCAACCGGCCGTCCTCGGCGCGGCCACGCTGTTCCAGCGAATCCCAGGCCCGGCGGCGGAAATGCGCGCGTTCCTCGTCGGTGACGCCGTGGGACAGCGTGTTCAGCTCGGTGGGCTTGTCGCCCAGTTGCAGGTGCTCCCAGAGCACCTCGAACTCCAGTGCGTTCAGTTCGAGGTCGAGTGAGACAGTCACAGGCCCGGATTCTCGCCAATTACCGGCGGCGCGACCAGCATGCCGTCGCCGAAGATGTCGTCGGTCTCGATGAGGTAGTCAGGACGCTGGTGTTCCTTGTCCTCCTCGCCGTTGGCACGTGCGCCACCGCCCATGGGACCGCCCATGCCGCCCGCGCCGCCCCGGCCACCGGGGCCGAAGCCACCCGCGCCGCCGGGACCGCCGAGGCCACCCGCGCCGACCCCGCCCATGCCGCCGGGACCGAAGCCGGGCCGCATGCCCGCCGCGTTCGCGCCGAAGCCGCCGGGCATCCCGCCCATCGGCATCCCGCCACCACCGAAGGGGGCCGGACCGCCGCCGGGGCCGACCGGCACCGGGTTGCTGGGCAGTGGCTGGTTGAGGATCGGGGTGGGGGTGACCCGGTTCGGGTCGACCTGGTCGTTGGGCAGCTCGATCGGGTACCGGTTGTCGATCGGGTCCCGGTCGTCGGGGATGCCGTCGCCGTCCTTGTCCCGGCCGGGGTTGCGCTCGGGGTTGCGGTCGTCCACCGGGTCGCGGTCGTCCGGGATGCCGTCGCCGTCCCGGTCGCCGACCCCGCCGCGGTCGCGGTTGGTGTTGTTGTTGCCGGTGCTCCCACGACGGGTGGGCGTGCCGGTGGTGCCGCCGATCTCGGTGCTGCCACCGCCGCCACTGCCGACGCCGACGTCGATCGGGTCGGGCGCGATGAAGGTGGGCAGGTTGGCAGTCGAGGAGAGCACCGTGGTCTCGTAGCCGCGCATGGTCTCGCGGGCCTTGCGCTCGGCGTTGTCCTTGTCCTGCTGCTCACGCTGCTTGTCGGTCATGCCACCGGTCAGCGAGGCCCAGCCGCGGGAGATCACGTTGTCGCTGGAGGTGACCTCCTTGGGCGGCTCGATCTTCTTCTGGGTGTCCACGAAGGTCGTCGTGCTGCCCTCGACCGTGGTGCGCATGCCGCCTGCCATGGTGGAGGCGTCCGCCGCCCACTTGTAGGCAGGGGAGACGCGCTCCTGCATCTGATCGAAGGACTTGCCCTGGGTTGACCCCGGCCGCGGCCTCGAACGCCTTCTTGACGTTCTCGCCGATCCGGGTCAGCCGCTTGGCCTGGTATTCCCAGAGCAGGTCACGGCGGTTCAGGGCGTAGTGCCCGTCACCGTCGTTGATCATCTTGTGGATCTGCTCGTGGCTGTAAGCGTCCCAGTTGGTCATCTCTTCACCCCAGTTATCCGGCCTGCGGCAGGTTCTTGATCGCCGCCCCGGCGACCTGCTGCGCGTGCTCACATACATCCCGGCCGCGCAGCACTGACTCGCTGGCCGTGTCGAAAACAACGATCATTCGCGCGGCGGAGACTCCCACCCACGCGTCGCAGCCCAGGCCGCCTTCGCTCTTGATCCGGATCGACGGGTAACCGTCGACCTGGGCGAGGCTGAACGAGGGCTTGTCCTTGTTCACCTTGTGGATGTGCTCAAAAGTGTTCTTGTCGCTGACGCCGACCGTGATGCCCTGACCGGAGGCCCGCCAGGTGCAGCTCTTCACGCCCACCGTGGAATCGGTCGGCTTGCCCGGCGGGGTCAGCGCGATCCCGAGTTCGGTCAGCTGCGCCGTGCTCAGCAACTCGCAGGGCTTGGCCAGGAAGTCCTCGGCCTTGCGCGGGTTGTTGATCGGCGGCAGATCGCTCTTGCTCGCGCTGCTGCTGGTGCCCGGCGCGGGCTCGGAGGTGCCCGAGGTCGCGGGCGCCTGACCGCCACCGCACCCCGCGAGCAGCACGGTGAGCGCGGCGATCAGACCAAGCAGCGGCTTGCGCACGTCAGGACCTCTTCATCGTTCCGTGGTTGGCCCGCTCCTGCTGCTCGAAGTCGGCGAGCCCCTGCTTGAGGTTGGTGATCATCGCTTCCAGCGAGGCGATCAGCTTCTCGGCCGCGGCCACCAGGCTGGTGGACCCACCGGTGGCTGGCAGGTCGAGCCGGCGAGCCAGTTCCTTGCTCGCGGGGTCGGAGGCCGGGAGATCCTGGGTGCCGATCGCCGAAGTGTACTCACGTAGCTCACGTGCCTGCTCCAGCTCAGCCTCGAGCTTGCTGATCAGGCCCGGCACCTGGTCCGGCTTGATCATCACACGGTCTGCCATGGGTTCCCTCCAGCGCTGTCCTCCCAGACAGGACTTAGGATGTCACAACCCCTGACGCCGGTTCCGCGCTTTGCATACTCGTGATCCAGCTCACATGACAAACGCAAATACAGGCCTCAAGTGCCCTCGGGGAGCTTGCCGAGCACGATCTCGGCGACCTGCTGGGCCAGGGCGCAGGCGTCGGTGGTCGTCTCCGCGCCGGTACTGGGTGAGCTGAAGGTCGCGGCCAGCGCCTCGGTGCCGGACACGCCGATCCGCAGGGTGCAGCCGCGCTGGTCAGCGCCCTCCTTGGCGCGGACAGCCGGGTACCCGGCGATCTGCACCACGGTCACGCCGTCCCCTGCGGGCTCGTGGTCGAAGCGCTGGGCGAGGGAGAGCTGGTCCAGCTCCACCCGGACCGCGGCGCCGCTGGCCTGGTCGCGCCAGGTGCAGCCGGCCGGTTCCTCGGCCGCGGCCTGGACCGGGGCCGAGGGCAGGCCGACGGTGCGGCGTTCGGTCGTGGTCAGCGACTCGCAGGGTTTGGTCCGGAAGCCCTTGTCCACCGACTTGGGCTTGCCGACCTTGGTCCACTCCTTGACCACCGTGCTCGGCCCCGGCGGCGGCGCGGGCGCTTCGGCGGTGCAGGCGGTGCTCAGGGCCGCCAGCAGGACAGCGGCCAGTGCCCAGCAGCGTCGAGCCATCGCACGCACTCCCCTTGCCTCGGCTGATCCGGCTGCCACCCCAGTCTAGGCCGATCAGCCAGCCGGGGTCAGCGGCCGAAGGAGGCCGGGTGGCCGCGGAAGAGGTAGATCATCCACAGGCCGGCCAGCAGCGCGAGCAAGGCGGGCAACGGAAACCAGGTCCAGCCGAACCAGCCGGTGCGCAGACCGGCGCGGACCAGCAGCACCGCGAGCACGGCGGCGATCAGCGCGCCCAGTGCCCACAGGTAGGCAGGCGCCGGAGCCTGTGCGGCCGAGACCGCGAGCAGCCCCAGCGCGAACGCGGTGAGGATCCAGTAGCCGGACCGGAGCAGCCCGCGGCTCACCCGAGTTCGAGCGCCGTGGCCACCGCGGCCGGGTCCACCGGGAGGGCCTCCACCTCGGTCATGCCCAGCAGCGCGGTGTCCGGGTCCTTGAGTCCGTGGCCGGTGACCGTGCACACCACCACCGAACCCTTCGGCAGCCGTCCATCCGCCGCGGTGGTCAGCAGGCCGGCCACGCTGGCGGCCGAGGCGGGTTCCACGAACACGCCCTCGCGGGCGGCCAGCAGCCGGTAGGCGGCCAGGATCCGCTCGTCGGAGAGGGCGTGGAAGAGGCCGTCGGACTCATCCCGCGCGGTGACCGCGCCGGTCCAGGAGGCCGGGCTGCCGATCCGGATGGCGGTGGCGATGGTCTCCGGGTCCGGCACCGGGTGGCCCAGCACCAGCGGCGCCGCGCCCTCGGCCTGGAAGCCGAACATGCGCGGGGTCGCGGGCACCACACCGTCGGCGGCGTACTCCCGGTAGCCCTTCCAGTACCCGGTGATGTTGCCCGCGTTGCCCACCGGCAGGCAGTGCACGTCAGGGGCCCGGCCGAGCACGTCGCACACCTCGAAGGCGGCCGACTTCTGGCCCTCGATGCGCACCTGGTTGACCGAGTTCACCAGGTAGACCGGGTGCGCGGAGGCGGTCTTGCGGGCCAGTTCCAGGCAGTCGTCGAAGTTGCCGTCGACCTGCAGGATGCGCGCGCCGTAGGCCACCGCCTGGGCCAGCTTGCCCAGCGCGATCTTGCCCTTGGGCACCAGCACCGCGCTGGTCAGCCCGGCCCTGGCGGCGTAGGCCGCGGCCGAGGCCGAGGTGTTGCCGGTGGAGGCGCAGATGACCGCCTTGCTGCCCTCGGCCTTGGCGTAGGTCATGGCCACGGTCATGCCGCGGTCCTTGAACGAGCCGGTCGGGTTGACGCCCTCGATCTTGAGGTAGACCTGGCAGCCGGTCAGCTCGGACAGGTGCCCGGCAGGCAGCAACGGGGTGCCGCCCTCGTGCAGGGTGATGATCTCCGCGCCCTCGGGCACGGCGATCCGGTCCCGGTAGGCGTTGATGATCCCTGGCCAGCCGGGACGCACCGAGGCGTCGGTGACGAGCGCGGTCACAGTTGCTCACCTTCCACCCGCATCACGGCCGCCACCTCGCGCACGATCGGCAGTCCGGCGATCTTGTCCACAGTGGAGCGCAGCGCCTCGTCCGGCGCCATGTGCGTGACCACGACCAGGCTGGCGGCCTTGCTCTCGCCCTCACGCCCCTCCTGGCGGACCGCGGCGATGCTGACGCCGTGCTCGGCGAACATCGCGGCCACCTGGGTGAGCACACCCGGCTGGTCGTCCACTTCCAGGCTGATGTGGTACGCGGTGAGCGTCTCGCCCATCGGCCGCACCGGCAGGTCGGCGTAGGCGGACTCGCGCGGTCCGCGCCCGCCAAGGACCTTGTTGCGGGCCACCGCGACCAGGTCGCCGAGCACCGCGCTGGCGGTGGGCGCGCCACCGGCGCCGGGGCCGTAGAACATCAGCTGACCGGCCGCCTCGGCCTCCACGAACACCGCGTTGAACGCGCCGTTGACGCTGGCCAGCTGGTGTGTGCGCGGGATCATCGCCGGGTGCACCCTGACCGAGACCGACTCGGTGCCGTCCTCGCCGAGCACCCGCTCGCAGATGGCCAGCAGCTTGACCGTGCGGCCGAGCAGGCTGGCCGCGGCGATGTCGGAGGCGGTGACCGAGGCGATGCCCTCGCGGTGGACATCGGAGGCGGTGACCCTGGTGTGGAAGGACAGCGAGGCCAGGATCGCGGCCTTGGCCGCGGCGTCGAAGCCGTCCACGTCCGCGGTCGGATCGGCCTCGGCGTAGCCCAGCCGGGAGGCCTCCTCCAGCGTTTCGCCGTAGCCGGAGCCGGTGGCGTCCATCGCGGAGAGGATGTAGTTGGTGGTGCCGTTGACGATGCCCATCACCCTGGTGATCCGGTCACCGGCCAGGGATTCGCGCAGCGGGCGCAGCAGCGGGATGGCCCCGGCCACCGCGGCCTCGAAGTAGAGATCCGCGCCGGAGGCGTCCGCGGCGGCGAACAGCTCGCCGCCGTGCTCGGCCAGCAGCGCCTTGTTCGCGGTGACCACCGCCTTGCCGTTGCTCAGCGCGCTGGTGAGCAGGCCGCGGGCCGGGTCGATGCCGCCGATGACCTCGACGATGACATCGGCCTCGCCCGCCACCAGGGCGGCGGCGTCGGTGGTCAGCAGCTCGGCAGGCACATCGGTGTGCTTGTGCGGGCGGCGGACCGCGATGCCCACCAGCTCCACCGGGGCGCCGATGCGCGCGGTGAGGTCCTCGGCCTGCTCACGCAGCAGCCGCACGACCTCCGTGCCGACGGTCCCGCAGCCCAGCAGCGCGACTTTGATCGGCTCTCCGCTGTTGGTCACAGCACCTCCAGGCGCAGCAGGTCGTCCTCGGTCTCCCGGCGCAGCACCAGCCGGTGCTCGCCGTCGCGCACGGCGACCACCGCAGGCCGGGGCAGCCGGTTGTAGCTGCTGGCCATCACGTAGCAGTAGGCCCCGGTCGCGGCCACCGCGACCAGGTCACCCGGGGCGATGTCCTCGGGCAGCCAGCAGTCTCGCACCACCACGTCGCCGGACTCGCAGTGCTTTCCCACCAACCGGGACAGCACCGCCTCGGACTCGACCTCGCGGGAGACCAGGCGGCAGTCATAGACCGCGTCGTAGAGCGCGGTGCGGATGTTGTCGCTCATGCCGCCGTCCACGCTGACGTAGCGGCGGACGGACCCGCCGGTCACCGTGACGTCCTTGATGGTGCCCACCTCGTAGAGGGTCACCGTGCCCGGCCCGACGATGGCCCGGCCCGGCTCCACCGCGACCTTGGGCGTGGGCAGCCCGGCCAGCTCGCACTCCCGCGCCACGATCGCGCGCAGCTGGTCGGCCAGCTTCGACGGCGGCGGCGGGTCGTCCTCGGCGGTGTAGGCGATGCCCAGGCCGCCACCGAGGTCCACAGTGGACAGTGCGGCCAGCGCGTCCGCGCCGTGCTCCTTGTGTAGTTCGGCGAGCAGCCCGATCACCCGGTGCGCGGCGATCTCGAAGCCGTCCGCCTCGAAGATCTGCGAGCCGATGTGGCTGTGCAGGCCGACCAGGCGCAGGCCCTCGGCGGCCAGCACCCGGCGGGCCGCCTCGGCGGCGTCCCCCGAGGCGAGCGAGAAGCCGAACTTCTGGTCCTCGTGCGCGGTGGCGATGAACTCGTGCGTGTGCGCCTCGACCCCGACGGTGACCCGGATCAGCACGGACTGCACGATCCCGGCCTCGCGGGCGATCTGGTCCAGCCGGGCGATCTCGTGGAAGGAGTCCACCACCACGGTGCCGACCCGGCCATCCACCGCGGCCCGCAGCTCGGCAACGGACTTGTTGTTGCCGTGGAAGGTGATCCGCTCGCCGGGGAAGTCCGCGCGCTGGGCCACGGCCAGTTCGCCGCCGCTGCAGATGTCCAGGCTCAGCCCCTCCTGGGCCACCCAGCGGGCGATCTCCACGGAGAGGAACGCCTTGGACGCGTAGTGCACCAGGGTCGGATCGCCGAAGGCCTCGGCGTGCTCGGCGCAGCGCGCGCGGAAGTCCGCCTCGTCCATCACGAACAGCGGCGTGCCGTAGGTCCGCGCCAGCTCGCGCACATCGACCCCGGCCAGCCGCACGACGCCGTCGGGGCCGCGTTTCGCGCCCCGCGGCCACACGGCCTCGTGCAGCTCACCGAGTTCAGCCGTGGTGGACGGCCGGGGACCGGCCGTCGCGGGAACAATGACGTCAGCGTGCCGAGGACCGGCGGGGTGTGCCCTCACGGTCGCTAATCCTCACACACTGCCCGCGCGGCCGTCCGTCGGCATAGACGCTGGTCACATCCGCTCGGGTGCGCTCACCCCGAGCAGGCCGAGTCCGTTGGCCAGCACCTGGCGGGTGGCCGCGCAGAGCAGCAGCCGGGCGCTGTTGAGCGGACCGGCCTCCTCGTCACCCTGCGGCAGCACCCGGCAGTTGTCGTAGAACTTGTGGTAGGCGCCGGCCAGCTCCTCAAGGTAGCGCGCCACCCGGTGCGGTTCGCGCAGCTCAGCGGCTGATGCGAGCACCTTGGGGAAGTCGCCGAGGGTGCGGATCAGCTTGCCTTCCTTCTCGTGCTCCAGCAGTCCGAGCAGCTCGGAGCTGATCTCGGCCGCGGCAGGCGCCGTGATGCCCAGCTCGGCGGCGTTGCGCAGCAGCGAGGACAGCCGGGCGTGCGCGTACTGGACGTAGAAGACCGGGTTCTCGCTGGTGCTCTTGGTCCACAGGTCCAGGTCGATGTCCAGGGTGGAGTCCACCGAGGAGCGGATCAGCGCGTACCGGGCCGAGTCCACCCCAATGGCCTCGACCAGGTCGTCCAGGGTGATCACGTTGCCCGCGCGCTTGGCCATCCGGACCGGCACGCCGTCCTTGACCAGGTTGACCATCTGGCCGATGAGCACCTCGACGCAGTTCGGGTCGTCGTTGAAGGCGGCGGCGGCCGCGCGCAGCCTGCCGATGTAGCCGTGGTGGTCCGCACCCAGCAGGTAGACGCACAGGTCGAAGCCGCGGGAGCGCTTGTTCCGCAGGTAGGCGATGTCCGCGGCGATGTAGGCCGCCTCGCCGTTGCCCTTCATGACGACGCGGTCCTTGTCGTCGCCGTAGTCGGTGGAGCGCAGCCACCAGGCCCCGGCCTCCTTGTACAGGTGACCGGACTCCTTGAGCGTGTCCAGGGTGGCCTGCACCTCGCCGGAGGCGTGCAGCGACTTCTCGCTGAAGTAGACGTCGAACTCGGTGCGGAACTGGCCCAGGCTGCGCCGGATCGAGTCGAGCATCAGCTCGACGCCCAGGTCGCGGAACTTCGCGTCCCGCTCCGGCTCGGCCAGTGCGAGCACCTCGGGCTCCTGCTGGAGGATCTTCGCGGCCACGTCGGTGATCCACTCGCCCGCGTAGCCGTCCTCGGGCACCGGCTCGCCCTTGGCCACCGCGACCAGGGATTTGGTCAGCCTGCCGATCTGCGCGCCGGCGTCGTTGATGTAGAACTCGCGGGTGACCTCGCCGCCACCGGCCGCCAGCACCCGGCCGAGCGCGTCGCCAACCGCGGCCCAGCGGGCGTGACCCAGGTGCATCGGGCCGGTCGGGTTGGCCGAGACGAACTCCAGGTTGATCTTCTGCCCGGCCAGCGCCACGCCGCGGCCGAAGGTCTCACCCGAGGTCAGCACGTCCTTGACCAGCTGCCCCTGCGCGTCGGCGGCCAGCCGCAGGTTCACGAAACCGGGTCCGGCGATCTCCGCGGCGGTGATGCCCTCCCGCGCGGCCAGTGCCTTGGCCAGGTCCTCGGCCAGCTCGCGCGGGGCCAGGCCCAGCTTCTTGCCGATCTGCAGGGCCAGGTTGGTGGCGTAGTCGCCGTGCTCGGGGTTTCGGGGTCGCTCGACCGTGACCGCCGCGGGCAGCACCGCGGTGTCCAGCCCGCGCGTGGTGAGCACGTCGAGGGCGACGGAACGAACCAGATCAGCCAAGGCAGCAGGAGTCACGCGACGTAGTCTATTCGCGCCCGCATACCCATTCGACCTCGTATCGAAGCGGTTGAGGTTCCGGCAGTAATGCTCTGTGATCGGGCGAGCACCTGAAGCTTCCCCCAAAGAGCTGACTCGCACCTGACAGCCGATCCTTACACTGACGCGCGGTAACCCGTACGGCATGCAGACAGGGGCCGGGCAGACATGGTCAGCGGTAAGAGCAGCAAGAACGCGCGGGCGGGCAACCGGGTGCCGATCGCGATGAGCAAGCCCAAGCCTTGGGGCACGATCGCGGCTGTGCTCGCGGTGCTGGTCTTCGCGGGCGGCGTCTTCGGCTACGCCTACGTGCAGAACTCCGAGCAGGCGGACAAGCGGGCGGCGCTGGCGGAGTACACGCCGTCGGAGACGAACAAGGACCCCTCGGAGAAGATCCAGGGCGTCGTCAAGCAGAACTACGAGGCCGGCAAGCACGTCTCGGGCGCGCAGCGGGTGGCCTACGACCACTTCCCGCCCATCGGCGGACCGCACGACGAGGTGTGGGCGACCTGCACCGGCGTGGTGTACCCGAACCCGGTGCGCAACGAGAACATGGTCCACTCGATGGAGCACGGCGCGGTCTGGATCGCCTACCACCCGGACCAGATCAAGGGCGCCGACCTGGACAAGCTGAAGGTGCGCGCGCAGGGCCAGCAGTTCACCATGCTGTCCCCGTACCCGGGCCTGGACAAGCCGATCTCGCTGCAGGCCTGGGGCCGTCAGCTCAAGCTGGACAGCGTGGACGACCCGAGGGTGGACCAGTTCATCTCGGCGTTGCGGCGCAACCAGTTCACCTACCCGGAGGTCGGCGCGACCTGCGCGACCAACGCCTTCGACCCGGACAACGCGCCGCCGTTCGTGGCGGAGAAGCCGGGCCCGGACGCGGTGCCGATGGACGGTGGCACCAAGGCGCCGGATGAGAAGACCGGCGGCCAGCCTGGCGGGCAGCCCGGTGGACAGCCAGGCGGCCAGCCTGGTGGACAGCCTGGTGGACAGCCGGGCGGGCAGGGCCAGCCCAGCGGGCAGAACCCGCCGCCCGGTGGCTGAGTCCGAGCCCCGGATCGTGGACGAGACGGACCCGGGGGAGACCGAAGAGGTCACCCACCGGGCTCCGTCCCCCGCGATGCGGATCCTGGTGGCCACCGCGGCCGTGCTGGCGATCCTGATGCTCGGCGCGGCCGGTGGCCTGTTGATCAACCTGCCCGGCCAGACCACGGACAGCTCGGTGCCCGCGCTGGACTCGCCGGACACCGGCTTCGCCCAGGACATGGCCGTGCACCACCTGCAGGCCGTGGAGATGGCCGCGATGGTGCGCGATCGCAGCTCGGACAAGCTGATCAGGGAACTGGCCTTCGACATCGAGAGCACCCAGCTCGAACAGGTCGGCCGGATGAAGGGCTGGCTGGCGCTGTGGGGGCACCCGGAGCAGTCGCCCAGCGGCAAGTACATGGAGTGGATGAAGGACGCGCCCGCCGGGCACGGGCACAAGCCGGTGCAGCCGGGGCAGTCGCCGGGGATCTACACCATGCCGGGCATGGCCACCCAGGAAGAGCTGTCCAAGCTGCGCAGGATGACCGGCGTGGAGTTCGAGGTGTACTTCCTCCAGCTCATGCGGCGGCACCACATCGGCGGCGCGGAGATGGCCAACTACGGCCGCAAGAACGCCAAGCTCGCGGTGGTGCGCAACCTGGCGGAGAACATCCTCAAGGCCCAGCACTCCGAGCTGGACGTGCTGGACCTGCGCCTGGTCGAACGCAACGCGGAGCCACTGCCGCCGAACTGACCGCTCGGCAAGGACCACCCGAGCGGCGACCTGCGCGCATTACCCACCGGTAGTACCGTCGGGTAATCCGACGGCAGGGGGTCAGCGATGACCGCAGTGGATCCAGCCCGCACGACCGAGCGCGAGGCCCGCCAGGTAGCGGAGCAGGCGCGCGAGACGCAGTGGCGCAAACCCAGCTTCGGCAAGGAGCTGTTCCTCGGGCGACTACGCCTGGAACTGATCCACCCGCATCCACAGGGCGATGAGCTGACCCGCCGCCGCGGTGAGGAGTTCCTCACCCGGCTGCGGGCGTTCTGTGCGAACGAGATCGACGGCGCCCGGATCGAGCGCGAGGCGCGGATCCCGGACGAGGTCTTCGACGGGCTGCGCCGGATCGGCGCGCTGGGCATGAAGATCGACCCGGAGTACGGCGGGCTGGGGCTGTCCCAGGTCTACTACAACAAGGCGCTGATGCTGGTCGGCTCGGTGAGCCCGGCCATCGGCGCGCTGTTGTCCGCGCACCAGTCGATCGGGGTGCCGCAGCCGCTCAAGCAGTTCGGCACGCCGGAGCAGAAGCGGAAGTATCTGCCGCGCTGTGCCAGCACCGACATCACCGCCTTCCTGCTCACCGAACCGGATGTGGGCAGCGACCCGGCCCGGCTGGCCACCACGGCCACCCCGACCGAGGACGGCGGCTACCTGCTCGACGGCGTGAAGTTGTGGACCACCAACGGGGTCGTGGCCGATCTGCTGGTGGTGATGGCCCGGGTGCCCAAGTCCGAGGGACGGCGCGGCGGGATCACCGCGTTCGTGGTGGAGGGCAACGCCGAGGGCGTCACCGTGGAGCGGCGCAACGCGTTCATGGGCCTGCGCGGGCTGGAGAACGGGGTCACTCGGTTCCACCAGGTCAAGGTGCCTGCCGAGGACCGGATCGGCGAGGAGGGGCAGGGCCTCAAGATCGCCCTGACCACGCTGAACACCGGCAGGCTCTCGCTGCCCGCGATGTGCGCGGGCGCGGCCAAGTGGTGCCTGAAGATCGCTCGGGAGTGGGCGGCGGAGCGGGTGCAGTGGGGCCGTCCGGTCGGCGAGCACGAGGCGGTGTCGAGCAAGATCGCCTTCATCGCGGCCACCGCGTTCGCACTGGAGGCGGTGCTGGACCTGTCCAGCGAGATGGCCGATGAGGAACGTAACGACATCCGGATCGAGGCCGCGCTGGCCAAGCTCTACGGGTCGGAACTGGCCTGGCTGGTCGCGGACGAGCTGGTGCAGATCCGCGGCGGCCGGGGCTATGAGACGGCCGAGTCGCTGGCCGCCCGCGGCGAACGCGGCGTGCCCGCCGAGCAGATCCTGCGCGACCTGCGGATCAACCGGATCTTCGAGGGCTCCACCGAGATCATGCACCTGCTGATCGCCCGCGAGGCGGTGGACGCGCACCTGTCGGTGGCAGGCGACATCATCGACCCGGACGCCGACACCGGCCGCAAGGTCAAGGCCGCGGCCAGGGCCGGCGCGTTCTACGCGAAGTGGCTGCCCACGCTGACCGTGGGCAAGGGCCAGTTGCCCAGCAGCTTCACCGAGTTCGGCCAGCTGGCCACGCACCTGCGGTTCGTGGAACGGGCCAGCCGCAAACTTGCCCGGCAGACCTTCTACGCGATGTCCCGCTGGCAGGGGAAGATGGAGCGCAAGCAGGTCTTCCTGGGCCGGATCGTGGACATCGGCGCGGAACTGTTCGCCATCAGCGCCACCTGCGTGCGTGCCCAGTGGCTGGACACCCCCGCGGCCCGCGACCTGGCGGATGCCTTCTGCCGCCAGGCCAGGGTGCGGGTGGACGAACTGTTCACCCGCCTGTGGACCAACACCGACGACACCGACTCCCGCCTGGCCCGCCAGGTCCTCGCCGGCGAACACACCTGGCTGGAGGAGGGCATCCTCGACCCCTCCCTGCCCGGCGCCTGGATCGCCGACGCGACCCCGGGCCCATCCGAGTCCGAAAACGTCCACCGCCACCCCGGCCAAACCTGACCCACCCACTCCGCCCGGCCACCCACCAGGCCAAGCCGGGCGGAGTGTTGGCCGTTGTCGTACGCCGAGTTGGCCAAACTGGTACGCCGGTTTGGCCCAAGTGGTACGCCGAGTTGGGCCAAGTGGTACGCCGAGTTGGGCTAAGCGGGCGGCCGGTCGAGTTGGGCAAACGGGGCGTACGAGTTTGGCCAACCGGGTGTACCAGTTGGGCCAACTCGACGTCCGGAACGGCCAACTCGGTGTACCAGAACGGCCAACACTCGCGGCGGGGGTGGTGCCCCTGGGTGTCGGGTTGTTGATCTCGGCTCCGGCCGCCTGATCGGACTGTCGGGGCGATCCTCTAGCGTCGGCGGCATGACCGAGTTCTCCCGCCTCGCCCCCGGCGACCCCGCCCCCGAGTTCACCCTGCCCGACGCCGATGAGAAGCCCGTCTCGCTGTCGGACTTCCGCGGCCAGCACGTGATCGTCTACTTCTACCCGGCCGCGGGCACCCCCGGCTGCAGCAAGCAGTCCTGCGATTTCCGGGACAACCTGGCCGAGCTGAACGAGGCAGGCTACACCGTGCTCGGCATCTCCCCCGACAAGCCGGCCAAGCTGGCCAAGGTCCGGGACGAGCAGGAGCTGACCTTCCCGCTGCTGTCCGATCCGGACCGCTCGGTGCTGGCCGCCTGGGGCGCCTTCGGCGAGAAGATGATGTACGGCAAGACCGTCACCGGGGTGATCCGCTCGACCTTCGTGGTGGATCCGGACGGCAAGATCGCCACCGCCCAGTACAACGTGCGCGCCACCGGACACGTGGCCAAGCTCCGCAAGGATCTGCGCGTCTGAGCCAAAACTGAAGATTCTCCCCGCGGTGCAACCGGATCCGCACGGCCCGGCCTACGCCGAACCCAGCTCGAAAGTTGCCTGAGCACTGAGCCAACTTCGTTGTGGGGCAACGGCGTAGACCACTCGTGAGGAACTCCGTGGTGGCGATGGCCAGCGTGTTCGTGGTGTGCGCGGCCGGCCTGCTCTCCATCCACCTGCTCGGCGGACCCGGTCCGGCCGATCCGCCCGCGCCGACCAGCCAGGTCGCGGCGACCAGTGCCGGGCTGACCCCCAGTGCCGCCGACGTGCCCGAGCCGACCCCCATGGTCGACCCGGATCCGGGCAAACCCAAGGGCGACAAGAGGTCCCCGGCCGAGCTGGGCAGCGCGGTGGCCCGTGCGGTGCGGGCGGGCGGCAGTGCCTCCGGGGTCGGCGTGCTGGTGCTGGACACCGGCAACTGGCGGGAGCTGGCCACCTCCGACCCGGATCGCCAGTTCCGGTCGGCCTCGCTGGTGAAGCTGCTGATCGCGATCGACGCCATGCAGTCCGGGCTGTCCAGCAACGCCGAACTGCGCACCATGCTCGCGGCCAGCCACGACGGGATCGCCAGCCAGCTCTGGATGGAGACCGGCGGCAGCGCCATGGTGCAGCGGCAGGCCAGGAAGATCGGCCTGAGCCGGACCGCGCCCCCGCTGGATCCGATGCACTGGGGCGACACCAAGGTCACCGCGCGGGATCTGGGCAAGGTGTACCGGCACGTGCTCACCGAGCTGCCCAAGGCGCAGCGGGAGGTGATCGTCGGCGCGCTGGCCGCGGCGCCGAGAGTGGCCGCGGACGGGTTCGACCAGCACTTCGGCATCCCCTACGGACTGCCCGAGGTGCAGTGGGCGGTCAAACAGGGCTGGGCGCAGGGCCGGGCCGGGGTCGACCTGCACACCAGTGGGCTGCTGGCCGAGCGGTCCAAGGTGGTGGTGCTGCTGAGCACGCACGCGCCGGGCACCGGGTACTCACGCGCGGCCAGGTCGCTGACCGCGGGCGCGGGCGAGCTGGGTGGCCTGTTCTGAATTGACCACTTTTCCGGTTCTGCTAGCCTTGAGGTATTCACAGGACCAACTGACAGGGTGATATACCGTGCGTGGCGCATTGACGCCGCCCGGCGTCGGCATCTTCGGCGGCTTCGACCAGAGGGTTGTCAGGGTTCATTTCCCAGCTCGCGGTGGTTGACCAGGCACGCCCCTGACCAGGGGATTCGCCTTCAACTCACCCCTACCTGGGAATTGTCATGCTCAAATGGGCTTTGCTCGCGCTTGCCATTGTTTTCGAAGTCTTCGCCACCCTGATGCTCAAATACTCCAACGGCTTTACCCGGTTGTGGCCCACGATCGGCCTGGTGTGCGGCTACGCGCTGGCCTTCTACCTGGAGGCGCAGGTGATCCGGCTCGGCGTGCCGGTCGCGGTCACCTACGCGATCTGGGCCGGGGGCGGGATCGTGCTGGTCGCGGTGGCCGGGAAGGTGCTGTTCGCGGACGCGGTGAACGGGCTCACGCTGGCCGGGATCGGCCTGATCGTGGCGGGGGTGCTGGTGGTGCAGGTGTCGACCAGCCTCGCGCACTAGCGAGCGGGAGCGGCGGGGCCAGGCAGCGCTCGCCCCCGCCGTCCTGCCTGCTCAGCCCAGTGCGCGCAGGTGCGGCACCAGCAGCCGGATCGCCCGGCCGCGGTGCGAGTCGGCGTCCTTCTCCGCAGGCGTCAGCTCCGCCGAGGTCCGGGTCTCGCCCTCGGGCACGAAGATCGGGTCGTAGCCGAAGCCGTTGGCGCCGAGCTGGGCGCGCAGCAGTGTGCCCCGCCATTCCCCGCGCAGCACCACCGGTTCCGTGCCGGGCACGGCCAGCGCGAGGGCGCAGACGAAGGCCGCGCCGCGGCGCTCGTCCGGGGTGTCGCCGAGCTGGTTCAGCACCAGTTCCAGGTTGGCCAGGTCGTCGCCGTGTTTGCCGGACCAGCGCGCGGAGAGCACGCCGGGCATGCCGTTGAGCGCGTCCACCGCCAGGCCCGAATCGTCCGCGATGGACGGCAGGCCGGTGGCTGCGGCCGCGTCCACGGCCTTGGCGACGGCGTTCTCCTCGAAGGTCGCGCCGGTCTCGGGGGCCTCCGGGAAGTCCGGGACCTCGTCCAGCCCGACGATCTCGATGCCGTCGAGCTGCTCGGCGGCCACGATCCGGCGGAGTTCGGCCAGCTTCTTGGCGTTGCGGCTGGCCAGCAGGACCCTCATGCCTTCTTGCCCTCCGGCAGCGTGCCCGGGTACGGCAGCTCCAGCGCCTCGGCCTGCAGGCGGCACAGGTCGGCCACGCCGGCCAGGGCCAGGTCGAGCATCTTGTCCAGGGTGGAGCGGGCGAAGGTGGCGCCCTCGCCGGTGCCCTGCACCTCGACCAGCGTGCCCGCGTCGGTGGCCACCACGTTCATGTCGACCTCGGCGCGGGAGTCCTCCTCATACGGCAGGTCCAGCCGCACCCTGCCGTCCACCACACCCACGCTGACCGCGGCGATCTGGCAGGACAGCGGCTTCGGGTCGGCCAGCTTGCCAGCCGCGCCCAGCCAGGTGATCGCGTCGGCCAGCGCCACGTAGGCGCCGGTGATCGCGGCGGTGCGGGTGCCGCCGTCGGCCTGGATGACATCGCAGTCGATCACGATGGTGTTCTCGCCCAGTGCGGACAGGTCGATGCAGGTACGCAGCGAGCGGCCGATCAGCCTGCTGATCTCGTGCGTGCGCCCGCCGACCCTGCCCTTGATGGACTCCCGGTCACTGCGGCTGTGCGTTGCCGAGGGCAGCATCGCGTACTCGGCGGTCACCCAGCCCAGTCCGGATCCGGAGCGCCACCGCGGCACCCCCTCGGACACGCTGGCCGCGCAGAGCACGCGGGTTTTGCCGAACTCCACCAGCACCGAGCCAGCTGGCCAGTCCTGGTAACCCCGGGTGATCTTGATGTCCCGCAGGGTCTCGTCGCTTCTGCCGTCGATGCGCACCACGGGGCTAGCCTAGCTACCTTGGTGAACCGGCCTGGACAGCCCGTCGTATGGAGTGGACGTGACTCCTCCGCCAGCCAAGGCAGGCGGCTTCTCGCTAGGCCGCTCGGGCTTCGCGCAGGACCAGCCCGGCCCTGTGTGCGATGTTGAGCGCGCCGACGACATCCGCGTTGGCCGTATACCCACAGGCCACGCACACGAACTCGGCCTGGGTTCGACGGTTGTCGCTGGACACGTGTGCGCAGTTCGGACAGCGACGGGATGTGTTGCGGGGGTCCACCGGGATCAACCTGCGACCGGCACTGTCAGCCTTGTGCGCGAGCACACCCAGGAACACCCCCCAACCCGCGTCCTGGATACCCCGGTTCAGACCTGCTTTGGCAGCAGCGCCGTTGGGCAGGAAGGTCTTGGGCTGCTCCGGGTCCGGTCTTGGGTTGGGCGACCGGACCATGCCGGCGACGTTCAGGCGCTCGTGCGCGATCACGTCGAATGTGCGGACCAGCGTCCATGCCGTCTGATGAGCATGGTCGAGCCGCTGGCGCCGGATCTTCCGGTGCAGGGCGGCCAGCCGGGTGACGACCTTCCGCCGACGAGTCGAGCCGCGTTCACAGCGAGCCAGAACTCGCTGGATCCGCGCGAGTCGGTCGGACGCGGTCTGGCAAGGCCGCGGGTTGGGGACATGCGTGCCGTGACTGGTGGTCAGGAAGTGCGCGATACCCAGGTCGATACCGGCCGACACAGTGGTGACCGGGAGCGGCTGAGCTGGTACGTCGTCGCAGGACAGCACGACGTACCAGCGGTCACCCTCCCGTTTGACCGAGACGGTCTTGACGTTGCCGCTGACCGGCCGGTGCTGGTGGACCCGGACGTGCCCGATCCCCTGGAAGCGGACCCGGGTCACCGGGTCGTCTGGAGTCGAGTTCCAGCGGACCCCGTCACCATCCTTGGGGAACTCCACGGTGTGGAACCAGCCCACACCCCGGAACCGCGGATACCCGGGCTTCTCACCGGCCTTGACCCGGCGAAAGAAGGCCCGCATCGCCTTGTCAAGCCTGCGCAAGGTGGCCTGCTGCGAGGAGAACGACCATCGCCCTTGCCGCTCTGGGTCGAACGACCGGATCGCGGTGAGCTGCGCGGACTGCATCGGGTATCGCACGGTCACACCGCACTGCCGGTACGCCGTGCGGCGTTCCTCGAGTGCCGCGTTGTACAGCGAACAGTGGTCGGCCAGCATCTGCGTGAACGCGGCGGCCTGCTTGCTGGTGGGGCGCAACAGAAACTTGAACGACCGCCGCATCACGGTCCCGTCCTGCTCCACACACGTGGACAGTACCCGGCATTAGGCTCCCCAGCCGCAGGACAGAACCGAGCCACCCGAGCGAGTGATCAACGTGTGCCGGATCAGCCTGGTTTCTACCCTGATTCGTCCGCTGTCCAAGGCAGGCGGTCTTCCTGCCGGGGCGGAAACAGTTTTCCTTGAGAGGTTGCCATGGATCTGACGACCGTCGATGGTCTACCCCTGCACCCGCTGATCGTGCATGCCGTGGTGATCCTGCTGCCGCTGGCCGCGCTGTGCGCGCTGCTGATCGCGATCCGCCCGGCCTGGCGGCGCCGGTTCGGCTGGCCGGTGCTCGCGCTGACCGTGGCCGGGGTGGTCGCGGTGCCCGTCGCCCAGGTCAGCGGTGAGCAGTTGCAGGCCGCGCTGGGGGTGGCCAATCCGTTGATCCAGCGGCATGCCGATCTCGGCACCCAGTTGCTGCCGTACGCGCTGGCCTTCGGGGTGCTGATGATCGCCTTCCTGGTGGTGGGCAGGCTGGCGGACCGGGAAAGCGAAGCGGGCACGGCGCCCGCGACCTGGCGGCGGGTGGCGGTGGCGGCCGCCGTGCTCCTCGCCGCGGCCGGGGTCGCGAGCACCGTGCAGGTGGTGCGGATCGGGCACAGTGGCGCGACCGCGGTGTGGAACGGGGTGGGGACGGGCCGCTGAGGCTCAGCCGAGCAGGTAGGTGGCGCCGGGGAAGGCCAGGTCGACCTCGCCGGGGAAGGCCGAGCGGGCTTCGGTGGCCATCTGCTGACGATCCGCCCACGGTGGCACGTGCGTGACCACCAGCCTGCGCACCCCGGCCACCGCCGCCAGCTGCCCGGCCTCCAGTCCGGACAGGTGCAGGTCGGGCGGGTGGGCCTCGGGCTCGTGTGGCCAGCACGCCTCGGCCAGCAGCAGATCGGCTGACTCGGCCAGCTTGCGCAGTGCCTCGCACGGGCCGGAGTCGCCGGTGTAGGCCAGCGTGCGGCCGTCGGCGGTGAGCCGGAAACCGAAGGCCTCACAGGGATGCGCGACCTGTTCCACGGTCAGCTCGAACGGTCCGATGTGGACAGTCCCGGGGGTGAGCCGGTGGAACTCGTAGACATCGCTGAGGTCGGTCTCGCCGCGTTCGGCCTCACTCGGCGCGTACGCCGCGGCCAGCCGGGTGGCCGCCTCGCTCGGCGCGTACACCGGCAGCCGCCGGGCCCTGGTGTCATAGGGCGGGTCCGGGTGGTACCGGCGGAGCACGGTGAGCGCGGAGAAGTCCGCGCAGTGATCCGGGTGCAGGTGGGACAGCACCAGCGCGTCCAGGCCGAACGGATCGCCATGCCGCTGGAGCGCTCCCAGCACCCCGTTGCCAAGATCCAGGAGCAGACGGAACCCGTCGGCCTCCACCAGGTATCCGGAAGCCGGCGAGTCAGCGCTGGGCAGGCTGCCGGAACAGCCGAGAACGGTCAGTAGCACCGGATCAGCCTGGCATGGCAGACGATCTCGGAACAGCGCCCGTCATGACGGTACCCAGCTGCGGACCGAGGAAGCGGCGGGCCAGTTTCGCGAACGGCTCGGCCGGGCCGGTGGCGGTGAAGGAGTGCTCGACCTCGGCGCCGTCGTCCGGGCGCAGCAGATCGGACTCGGTGAGCACCCGGACCACGTCCTTGGCGGTTTCCTCGGCGCTGGAGACCAGGGTCACCGCATCGCCCATGGCCAGCTGGATCACGCCGGTGAGCAGCGGGTAGTGCGTGCAGCCGAGCACCAGGGTGTCCACCTCGGCGCGCTGCAACGGTTCCAGGTAGGACTGGGCCAGCCCGAGCACCTGGCGGCCGGAGGTGATGCCGCGCTCCACGAAGTCCACGAACCGCGGGCAGGCCACGCTGGTCACGCTGATGTCCGGGGCGGCGGCGAAGGCGTCCTCGTAGGCGCGGGAGGTGATGGTGGCCTTGGTGCCGATCACGCCGATCCGGCCGGTGCGGGTAGTGGCCACCGCGCGGCGCACCGCGGGCCGCAGCACCTCGATCACCGGGATGTCGTAGCGCTCACGGGCATCGTGCAGACAGGCCGCGGTGGCCGTGTTGCACGCGATGACCAGCAGCTTCACCCCGCTCTCCACCAGCGAGTCGGTGATGGCCAGCGAATGCTCGCGCACCTGCGCGATGGTCAGCGGACCGTAGGGCCCGTTGCCGGTGTCGCCGACGTAGCGCAGGCGCTCGGCGGGCAGCTGGTCCAGCATCGCGCGGGCCACGGTCAGCCCGCCGACGCCGGAGTCGAAGATCCCGATGGGCGCGGTGCTCACGCCCCGATCATGCCAGGCCGCTCCCGGCGGGCCGCCGGCTCGCCCGTCCGGACAGCCAGCCCGCGACCACCCCGGCCACCGCGCCGAAGAGGTGACCCTGCCAGGACACCCCCGGCGTCCCCGGCAGCACGCCCCAGAGCAGGTAGCCGTAGAAGAAGAACAGCACCACGGCCAGCAGGATGGGCAGCGCCCGGCGCACGAAGATGCCGCGCACCAGCAGGAAGGTCAGCCAGCCGAAGATCAGTCCGGACGCGCCGAGGTGGATCGAGCCGGACTCCCCGGTCAGCCAGGTGCCCAGCCCGCCCACGATCCAGATGGTGGCGGTGATCGCGACGAACTGCCGCAGCCCGCCGGCGAAGCAGAGGAAGCCGAGCACCAGCAACGGCACCGTGTTCGCGGCCAGGTGGTCCCAGCCCAGGTGCAGCAGCGGGGCCCACAGCACGCCGTCCAGGCCGGACCACGCGCGCGGCACGATGCCGCCGAGGTCCAGCGCGTGGCCGGTGAAGGCGTCGATCAGCTCCAGCAGGTACAGCAGGGCGGCGAAGCCGAGGATGACGATGGCAGCCTGCTTGGGCTGCGCCGGGAAGATCCGGCCGGAGTCATCACGCGGAGGCGTGGGCACGGGTAGCGGCTGCACGTCTTCGAGGCTACTGGCGTTTCCGGGGGCTCACCTCGGGGTTGTCCCTGAGTTCGAGCGTGGCGGCGTGCAGCGGGCTCGGATCGCGCGGCGGGCGGCGGCGCGGATCCGCGCCCGGACCGGCCACCGCGACCACCTCGCCCACCGCGGGTTCGGCGCCGCAGTGCGCGCAGCGGGCGTGCACGTGCACGGGGCCGCCGCAGTCCTCGTGCTCGTAGAGGACCGGCGGACCCTTCGGCGCGGCCCACCGGTCGCCCCACTCGGTCAGCGCGATGAGCACCGTGCCAAGCTCGCGGCCCTTGTCGGTGAGCACGTACTCCCGGCCGTCCTGGCGGCGCATCAGGCCGTCGGCGACAAATCCGTCCAGCCGCTTGGCCAGGATGTTCGGCGCGAGGCCGAGCCTGCGCTCGAAGTCGGAGAACCGGGTCATGTCCGCGAACAGCGCGTTGCGGATGATCAGCAGGCTCCACCGCTCGCCGACGATCTCCAGCGCGCGGGCCGCTGAGCAGTTCTCGCGTTCATAAGTCCGACCGAGCACAAGCTGGATGATCCGGTTTCCACTTGTGTGATGCAAGTTGCCGCCCTACGGTTACTTGCATCACGCAAGTCAATGACTATGGAGGACGTCGTGAACCGACCGCAGGTAGTGAGCAGGGATGAGTGGCTGGCCGCCCGCAAGGAGCTGCTGGTCAAGGAGAAGGAGCTGTTCAGGGCACTGGACGGGCTCAACGCCGACCGGCGGCGGCTGCCGATGACCGGGGTGGACAAGGACTACCGCTTCACCGGGCCGGACGGCGAGGTCCGGCTGCTGGACCTGTTCGACGGCCGCGGCCAGCTGGTGTTGCAGCACTTCATGTTCGACCCGTCCTGGGACACCGGCTGCCGGAGCTGCACCGCGATGGCCGACGACCTCAGCGAAGGCGCCCGCGCGCACCTGGCCTCGCGGGACACCGCCTTCGCCGCGGTCTCCCGCGCGCCGTACCCGAAGCTGGCCGCCTACAAGCAGACCAGGGGCTGGACCTTCCCCTGGTACTCCGCCCACGGCAGCGACTTCAACTACGACTTCGACGTCTCGCTGGACCCCGCGACCGGCCCCAACCGCTACAACTTCCGCTCCGGCGAGGAGCTGACCGCGGCCGGGCAGGGCTGGTTGATCGACTACGTCGGCGAGCAGCCGGGGGTCAGCGCCTTCCTGCGCGAGGGCGAGGAGGTCTTCCACACCTACGCCACCTACGGCCGCGGCGTGGAGGTGATGATGCACGCCTACCGGCTGCTGGACATCACCGCGCGCGGCCGCCACGAGGACTGGGAGGAGCCGAAGGGCCGCGTCGCCGCCCCGCGCGAGTCCGACCCCGGCTTCACCAGCTAGCGGGCCGATAGGCTGCCGCCCATGGCTGATCGACACGCCGAGATCGCGGTGGCCGGGCCCGCCGAGCTGGGCGAGGGCCCCACCTGGGACGCGGGCTCGGAAACCTTGCTGTGGGTGGACATCCTAGGTCGCCGGGTGCACC
This sequence comes from Crossiella sp. CA198, assembly GCF_052078295.1. Classification (NCBI taxonomy): domain Bacteria; kingdom Bacillati; phylum Actinomycetota; class Actinomycetes; order Pseudonocardiales; family Pseudonocardiaceae; genus Crossiella; species Crossiella sp. CA198. Next base: position 343,464 of record NZ_JBQJIM010000008.1, read on the forward strand.
GGTACGACCCCAGGACCGGGAGCAACGAGTCGCTGGAGGTCCCGCAGCACGTGGGTGCGGCCAAGCCGCGGTCCCAGGGCGGGCTGGTGCTGAACCTGGCCGAGGGCATCGCGTTGCTGGACGCGGACGGGGTCGGGCGGAACTGGCTGGTCTACTGGGCGCGCGAGGGGGTGCGCGGCAACGACGCGGCGGTGGACCCGATGGGGCGGCTGTGGGCGGGCACCATGCGCTACGACACCGCCAATGGCGGCGGCTGGCTGGCCAGGGTCGAGGGTGACGGCGCGGCCAAGGTGGTGCTGGACTCGGTGACGATCAGCAACGGCCTGGGCTGGAGCCCGGATGAGAAGCTCATGTACTACGTGGACACCCCGACCGGGCGGCTGGACGTCTTCGACTACGACCGGGACTCCGGGGAGATCGGCAACCGGCGCACCGTGACCGAGGTGGACCGGGGTTCGCCGGACGGGCTGTGCGTGGACACGGCGGGCTGCGTCTGGGTGGCGCTGTGGGACGGCTGGGCGGTGCGCCGCTACACCCCGGACGGGCGGCTGGACGCCGAGTACGAGCTGCCGGTGGCCAACCCGACCGCGCCGTGTTTCGGTGGGCCCAGGTTCGAGGATCTGTACGTGACCTCGGCCAGGGTCGGACTCTCCGAACAGCAGCTGGCGGCGCAGCCGGACGCGGGCTCGTTGTTCGTGCTGCCAGGGGCCGGCTCGGGGCTGCCCAGCGCGGTGTTCACCGGCTGAGCAGCCACTGCCTGGATCAGGCCCAGAGGTGGCCGTCGATGCGTTCGGCGGCCTCTTCCAGGGTGCCGCTGTAGGCGCCGGTGGAGAGGTACTTCCAGCCCGCGTCGGCGATCACGAACACGATGTCGGCCGGGGTGCCCGCCGCCACCGCCTTGTCCGCGGCGGCCAGCGCGGCGTGCAGGATCGCGCCGGTGGAGATGCCGGCGAAGATGCCCTCGGTCTCCAGCAGCTGCCGGGTGCGGCGCAGCGCGTCATAGGAGCCGACCGAGAACCGGCCGCTGAGCACCGAGGGGTCGTACAGCTCGGGCACGAAGCCCTCGTCCAGGTTGCGCAGGCCGTAGACCAGCTCGCCGTAGCGTGGTTCGGCGGCGATGATCTGCACGTCCGGCTTGTGCTCCCGGAAGTACCGGCCGGCGCCGACCAGGGTGCCGGTGGTGCCGAGGCCTGCCACGAAATGGGTGATCGTGGGCAGGTCACGCAGCACCTCGGGCGCGGTGGTCTTGTAGTGCGCGTCCGCGTTGGCCGGGTTGCCGTACTGGTACAGCATCACCCAGTCCGGGTTCTTCTGCGCCAGTTCCTTGGCCACCGCGACCGCCTGGTTGGATCCGCCCGCGGCCGGGGAGAACACGATCTGCGCACCGTAGGCGTGCAGCAGCTGCCGCCGTTCGGTGGAGGTGTTCTCCGGCATCACGCAGATCAGCCGGTAGCCCTTGAGCTTGGCCGCCATGGCCAGTGAGATGCCGGTGTTGCCGGAGGTCGGCTCCAGGATCGTCGCGCCGGGGGTGAGCTGGCCGTCCCGCTCAGCCGCCTCGATCATGGCCAGCGCGGGCCGGTCCTTGATCGAGCCGGTCGGATTGCGGTCCTCCAGCTTCGCCCACAGGCGCACATCCGCCGCAGGGGACAGCCTCGGCAACCCCACCAGCGGGGTGTCGCCGAGGGCGTCCAGCAGCGAGTCGTACCTAGCCACCGGCGACGGCGGGCAGGATGGTGACGTTGTCGCCATCCTTGACCGCGGCTTCCAGGCCACCGGCGAAGCGCACGTCCTCGTCGTTGACGTAGACGTTGACGAACCGGTGCAGGACGCCTTCCTTCACCAGCCGCGTCTTGAACCCGCCGAACTTGCCATCGAGGTGGTCGATGATCTCCGCGAGGGTCGCGCCCTGGGCCTCGACGGACTTCTCGCCACCGGTGTGCGTGCGCAGGATGGTGGGAATCGAGACGGTGACGGCCATTGCTGACAACTCCTTTTAGTCCACTGTGGACACAAAACAGACAGACGGGATCGCGAGCCTGCGGCTCAGCGCGAGTCCGGCACGTCGTCCTTGCCGGTGTTGGCGAACATGTAGGACTCGACGACCTCGACCGGCTCCTCGGTCACCACCCCGTCCACGATCCGGTACGAGCGCAGCTCGTGCACCTCGGGGTCGCGGGTGGAGACCAGCACGTAGTGCGCGTCCGGCTCGGAGGCGAAGGAGATGTCGGTACGCGAGGGGTAGGCCTCGGTCGCGGTGTGCGAGTGGTAGATGACCACCGGCTCCTCGTCCGCGGCGTCCATCGCCCGCCACACCCGCAGCTGCTCACCGGAGTCGAACCGGTAGAAGGTGGGCGAACGCTCGGCGTTGACCATCTCGATGAAGCGTTCCGGCCGGTCGGACCCGGCTGGGCCGGCGATCACTCCGCACGCCTCGTCCGGGTGGTCCCGGCGGGCGTGTTCGACCATCGCGTCCGCGAGGTCCCGTCGAATCACCAGCACGCCGACCATCCTAAATGACCGTGGGAAGCCCTTCTCAGGATTTGGGAGCAGGCCCAGATCTCGGGAGACAGCCCTAGTGACCCGCGGCCTCGATGGCGGTGGGGATGGCCGGGTACGCGGCCTGGACCAGCAGGTGCTGCAAGTAGTGGCAGAAGGAGGCGATCACCCCGTTCCGGCCGGAGGCCTTCGAACGGTCACGACGGCCCACGTAGCAGAGCCGGAGGTGGGAGAGCATCGCGATCCAGGCGCGCAGTCCGGCGGAATCCAGCCGGACCTGGACGCCCGGTGCCAGCTCACTGGCCATTCGGTCCGCTGCGTGCAGGATCTCCCGGCGCAGCCACGGCTCGTGGTACTCGCGGAACCGCCCGGCCTCGGGCTCCTGGTCGTAGCCGTCCGGCAGCAGGTCGTGCAGACCGCGGCGCGCGGGCAGGCGGGACCGGCGCGGACGGCCCAGTGGCCTGCGCGCGGTGATCCAGTGCTTCTCCCTGGCCTCGATCAGCCAGCGCAACAGGTTGAGGCCGATGCCCAGCTCGGCCACGGCGTGCTCGTCCAGCACCAGCACGACCGACCCGCCCTCGGCGGTGACCGTGACGCACTCGTGTGCGGCGGTCACCGGGTCACCGCCACGGTGGCGTCGATCCCGTGGAAGTGCAGCCGCGCCACCACCCGCTCGGCCTCATCCGCGGTGGCGTAACGGGCGGCCTCGGCCTCGCCCTCGTCGTGCACGAGCAGCGTCAGCCGCACGGCCTCCTCGGGCCCGATCCGGCACACCTCGGCGAGCGCGTAGGCGACCGCGGCCATCGGCGTGACCTTGTCGTCGTGCAGGACTACCGGGAACATGCGCGGACTATAGGAGCGCGGAGGGGAACAGGTCCCGGAAAGCGGGCAATCCGGGGATGCCGGTGGCCGCCAGCACGGCGTGCGTGATCGCCCGGGAGACCACGTCCGCAGCCACGCCGCACAGCTCGTCCAGCGCGGCTGCCCGACTTGCCTCGCCGAAGACCGCGTCCGCGGCGACCAGGTCACGCTGGGCGGTGGAGAGGGCGAAGAAGGTGTCGCCGTCGAACATCGAGTGCGCCGGGCGGACCGCGCGGGCCAGGCCGTCGTGCGCGACCACGGCCAGGCGGCGGCATTCGGCCTTGCTCAGGGTGGCGTCGGTGGCGATCACACCGATCGTGGTGTTGAGCTTGCTGGCCGGGAACTCCCGGCTGACCGCGGCGAGTTCACGCTGGTCCGGGGCTCGCAGGCGGAATTCGTCCGGCAGGCCGAGCTGGGCGGCCCAGGGCAGGCCGGTGGGGGCGAGCACGTCGCCGTGCGGGTTGGCCGCGACCAGGGCGCCCAGGGTGGTGCCGTCGGGCAGGACCGCGCTGGCGGTGCCGAGGCCGCCCTTGAGCCAGCCAGCCTGGGCGCCGGCGCCCGCGCCGACGGTGCCCTGTTCGATCGGGCCGTCAGTGGCGGCGGCGCAGGCCAGTGCGCCGAACCCGGCGTCCGGGCGGTTGCCCCAGGTGTTGTGCCACAGGTCGAACAGCACCGCGGCCGGGACGATCGGCACCACCTGCTCCGGGCCGGGGCCGACCGGGAAGCCCTGGTTGCGCTCGGCCAGGTGCCGCATCACGCCGTCCGCGGCGGCCAGGCCGTAGGCGCTGCCGCCGGAGAGGCAGATCGCGTTGACCCGCTGCACCAGGTGCGAGGGGTCCAGCAGGTCGGTTTCCCGAGTGCCGGGGCCGCCGCCACGCACGTCCACCGCGCCCACCGCGCCGCCGGGGGCCAGCACCACCGTGGTCCCGGTGGCCCAGCCTGCGCCCAGGCGGTGGTGCTGCCCGACCAGCAGGCCGGGCACGTCGGTGAGCGCGTTGCGCGCCCCGGCGATCATTCCTCGTCGTCGCCGGAGAGGGTGGCGATCAGCGTGTCCTGCACCCAGGTCAGCCACTGGTAGACGCCCATGTGCGCGGACCGGGTGTCGTCGGTCTCGCCCTCCAGGGGCTCCTCCGGGGTGTCCTCGCTGATGTCCAGCGCGGTGCCAAGGGCCAGCCGGACGTCGTTGATCGCGGACAGCCAGGCCTCGGCCTGTTCCTCGCTCAGCGCGGCCACCCCGCCATCACGCGGGCAGGTGGTCAGCACCACCTCGGCGACCCCGGTCTTGGCCTCCAGCAGTTGCGGCTCGTAGATCGAGCGCAGCGCGGCGGCCGAGTCGGCGTCGGCGGGTGGCAGGTCGCCGTCCTCGTCACCGCGGTGGAAGTCGGGCAGCAGCCGGGCGACGATGCGGTTGTCCGGCGGGGTGGACGGACCGGTGCGGATGCCGGTGATCAGGGCCAGCTCGTCCTGGGGCGCCTCCTCGGCGCGCTCCTCGAGCATCTCCTTGATCTGGCTGACCATGCCGCGCAATACCGCGGCCTCCTGCTGGGTCAGCTCGGCGACGAGTTGGCCGCCGTCGCGGCGCCAGCCGATCACGTGTCACGCTGCATGGTCGCCCACAGGCCGGCGGCATGCAGTTTGGCCACGTCGGCCTCGCACTTCTCCTTGTCCCCGGAGGACACGATCGCCTTCCCCTTGTGATGCACGTCGAGCATCAGCTTGGTCGCCTTGTCGCGACTGAAACCGAACAGTTTCTGGAGGACATAGGTCACATAGGACATCAGGTTCACCGGGTCGTTCCAGACCACGGTCATCCAGGGCCGGTCAGCGGCGACGGTTTCGTCGCTGGTGGGCTCGACCTCTGTCCTCTCCAGCTCCAGGGGCATGGACATGACTCCATGGTGTCATGAGCCACTGGAGCGGCGCAGCGAAGGAGCCCCGTTCGGGGAGGACGCGGTCTACGGTGATCACATGACGGCCGCGGACCGTGCGGAGAGCACCGCGTTGCTCACCGACCACTACGAACTCACCATGCTCGCTGGAGCGCTGCGGGACGGCACCGCCGACCGGCGCTGCGTGTTCGAGCTGTTCGCCCGCCGACTGCCCAACGGGCGCCGGTATGGCGTGGTGGCGGGCATCGGGCGGCTGCTCGACGCGATCGAGAAGTTCCGCTTCAACGACGCCGAGATCCACCGGTTGCGGGACTCCGGCGTGGTGGACGAGGACACCCTGGGCTGGCTGGCCGACTACCGGTTCAGCGGCGACATCCTCGGCTACCCCGAGGGCGAGCTGTACTTCCCCGGCTCCCCTGTGCTCACCGTCACATCCAGCTTCGGCGAGGGCGTGCTGCTGGAGACGCTCGCGCTGTCCATCCTCAACCACGACTGCGCGGTGGCCTCGGCCGCGGCGCGGATGGTGTCGGCGGCCAACGGGCGCGGGCTAATCGAGATGGGCACCCGGCGCACGCACGAGGAGGCCGCGGTGGCCGCGGCCCGGTGCGCCTTCCTGGCCGGGTTCACCGCCACCTCCAACCTGGAGGCCGGTCGGCGCTACGGCATCCCCACCGCCGGGACCTGCGCGCACGCCTTCACCTTGCTGCACGACAGCGAGGAGGACGCCTTCCGCGCCCAGGTCGAGGCGCTGGGGGTGAACACCACCCTGCTGGTGGACACCTACGACATCACCAAGGGCGTGCAGACCGCGGTCGAGGTCGCGGGCAGCGAACTGGGCGCGGTGCGGATCGACTCCGGCGACCTGGGTGTGCTGGCCCGGCAGGCCCGCACCCAGCTGGACGAGCTGGGCGCGCCGGCCACCCGGATCGTGGTCTCCGGCGACCTGGACGAGTACGCCATCGCCGCGCTGCGGGCCGAACCGGTGGACGCCTACGGGGTGGGCACCTCGCTGGTCACCGGTTCCGGCGCGCCGACCGCTGGCATGGTCTACAAGCTGGTCGAGGTCGAGGGCCGCCCGGTGGCCAAACGCAGTTCGCACAAGGAGTCCAGGGGTGGGCGCAAGGCCGCGCTGCGGCGGCACAAGCCGACCGGCACCGCGACCGAGGAGGTCGTCTACCGGCTGGCCGGCGAGCAGCCGGAGCGCCAGGACGGCGACGTCGAGCTGCAGATCCCCCTGGTGCGCGCTGGACAGCGGGCGGAGGACCTGCCCACCCTGGAGGACGGCCGCGAGCGGCTGCGCCAGGCGCTGATCAGCGTGCCGTGGGAGGGTCTGGCGCTGTCCCAGGGCGAATCGGCCATCCGCACCGTGTTCCTGCCGTAGGAGGTCCGATGGCCAACGCGCTGATCATCGTGGATGTGCAGAACGACTTCTGCGAGGGCGGTTCGCTCGCGGTCGCCGGTGGGGCCGCGGTGGCCGCGGCGATCTCCCGGCACGCCCGCGAGCAGGAGTACGACTTCGTGGTGGCGACCAGGGACTACCACGTCGATCCGGGCCCGCATTTCAGCGAGACGCCGGATTTCGTGGACTCCTGGCCGGTGCACTGCGTGGCGGGCACCGCGGGCGCGTCCTTCCACCCGGAGCTGGACGTGACCCCGGTGCGGGCGGTGTTCTCCAAGGGCGCCTACGCCGCGGCCTACTCCGGTTTCGAGGGCGCGGGCGCCGGCGGCGAAACACTGGCCGGCTGGCTGCGCGAGCGCGGCGTGGACCGGGTGGACGTGGTGGGCATCGCCACCGACCACTGCGTGCGGGCCACCGCGCTGGATGCCCGGCAGGCCGGGCTGGAGACCAGGGTGCTGCTGGAGCTGACCGCAGGGGTGGCCCGCCTGACGGTGGACATCGCGCTCAGCCAGCTGGGTGCGGCCGGGGTCGAGCTGATCGGTGAACCGACTGTGGCATAAGGGTTCGAGTGTGCCGTCCCGCTCCCACCCGGGACGGCACACCCGGCCCGCGGCCGGCTACCAGGTCGGCGCACAGGCAGTGGCGCCAACGGTGATCGTGCCGCCGATCGCGCCGTAGCCGTCGTCCGGGTCGAGCGTGATGTGCATCGCGGTCATCGCGATCGCGCCCTGATCGGTCTCCACCTTGTTCACCATGATCTTGGCCACCGGCGGCATGCCGGTCTTGCCCGGCACCAGCACCACGTGATTCTGCGGCACCGGGTTGGGCAAGGTGAAGCCGCTGTAGCCGCCGAGCTTGAACCCGGCCTGGGTGCTGTTCTCGGTGGACTTGCAGGTGGCCTCGAAGGTCTTGACCCTGATCAGCCGCCTGCCGTATTCGCTCTTGTTGAACAGGTTCAGCTCGAACTTGTTGCCGGTGACCTTGATGTTGGCGTTGCCGTCAGCGTCCTTGTTGCAGGCGGTGCTGCCGATGCCGAAGCTCACGCCCGGGTAGCTCACGCCGGGCGTGCTGGCCGCGACCTGCTCGTTCACGTTGCACGGGATGATCGGCCCCGAACTTGACGGGTTCGCCCCCTGCACCGTCACCGAGCCGAGTTCGGCGACGCCCGCGTCGCCGAGATCCGCGGCATAGGCGGGCGTGAGGCCCGCGCTGAGCGCCATGGCGGCCGCCGCGCCCACAACACCGATCCGGAACGCACTTCTCGCGTGCATGCCGTCACCCCTTTTCCTGTACCCGTGTGAGCCCGGGTGGCCGGGTGTCGGCCACCTGGGTCGCGCCCACGGTTCATTCATCGACAGCGCGTGGTTGATTGGTAGCCACATCGGACTCAGCCACCCGTTCGAGAAGGTCAAATAACCCAACCGAGGAGTACGGTCCGATGTAGACACTCAGCGTTGCCAACGTCGCAGGTCAGTGGGCTACGACGTGGTGCGCTCACGCGCTGACCCGGACGGCGGCCGCCGGGACCCGCAGCATGCGGCAACCCAGCACCACGTACCCCCGGACCACCCGGGGCGTGGGCTCCACGCACCCGCTCAGCACCACCTGGCATCCCCCGGCCGGGAACCCGGCCGCGCGGGCCAGCCACAGCGCGTGCTGCCGTGCCCTGGCCAGCGCCTCCCTGCGGTTCTCCCCGAACCCGTTCCCGACAAAGGCCGCGACCAGCGTGGTGGGCCGTCGCGGTCGGCTGGTCCGGTGCGCCGATGCCTGCTCCAGCATCCGATCTCCCTAGCTCACGTCCACTTCAGCTGATGCCCGCGACGGCGACTCCGGTGTCGCGGACCGGAGTCGCCGCCCGGGTGTTCATCGCCGGATCAGCGGGTGCAGCTGATGACCACGTTGGCGCTGAAGTAACCCGCGCCGTGCGAGTAGGTCCGGCTGTAGGTGGTCACGCACTGGCTCTCCACGTAGCCCTGCAGCGCGGCGGCGTGCAGCGCGTAGTCCATCGCCTGCCTGAGCGCACGCTTGGGCGAGCCGCCCGCGGAAGCCGAACCGCTGAAGGTCTGGGTCTCCAGCGTGCCCGCCTCACTCGCGGCCACCGGGGCCGAGTTGAGGGCGGGCGCGGCCTGCGCCGCCACCGGAACCAGCATCGCCAGACCCGCGAAAGTCGCGGCCAGCACCCCGTCGAACCATGGAACCCATTGCTTGTCTCTCCCTTGATCCTGAACTCACGCACTCCGGCCCAGCTGGGCGAAGGAGGTCCTCGACTGACGGCAGCCGAGCACGACATATCCGGCGAGGACCCGGTTCACCGGTTCCGCGCAACCGCTCAGCACGACCTCGCACCGCTCGGACGGGAAACCCGCGGTCCTGGCCTGGAACAACGCGTTCTGCCGCGCCCTGGCCAGTGCCTCCCCCCGGTTCTCCCCGAACCCGTTCCCGATGAAGGCCGCGATCAGCGAAGGCCGTCCGCGACCGGTCCTCATCGCTGGCAGAAGACGTTCGCGGTGGCGAACCAGATGCCAGGGATGCTGCTCGGGCGGGTGCTGGAGCTGTGCAGGTAGCACTGCGAACGCAGGAACCCGGCCGAGACCGCCTGGCTGAAGGCGAAGTTCGACGCGCTGGTGATCGCGCCGCCCGGGGTGGTGTTCTGCGCGGTCGCGGTGAACATGCGGGTCTCCCGCACCGACGTCGTCCCCGCCTCGGCGGCGAGTGCGGGCGCGGCGGCGCTCAGCACGGCGCCGGTGGCCAGCACGGCGGCACACAGCAACTTCTTCATGGTTGTTCCCCCTGCGTTTTATCGGACCGCCGACCCCACCGGCCGACGGAGAAAGGGAGGGATGGCCTCCGGTGCACGCACGGGAGGCCATCCCACTGAACGCCCGGCCGGGACGGCACCCGACCGACAGGCTTCGCTGGGGGGCGTGAACGCCACCGATCGACGGCAGCCTGCACCGGGCCAGACGTTCGTGTGAAGGGCCGCCGGGGCGTCCGACTGGGGGGCGCACGCCCCGGCGGCGGTGTCCTCACGGTGGTGACCAGGACCGGCATCCCCCCTGTGGTAGCCGGCCACGCGGGTCAGCGCGTGAGGAGTCTGGTCAACTCAGATGCATGCCACGACCGCGTGGCCCTCCCAGTACGGCGGCAGCAACGGCCGCGCGCTGTACTGGGTGAGGTGGCAGCGCGCGGCGGTGTAACCGCCTGCCGCCGCTGCCCGGTACGCGTTGTGCTGCGCCTTCTGGATGGCTTCCTCGCGCTGTTGCGCCAGGCTGCGACCCTCGAAGCTGGCCGCGAGCGCCCCGGCCGCACCGACCTCGGCGGCCTGCGCGGCCGGGGCGAACCCCAGCGCGGCGGCCACCACGAGCACTCCCGCGAGCTTCCGCATGTCTCCCCCTGCTCGTCAGCCTTGGTCGACTGACTTCCCCTTGGTCATTCATCTCAGCTAACGTTGTCTGGACACAAGCTAGCTCCGCATGACACGGGCTGTCAACTGATGTGGATGAGTTCCCTCCAACTCGTTCACTTCAGCTGATGCCCGCCGGATTTCCACACCCACAGAGGCGCAGATGACCGACGAGCAGGACCGCCAGCCAGAAGCCGGCACGCTCGCCGAACGGATCGACCACCTGTTCCAGGTGATCCGTCGCCCCAACGGCGAGCAGCACAGCCACGAAGAGGTAGCGAAGGCCTGCCGGGAAAGCACCGGTGAGACCTTCTCCGCGACCTACCTCTGGCAATTGCGCACCGGCCGCAGGGACAACCCGACCAAGCGGCACCTGGAGGCCCTGGCCGGGTTCTTCCAGGTGCCACCGGCCTACTTCTTCGACGACGAACAGGGGGCGGCGATCGCCAAAGAGCTGGAAATTCTCGGCGCGTTGCGCAACAGCGCGGTGCGCGATGTGGCCCTGCGCGCGGTGAACCTCTCCGAGGAGGGCCTTGGCACGATCACCGACATCATCGATGCTATTGCCCGCAGAGAGGCGCAACGGGGCGAGAGCGAGAGTGTTCGCTGACGCCAAGGGGAGAGACGTGCGGTACTCGCGAAACGCGCTGTGGCGGCGCTGCGCTCAACTGGTGTCCACTGTGGACATTCCAGAGCCGTTCGACGTGCCGCTGCTGGTCGAGGCGCTGGCGGCCAGACGGGGTCGGCCGATCGAGCTGATCCCGTTGGCCGCCAGGCCGAACACGCCGTGCGGGGTGCTGGCCGCCACCGACCGGGCGGACTATGTCTTCTACTCGGTGGACACCTCGCCACTGCACCAGGAGCACATCCTGTTGCACGAGCTGGGTCATTTGCTGTGCGGCCACGCGGGTGACGGCGAACTGCACGAGACGGTGGCCCAGCTGCTGATGCCGAACCTGCCGGTGGAACTGGTGCGCCGGGTGCTCGGCCGCACGGGCTACGCCCAGGAGCAGGAGCAGGAGGCCGAGCTGGTGGCCTCGCTGATCATGCACCGGGCCCGGCGCGCGCGACCGGCGCCGGTCACCGGCGGGCTGGCCCGGCTGCGCTCGGCGTTCGGGCCGGGGGTCTGAGGTGATCAGTTACCTCAGCGCCGGGCTGCTGGTGCTGATCAGCGTGGGCAAGCTGCTGGCCAGCCGGGGCGGGCCGCCCAGCCCCGGCATGCGCTACCTGATCGGCTTCTTCCTGAGCCTGGCCGCCGGACTGATCATCGCGGCCGAGCCGACCACCCCGCTGATCATGGCGATCGAGCCGTTCCCGCTGACCGGACGGCTGGTGTCCAACGCCTGCCAGATGCTGGCGGTGCATTTCCTGGTCCGGCTGGCCCGCTCCACCCAGACCCCGGAGCCGCGGACCAGGCTGTGGCCGCTGCTGCTGTGCTGGCTGGCGATGACCGGGCTGCTGCTGCATCTGACCCGGAAGCTGCCGGAGTACGTCGCCAACGGCGGCACCGATCTCGCCTTCTACCCCAGCGTGGCCGGGTACCAGGCGGTGCTGGTCGGGTACGGGGTGAGCTGCCTGGTGATGTTCACCAGGGTGATCGTCAAGCACGCCCGGCAGTGCCCGCCCGGCACCTTCCGGACCGGGCTGCGGGTGATCGGGCTGGCCGGGATGACCACGGTGGTGTGGGGACTGGTGGCCGGGCTGCCCTCGGTGTGGCTGGTGCTGTTCCGCACCGAGCTGACCTACTTCATGCCGGTGGCCAGCTGGCTCGGGCTGGCGGTGGCGCTGCTGTGGGTGGCGGGCGCGGTGCTGACCACCTGGCAGGGCGTGCTGGAGCGGCCCCGCCGGTGGCTGGCGGCCTACCGCGGCTACCGGGCGGTGACGCCGCTGTGGTCGGTGCTGGTGCGCGCGCTGCCGGGGATCGTGCTGGCCTCGCCGCCGGGCTGGCCGGTGCGGATCGAGTTCGCGCTGTACCGGCGGCTGATCGAGATCAGGGACGCCTTCCTGACCCTGCGCGCGCAGGTGCCGCCGGAGGTGCCCGGCTGGGTGCACGCCGCGGCCCGGCGGCACGGGGTGGCCGCGCTGCCCGCGGTGCTGGCCGCGGCGGAACTGGCCGCGGCGCTGGCCGTGCGGGAGACCGGTCAGCGCTGGCCGCAACCGGCGGTGGAACCGGCCGCGGCGGCGGCCAGCATCGAGGCCGAGACGGCCTGGCTGACCGAGGTCTCGGCCGCCTTCGCCGACTCGCCGGTTGTAGCCGAGGTCAGGGCCCGCGCCGGAGCGACCTACGTCACAACGGCCGAAGCCGCCTGAATTTTGTAGGTCTCCGACAATTTCGCCCGGGTCCGCGCCGAGTTAGGGTCAGCGGGCAAGAGATCCCACGTCTCCTGGAGGTCACGGGTGTCCGTGCTCACCGTCTCACCGCAGCGCCGGGTCCTGGCCGACCTGGTGCCCGGCGCCCTGGTCCGCGATATCGCGCTGGTGCTCGGCGGCGCCGCGCTGACCGGCCTGGCCGCCCAGATCGCGGTGCCCATCCCGGGCAGCCCGGTGCCGGTGACCGCCCAGACCTTCGCCGCCCTGCTGGTGGGCGCGACCCTGGGCTGGCAGCGCGGCGCGCTGTCCATGCTGGTCTACCTGCTGGCCGGCCTGGCAGGCGTGCCGTGGCACACCAGCGCGGGCTCGGCCACCATCGGCTACATCGTCGGCTTCGTGCTGGCAGGCGCCCTGGTCGGCGCCCTCGCCCAGCGCGGCGGCGACCGCACCCCGCTGCGCACCGCGGGCACCATGCTGCTGGGCAACGCGGTGATCTACGCCGTCGGCGTGCCCTGGCTGATGCTCGCGGCCGACTTCACCGTGTCCGAAGCGCTGGTCAAGGGCCTGCTGCCGTTCCTGATCGGCGACCTGGTCAAGACCGCCCTCGCCGCCGGTCTGCTGCCGGCCGCCTGGGCCCTGGTGGGACGTCGCGACTCCTGATCTCCGCCCGACGCCGAAGGCCCCCGGTCGCGGCGGTTTCAAGGGGTCGTTGCAACACCGCTGTGGTTTAGGCGGTGAGTAGATCACGCAGACGCTCGGCTGGGGTGGCCCAGCCGAGCGTTTTGCGTGGACGGCCGTTGAGTTCCTGAGCGACGTGC